>SYIT01000074.1 GCA_005798685.1 Actinomycetota bacterium | reverse complement strand
GCCGGTCGGCGCGAGCACTGGTGCCTGCGCGTTGCGGGAGCCGTAGCGCTCACCTCCCTCTCCCGCGTCATCCCCTGAGTGGCGTGCTGCTGCGAGCAGCAGGTCGTCAGCCACGGTCGAATCTGGGATTGCGTACGAGGCGTCACGGTGCATCCGCATCACGTTATTGTGCGGCTCACGGTTCTCTTCGTACTTCTCGTACGGCCCGATTGCTGCTGCGATCACTGCCGACTGGCGGTAGGCGCGGCCTGTCATCAGCGCCGTTATTGCCGCTGCTGTTCCGCGGCCCGGGTCGGAGTCGTATGCGACGCCGTTAGCCATCAAGTAGGCGCCAAGGTTGGTGTAGCCGAGGCCGAGCTGACGGAAGGCGCGGGCGTTGTCGCCAATCTGCTCGGTCGGGTAACTAGATGGGGAGACGATGATCTCCTGAGCGAGCAGCAGGATGTCGGTCGTGTGCTCGAAGTCTTCAACGTCGAGCGTGCCATCGGGGCGACGGAACTTCATCAGGTTGATCGACGCGAGGTTGCAGGCCGAGTCGTCAACGTGCATGTACTCGGAGCACGGGTTCGAGGCATTGATTCGGCCCGAGTTCGGTGAGGTGTGCCACTGGTTGATCGTCGTGTCGTACTGAACGCCTGGGTCGGCGCAGCGCCATGCGGCGCGGGCGATCTTGATCATCAGTTCGCGCGCGGGCATTGATTCGCCGATCGGCTCGCCGGTTGCGCGGGCGATCGTGTTCCACTGCGCGTCGTCTTCAACGGCCTGCATGAACTCGTCTGTTACACGGACCGAGTTGTTGGCGTTCTGGTACTGAATCGAGTTGAAGCCGTCACCGTCGATCGACATGTCGAAGCCGGCGTCGCGCAGCGCGGCGGCCTTGTCTTCTTCTTTGGCCTTGCACTCGATGAACTCAACGATGTCCGGATGGTCAACGTCAAGGACGACCATTTTGGCGGCGCGGCGCGTCTTGCCGCCGGACTTGATTGTGCCGGCCCATGAGTCGGCACCGCGCATGAATGAGACGGGGCCACTGGCGGTTCCGCCCTTGCTGAGCTGCTCCATTGAGCCGCGGATGTTTGAGAGGTTGATGCCGGAGCCGGAGCCTCCGCGGAAGATCGTGCCTTCCTTTGTGTTCCAGCCGAGGATCGATTCCATCGTGTCCTCAACGCTGAGGATGAAGCAGGCTGAGCACTGTGGCTTCTCTTCGAAGCCGACGTTGAACCAGACCGGTGAGTTGAAGGCTGCCTTCTGGTGGAGCAGGATGTGAGTCAGTTCGGCTTCGAAGGCATCGCCGTCCTCAGCGGTTGCGAAGTAGCCGCGCTCGCGACCCCAGTCGGCGATCGTGCCGGAGACGCGGCCGATCATCTGTTTGACCGAGCGCTCGCGCTCGCGTGAACCTGCCTGCCCACGGAAGTACTTCTGCGTGACAATGTTGGTGGCGTTCTGTGACCAAGTCGTAGGGAACTCAACGTCTGTCTGTTCGAAGGCGACGTGGTCGCCGTGGGCGATCCGCGCGTCGCGAACCTGCCACTCGACTGAAGAAAACGGATCGATGCCGGGTTCGGTGTGACGGCGTTCGATCGACATTGCGTGGCCTGCCTCGACGGCGGTGTTGGCGGTGTCGGTCTGCGGGGTGATTTCCATCGTTTGCTTCCTCTCTCCTGCCGGCTGGATTACCGGCGCTTTCCGCGCCCTCAGGAACCGAGCGCGGGTCGAGGAACTTCCCACCTGCGTCGGACGGAATGCAACCGCGAGCCCAATCGCATTTTGGGCCGCCGATTCAGACCGATCCAACCCTCTAAGAATAGCCCAGCTGGTAGCCGTTTTCTCGCCTCTTGACCGGTTGCCAGTTAGCGGCCAAGACGAATGAAATCGCGGATCTCGGCGCCGCTAAGCCCGGCTCGCCAGCCGGCCTCGGCTGTCGAGTGGCGCCAGCGCTTGAGCCAGCGCGGATCCCAGCCGCGGATGCGCCAAAGAAGGATCACAACGAGCACTCCAAGCAGCACGGCAGCAAGCGCGATCAGGCCAATTGTTAGCCAAGCTAGGCCACGGTCCTGAGCTTTGCTGAGCGGCTTGTCGCTCTGCGGCGCCGGTGTTGCCGTCGCCGGCTCGGTGACGGTCGGCGAGGCAGGCTGCCCGGGTGCTCCAGAGGGAGGGGTGATCGGCTCTGCGGACGGCTGCACCGGCTGGCCTGGGATCGGCTCGAGCGGCTGCACCGTCGTACGCGCCTGAGCGCTGAGCGGCAGCGCCAGCGTCAGAGAGCTCGCGGCGAGCACGGCGATCAAACGAAAACGCATCTGCACAAGACTAGGGCAGCAGCTCACCGATCGCGTCGATCGCCGCCGCCAGCACCGCTTCCGGGGCGGCCGCCCCGTTAAGCACGCGGATCCGCCCGGGCTCGGCCGCCGCAAGCTCGTCATAGGCCGCCGCCGCGAGCGTGAAGAACTCGTCGCCAGCCAGCTCCAGCCGGTCGGCCGTCTCGCCGCGCGCGCCGATCCGCGCGGCGCGCGTCGCGGCATCAACGCGCAGGTAGAGCGTGCGGTCGGCAGTTAAGCCACCGCTGGCGAACTCGTTTATCTGCGCGACCGCTTCAATCCCCAGTCCGCGACCGGCGCCCTGGTAAGCGAGCGATGAATCTATATAACGGTCGAGCACAACAAAGCGCCCCTCTTCGAGCAGCGGAAGCACCAACTCGCTCACGAGCTGGGCGCGGGCCGCCGCGTAAATCAAAGCTTCCGCGCGCGCGCTCACTTCAAGCGAGGGGTCTTTGACCAAGTCGCGCAGCCGCTCGGCCAGTCCCACCCCGCCCGGCTCACGCAGCGCCGTCACCGGCACGGATCGACTTTCGAGCTCGGCCGTGAGGCCAGCGACGAGCGTTGACTTGCCGGAGCCGTCGAGCCCTTCGATCGTGATCAGTCGTCCTGCCATCAACGAGCCGAGCGTACCCGTACGATCAGCCAATGAGCACGGTTCCCGCGATCGAACGCCACCCGCACGCGCTGGCGGTGCTCGGTTCGGCGCTGCAGCCGGGCGGCAAGCCCTCGCACGCCTATCTCTTCCACGGGCCACCAGGCGCCGGCAAAGCGGCCGCCGCGCGGGCATTCGCGGCCGAGCTGCTGGCTGAAGGCGCCGCCAACCCCGATGGCGTGCGCGACCGCGCCGAGCGCGAATCACACCCCGACCTGACTTGGGTCCGCGCCAGCGGTGCGAGCGAGATGCGCCGCGCCGACATTGACGAACCGGTAGTTGCCGCCGCCGCGCGCAGGCCGTTTGAATCATCGAAGCGCGTCTTTGTAATAGAGGGCGCCGACACGATGAACGCCGAGGCCGCCAACCGGATGCTCAAAACGCTTGAGGAACCGGCCTCCTACGTCCACCTGGTGCTGCTGACCGACCGCCCTGAGCAGGTCCTCCCGACGATCTCCTCGCGCTGCCTCGCAGTTCGCTTCGACGCGCCGACCGAGGCGCAGCTCGAAGGGCAGCTCGCTGCGCGCGGGATCGCTCCAGAGGTCGCGCAAGCCTGCGCGAAGCTGGCGCTCGGCGACGCAAACCGCGCACTGGCGATGGCGCTGGGCGAAGGAGCCCAGCAGCGCGCCAACGCTGAGCGCTTCGCTCGCTGCGCGCGCCACAACAAACTCAGCGACCAGCCATGGACGGCTCTGATCAACCTCGCGCAAACATCGGCGGCGGCGACCGAGGACCGGCTCAACGAGGAAGCGAAGACTCAGGCCGAATCACTGCCGAAAAAAGAGCGCAACAAGTATGAGAAGGACGCCAAGGCCGATGCTCACAGGATCTGGCGACGGGTCCGCACTTCAGCGCTCGACGAAGGGCTGCGCCTGGCCGGCCTCTGGTACCGCGACCTTGCCTGCATCGCCGATGGCGCGCCGGAGCTGATCTACGCAGTAGATCGGCGAACCGAACTTGAAGCCGACGCGGCAGGACTCAGCTCCCACCGCCTGCGTGATGCGATCGCGCTCGTTGACGAAACGCGCGCATCGCTTTCGATCTACCCCGATGATCAGCTCCAGCTTGAAGCGCTCGCCTACCGACTGGCGCGCGCGCTCAGCTAACAACGCCGGCGCCCAGCAGCACCAGCATCAGCAAGCCGACTACAACGCGATAGATCACGAAAACGCTGAAGTTGTGCGTTCGAACGAAGCGCAGCAGGAAGGCGATCGCAAGGTAGCCGCTGATGAAGGCCAGCACGGTTGCGACCACGGTCGGCCCAATGCCAACCGAAGCGCCGCTCGAATCACCGATCTTGCGCAGCTCAAAAGCGCCGGAGAGGACGACTGCAGGAACCGAAAGCAGGAACGAGTAACGCGTCGCCGATTCGCGATCAAGGCCAAGAAAAAGACCACCGGAGATCGTCGAGCCGGAGCGGCTGACGCCGGGAATCAGCGCCAAGGCCTGGAAGAGGCCGATGATGATGCCGTCCTTGAGCGTCAGCTCTTTCACGTCGCGATCTTGCGCGCCTTTGAGGTCGGCGGCCATCAGCACGAAGCTGAAAAGGATCATCACGATCGCAACGAGCGAGAGCGTGCGCACGTTGTTCTCAATCTGGTCGGAGAAGACGAGGCCAACGATCGCTATTGGAATCGTGCCAAGCACGATGTACCAACCAAGCCTGCCGTCTGTGTCGCTACTGCGCCAAAGCTGATGGTCGCCGCCGAATGAGCGCACGAAAGCAACCGCCATTCGCCACAGGTCGCCGCGGAAGTAGACCAGCACAGCCGCCATCGTGCCGAGCTGAATGACGGCGCTAAAGGCGGCGCCAGGGTCGGGCCATCCGGCCACAGCTGGCACGTAAAGAATGTGGCCGGTACTCGAGATCGGCAGGAACTCGGTCAGGCCCTGAACAATTCCGAGCACGATCGCTTCAAGCGTCGACACGACTTGGACGCTAGCGGGCGGCTAGGTCAGCGCCGGTCGATCGGCCCGAGGTTCGATTCGAGGCCGTAGAGGCTGAAGTTGCGAAAGCCCGAGAAGTTTGGGTTCTTCGGGCCATGGAAATCGGCCGAGCCGGTGGTGAGCATGTCGAGCCCGGCGGCCAGCTCGACGAGCCGGCGAGTTTCGTCCTCCGTATGGCTGGTGTAGAAGGCCTCGACGCCGTCGCCGCCGAGCGCCGCGAAGCGTTCGAGTACGTCGCGAGTTGCCTCATGTTGGTCCTCATCGCGGAAATCCCAGTAAGGGTGGGCCCAGATCGCCTTTCCGCCGGCTTCGTGGATCGCCTCGACCGCTTGGCCCACGGTCGGCGCTGTGCGGCCGCGGTAGCCGGGCGCGCCAGGAACGAGGTAGGCGACCAGCAGCTCGGTCGAATTCGAGAGGCCCTCGGCGGCGGCGCGCTGAGCATTCGCCGGGTCGTCAAAGATCGCCGCCGCGATGTGCGGGCGCCCGAGCGGCCGATCACCGCGCTGCGGCAGCGTCACCTGCCAGCCGTTCTCGCGCATCGCCTCGGCGATTCGCTCGCCGCGCGTCCAGCGGTCTTCGCGCCAAAGCTGGAGCCGCGCAAGTAACACTGGGTCGTGGTGATCGATGCCGTAGCCGAGGATGTGGAGGTCCTTGTTGCCAAGGTCGAGCGAGGAGATTTCAACCGCGCTAACAAGCGTCAACTCGCCGTCGGTCGCCGCGGCGGCGGAGAAGGCCTCGTCGAGCCCGTCAACGCTGTCGTGATCGCTCAGCGCCAGCAGCTCAACGCCTGCCGCGTGCGCAGCCGCGACGACAGCAGATGGCGGCAGCGCGCCGTCCGACGCGGTCGAGTGCGATTGCAGATCGAAGGTCGGTTTGGTCACTGGGCCAGCCTAAGGCACCGGCGCTTGCAAGAGCCTCTATAAATGGAACAGGATGTCGGCCGATTCTGATGAGATCGATTCGCTGATCGGCGTTTACAACGCTGATGGAACGCTGAGCGGCGAGCTGCGCTACTGGTTTGGCGCGCGGCTCGGAAGGGCCCACTGCGCGCTCTGCGAGATCACCCACGGCAGCTTTCTTGAGAAGGACGAGTGGAAGCGGGTTAGCGGCGCGCTGCCTGTGCCGTTTGAGGCCGTCCACCTGAACGAGCGCTCGCCCGCGCTCAAGGCGGCGAGCGGCACCGCCACGCCCTGCGTTATCGCCTCGACGGGCAACGGCTTCGAAATGCTGCTCGGGGCCGAAGAGCTCGAGGCCTGCCGATCAGAGCCGCAAGCGCTGGCCGCCGCGATCCTCGCCGCGGCAGAAGCGCGCCAACTACGCTTCGCGGCACGTAGCTAAACGCACTCCGCCGCCGCCCGTGGCCCCGGGCGAGCCGCCCGCGGCAGACCGGCTCAGCGATTGGCGCAACTTTTTCCCATTTCGTACTTAATTACAAATGAGCGTGATGATTCGTTCTGGCCTAAAAGCCCAACTGGTTGTAACGGTGGTCGCCATCGCTGCGCTGCTCAGCTTCGCGCCGTCGGCGACAGCGTTTACGTTCGGTTCGGTCGCTGGCAACATTGACAACGGGCAGCGCGGGCTTGACAACTATCCGAAGTCGATCCGCTACAACAACCTGCTTTATGGTGCGCCGATCATCACCACGAAGGATTCCGCGGGCGGTCCGATGCGGCGCGTGCGAGTCGGCGGAATCATCACCAAGGTTCGGATTAAGGTCGCGTACAACGGCTCCCGCTCCTTGAAATCCTCACTCTGGCAGCCAGACAACAGTGACCCGCGCTACCCAGCAACAAAATGCCGCAATAACAGGAGCCCTGAGCAAGTAATTGTGACGACCGCCTCGCCGGACTGTGTGATGGAAGCAAGGATGATCAAGCAAGCGGAGGTGAACTTCGTTCAAGCTGCTCCGTGGCCAGCAGAGGACCCCTCGCGCTCGCGATTCAACTCGACGGGGAATGGTTATTCACGCGTCGTGACGCAAGCAGGAGCGGGTTCCGGGCGCCCAACGATCTACACCTTCCCTAACGCTCGCGCCACGGTCCGCGAAGAGGACTGGCTCTCGGTTGCGCCAGTCGAAGACGACCCCCAGTGGCTGCGGGCTTGGCGATCAGGTGCAGCGAACCGCACTGCAACCTATGACGCGACGCGCAACATCAAGATGGCAGCCGACGGCGGGCTCTGCATGCATGGACAGTCGCGCACACCAATGGAGGGCCGAGGGGATGCGCCGGGCGGCGAAGGAATTCCCGGCCGGGGAGGAGTGATGGGGGCGTTCGGGCTGCCGCGGCCACCAATTGAGACCGGCGAACTAAATGCTGGGATGGCAGGAAATCAGAACCCTGTCTCCTTCTCCCCTTGTTATCCGAGCTTCCAGTACGAAGGCTACGACCGGCAAGGCGGCAACACCGGCGCTTACTACGGCAACTGTCATCCCGACAACAATTTCGCGTATCAAGGCAACGCACTCTCATGCCTCAGGGCGGTGACCAACGTGATGCAGGTGGAGTACACGATCGAAGCCGACCGCGATCATGATGGCTGGGGCGACCAAACTCAGGGCGCGCTGGCGCTGCGCGAGCGGGCCTGGCTTGCCGCTGATGCGGAGCGCAGAGCTGCCGCCGCCGCCGATGCCGCCGAGCGCGAGCGGCTGGCTGAGATTGCGCGCCGCTGGCGGTTCACGCCGCTCGGTGTTGACGTCAGAGATCTCCTCCGTGAGGGCGCGGCGCTCAACATCGGTGAGATTGACTTTAACCTTGGTGGCATTGCTCCGGGAGCCCAGCCAGGCGAGAGCCCTGCTGAGGCGAACCCTGGCCTCGTCGATAGCCCAGCTGGCGGCGGGGAAGTAGGCAGCGGCCGGGCCGCTGCAGGCCCGCAGCTAACAGTCACCGCAAGCACGCGAAAGAGGTTCGGTAGCGGCGCGATTCCAGTCCGAATTCGCTGCCCGAAGGAGAGCTGCCAGCTAGTAGCTGAGGCAACGATGCGCTCGCGCGCCCGCGGAGCCAAGCGAAGCCGTAGCTACGCGATGAACCGCGCCAGCTACGTTGCTTCGAGGGTTGGGAAGTCAAAGACGCTGTTTCTCAAGCTCAGCGCTTCCAACCGCAGCAAACTGCGCCGGGCATGGAGGAAGCGCTCAGCGCTCAGCGCGCGCGTAACGGTCTCGGCAGCAAACGCCGCCGGCGGCGTGACGAAGAAGACGATCACCGTCAACATTCGCCGCCCCCGCCGCTGAGCCCGCGCCGCGGCGCAAAGCCGCGGCCTGCGCTTCGCGCCGCAGCGCTGAGAGCGCACCGCCCCGGCGCCGCCCGGTATCCTCGAGCGTTCCGGTCCGGGGTGCTCTCGCCAGCACAACGGGCCGGTCCTAGCCGACGTAGCTCAGTTGGTAGAGCACTTCACTCGTAATGAAGGGGTCCCCGGTTCGAATCCGGGCGTCGGCTTCAGTGCAGGCGGGGCTTGCCCCACCTGCCGCTCGCCAAAGCAGGGGTGGCAGCGATCTGGCAACAAAGGTCAAGCGGGACGACATACCGGCGCTGGCAGATAACTCTGGCGCCTATAGTTCAGGTATGAGATTGCCGCCGCGCGTTGCTATTCCTGTTCTGGTCGCTTTCGCCTTTGTCGCCCCGACCACCGTCGTGGCAACCGCGAGCGCGGTTCCACCTGCCACGGATGCTGCTCGTAGCGCCTTGCCCAACCCCGGCGGCAAGGGCCCTTTTGCGACCCAGCGCAGCACCGTGTTCAGAGGCTGGGAGCGGGTCGAGGTGGACCTGGCCCTGCCGGTGGAGGATCTCGCGGAGGTCACCGTGCCGGTCGACGCCCGCGGGAATGTGCCCAATCGACGCTTCCCCGTAGTCCTTCTCCTGCACGGGCGCCACGATGCGTGCGCGCAGGTCGGCGGCAAGGCGCCGGACCCAGTTCCGGCGTGGTGCCCGGATGGCAACAAAATCCCCGTTCCAAGTTACGCCGGCTACCGCTACCTTGCGGATCGGCTCGCCAGCCAGGGTCGTGTAGTGGTGAGTATCAGCGCCAACGGGATCAACGGCCAAGACAACAGCCGCGATCTCGGTGCGACCGCGCGCGCTCTTCTCATTGCGCACCACCTAACGCGACTGGCTGGGGCTTCCGCTCGGTCGGTTGAGGGGTACGGCAACCGGCTCGTCGGGCGCCTCGACCTTTCCCGCACGGTGCTTATGGGGCACAGTCGCGGCGGTGAGGGCGCGGTTCGAGCCGCCCAGATGCTTGCCGATGCGCAAGACAAGGACTTCGCGATTGCCGGCGTGATCCCGCTGGCGCCTACCTCCGTCGCGAGCATGGCGCCTCCGACGGTCCCAACGATCACGATCCTGCCCGCCTGCGATGGTGACGTCGCTGACCTTCGAGGCGAGACCTACCTTGATCGCGGCCGCGACCTGTATGGATCTCGAGGCGGGCTCCGCTCATCGGTGTGGGTGCCAGGGGGCAACCACAACTTCTTCAACACCGAATGGACTCCGGGGCTGTCGGTGTCCGAGACCGGTGCCGATGACGCGACCTACGAATACGACGAGGCCACCGGTTCCTGCGCTTCCCCTGCCAGGCTCACCCCTGCGCGGCAGCGGGCGGTCGGGATTCAGGTGATGGCGGCGGCGGTGCGCTACATGCAGGAGAGGAACCGATCGATGCTTCCGCTCCTCGACGGCTCCGGCAGGCAGCCGCGAGGGCTGAAGGGGGTCACCTTGCGTTCCGCAAGCCAGGCTGGCCCGGACCGACTCCTCCTGGTACCGGCTTCCACCCGACGAGTCAGGTCGAACCGCGTCGAGGCGAGTCTGTGCCGCGGGATCTCGCTCGATTCGGCAGCCGAGGACGAGAGGGTCTGCGCGACGGGTGTCGCCGATCCCGCGGTAGCGGGAACTTTTGACACGGCGTGGCTGGGATCGGATTTCGTGTCTGGGCCATTGCCCGGCCGGGTGGCAGTTGAAGTCTCGTGGCAGAGGCCGGGGACCGCACTGGTCGACCTGCGGCGGCCGGTCAATCTGCGTCGGACGTCGCGCCTGAGTGCGCGCGTTGTCCTCGATCCTTCAAGCCCGGGCACAGTGGGGCTCGCCGTCAGAGACGCGGCCGGGCGAACGGCGACCTTGCCCACACGGGGGCTGCCGGTCAGGCCCGTGAGCAACGGTCAGCACGAGCTGCGCCTGTGGGCGCAGACCGCGTGGGTCGATCCCCGGAGGTTCCGCGGGGTTGACCTCACGCGGATCACCTCGGTGGGGATTGCGACGGCTGGCAAGGGCAGGGCCTGGCTCCTGGAGGTTGCCCGGCGTGCACCGAGCCCGCCCGGGCCCGCGCCCGTGCTACCGGTCGCCGAAGTGGTCAACGCCGACGCGACGGTTGAGGCCGGCCGCTCGGTCACTGTTCCGGTTCAGGTGCGTCTGGATCAGCCTGCGGGTGCTGGGCTGTCGGGGAGGCGAGCGCGGCTGCGCTTCTCGGTGGAGCCCGGCCTGGATCCCTCAATCCTTCCTGCCTATAACGGAACGTTGCAGGTGGCGGCTGGTGCTCGCCGTGCGACGATCCGCGTGCCGGTAAACATGCCGTTGGTGGTCGGTTCGGGAGACGCGGTGAGCGTTCAGGTAGCCATCTATGCGATGAACGGTGCGACGGTGGGGATGTTCCGGGGAAGCCTCACGGTGCTGCCTAGCGGAGTGCGAATCCGCACCCTGACGCTTGAGTCGGCCGAGGCGATCGCCGCCCCCGGGGCTTCGCTCGAATGGGACTTCGTTGCAGACGAGCCGGGGGCCGTGAGGGTCGGCGCCGAGGTAACGGGCGGGACGCTCGATTTCGACGATCTCGATCCGGCATTCCTTGAGTCCAATGACCTGCCTAAAAGCGGACCTCTGACAGGGGTAAACCTCCTATCCGAGCAGGTAGGCCCCAACCGCTACCGGATCTCGTTGCCTCTATCAGTCAACGCGCGCGATGGGGCGACGCTGGAGCTCGCCGTTACGGCTGTGTCGGGTGCGAAGAGCCCGGAGCTTCCTCCACTGACAGGTCAGGTGAGATGAGGGTTCGCCACATTCCTGGGGGCGTGCGACGAGCCGCGGTAACTGACGATTGCGGCCAACTGTCACCGGTTCGAAGCCGGGCGTCGGCGTGAGGTTCGAAGCTCTCGGTCGATTGTGAGCGCTTCAAGCAGCCTCAGCAAGTAGCACCGCGACTACAACGCCGTGCATGCTCCAGGCGGCGGTGCGGAGCCACGATGAGCGGACGAGGCGGCGGTGGGCGAGCGCGTCGAAGCCCAAGCCCAGCTCCGCGTGACGCGGCACCGCAAGCAAGCCCGTGGCCAGCCAGCTCGACGCCGCTAGAAGGAAGCCGGCTACAACCAGCGCCATCGCTGTGCCCGGTGGGCGGCTGAAGAGCAGCCAGCCAGCCGTGATTAGTTCGATCGACATTGCCGGCAGCACGATCGGCGTGATCCGCGCCGAGTGGCGTCGGTGGTAATCGGTGAAGTTCCCCTCGCCCACCGCCTCGAAGAGCGGGTAATGCACGAGCTGCACGATCCAACCAAGCCCGGCCATGAACCAGGTCGCCGCGGCGCAGATGATCAGGAGAGTCACGCGCGCAGCTTCGCTCCCGAGCCGGATGGCGAAGCCGGGGCAGCCACCGAGCACCAAAATGGCACTCCCTCTGCTCGCGCTAGCCAGCTAATGCGCAGTTAGGCTCTGGCGGTAGAGCGCCAGCTCGTCGAGCTGATGGTCGGCCTCGTTTACGAGGCGCTCAAAGGCGGTCGCCGCGTCGGGGTGCTGCCCTGCGCCAAGCGTGACGACCCCGCTCTCTTGAATCGCGGTTAGGCGAACTGCGAGATCATCGAGGTCGCTCAGCGAACGCTCGGTAATCTGGCCTTGCCCGGAGGCCAACTGCGCGCTGAGTTCGCCCTCCGCTAGCTCGTCGTACGAGGCAGCAATCGCCGTCGCGGCTCGCAGATCCTCATCAATCTCTACTGCGTAGTCGTAGTGAAGTAGGTGCCTGCCTGGTTCGTGGCCGGAGTCTTCAACGACCGTCGTTGCCTTCAGGCTGGCTGCAAGCATCAGCGCTCTGGTTTGGTTGCGCCCGGCGCGGTCGGGGCCGATGATCGAAGCGCAGTAATTGCGCAGCGCGCTAGCCAAGTCGGCGAGCCCCGCGCCGGCATGGCTGGAGGTTCGAGTAGGCCATAGCCTGCTGGCGCCAATTACAAGAAGTCCAGCGGCAAACGTTTGCACCACTCTGCCCCCCGTCGGCGCTGCGCCCATGTCGAGCACAGCCATCAGCCAGATCGTCACACCAACCGTGCAGAGCGTGTAGTTGGCGACGATGAAAAGAACCGTGATCATCGAACCGGCGGCAAACATCGCTAGCTCAAGCGGAATGCTTGAGCCGATCAGCTCAATCAACAGAGCTGAAGCGACCACGCCGATCAGCGTGCCGAGAACCCGTTCAACTACGCGCAACGTAGTGCCCGCGAAGTCGGGTTTTGTAATCCAGGCGACGGTCAGCGGAATCCAATAGGAGTGATTCAAGGGGTCGAGCTGAGCTATCGCGGTGGCAATGAGGAATAGCCCCGCGACGCGAATCGCGTGGCGCGTGAAGACCGAGCCCGGGTCGCGCCTGTGAAGCAAGTTGGACAGCGGCTGCATCGGCGCGGTCAGCCGCCTTGAGAATTGGCATTGGAGACCGATCGGCCATCGCCCGGCGACCGACTGACTGAGGCTGCGGGTGGCGGTTTCGGTCCGCGCCAGCGCCGCCGCGCTGCGCGGCCCAAGCCCGTCAGCCGATGCGGCCCCAGCGGCGGCATTGAAGGCCTCCAGCGCTGGGGCTATCCGGCGCCGTGAAGCAGGGATCTCGAGCGCTCCAGCGAGCGCCATTAGTAGTTGGTCGGCAGTGCGCTTGAAGTGATCAACGCGCTCTTGCTGCTGAAGGCTCCTTTCGTCAAGGGCGCCGTGGAGGGCGAGGAAGCCAAAGCGAATTGCTTCGGCGTCGCCGAGCATCTGCTCAAGCCACTCGAGCGTCTTGCCGTAGCAGCCGCTGGCCGCCACACGGCCGCGGGCAGCGACGAGCTTGCCTGCCGCGTTGGTGCCGTCGATGCCGCCGATCATGCCGCGAAGAGCCATCGCCTGGGCGCGCAGGGCAACGACGACGTCGGTTCTGAGACCACCGAGCCTGCCAGCCAGCATCGGGACGACAATGACCGTTGTCATCACCGCAGCACTGATCAGAACTTTCAGCGTTGTTGGCAAGACAGCACTGAGCGGCTCGGGCGTTCCCGAAAAGGCTGCGAAGGCGACCAGCGCGACAACCCCGGCCAAGGCCGCGCGCGGGCCGGCCAGCCCGATGTAGCCGCAGAAGGCAGCGAAGATGCCGGCCGCAACGATGTGCGCGAGAAAGTTGCCAGAAACGGCAACGCCGATGAAGGTCGCAGTGGTAACTAGTACTCCGGCTATCAGCAAGCCGCGAACGCGCTCGTCAAACTCGCCGCGCTGGTCAGCAAAGCCGACAAAGAGCGTGCCGACTGCGAATGGAAAGGCCCCCGAGGGGCCGTAGATCGCGATCCCGATCGACACTGCAACCGTCGCGACAATTGTCGTTCGCAGCGGCCCAATCCAGCGAACCGCCGGCCAGTCGGTCGCGGTCGAGACTCTCAAGATTCGCTTAGTTACATGCTTCTCAGGCACTTCGCGCAGCTTACCCCGCGCCGCTGCAACGTCAACGGCGCCGTGCGCGGTCAATTAGGCTCCAGGCAGACCCAACCGACAAGGAGTTAAACGATGGATCACCTTCGAGTTGCAACCTTTGACGTGATGAGCGGAACGCTTGAGGATCTGGTTGAAGTAATCCAGCAGCCAGGCAGCTTCGTCGACATCTTCCACGCTCTGCCAGGGTTTAAGTCTTACTCCCTTCTTGAGGTCTCGCCAACGCAGGTGATGTCAATCAGCGTTTGGGAGACTCACGAAGAAGCTGAAGAAGCGATCGCAGCCTCAGCCGAGTGGGTAGCCGTCAACATGTCAGAGACCGTCAAACGCACCTCCAACACTTCGGCCGCAGAGATTCTCGTCGTGAACGCCGGCGAGTGAACTTTAAGCGGCATAGCGGCTCGCCCGGGCTGGGTGAAATGCTTCGTTTGTCTTAACGCGATTGAGATTCAAAGCGTTCATTTCATCGACTGCCCTAGCTGCCATTCTGGTAGCGGCCTCTGCTCCGGCGGCTTCGTCGGCCGTGATCAAACAGCAGTTCGGCGGCGCTACGGCGCACACGCGAATCATCGGCTCCGACCAGCACCTCCCTCCGGTCGCCGCTACCAGCCCGTACATGACCGCCCCATCGCTTGGCCCCGGGATCGTTGCGCTGCGTCAAGCCGGTGGCTACACGGCTGACATCGACGAAACCGTGCTGCAGGCCCGCAAATATCTCGACCGTTGGTTGACCAAAAAGTGCGGACGCAACGCCAACGGCGCGCGCGTCATCAAGTGCCGAGCCATGTTGGTAGCCGACATTGATGACACTTTGGTCAGCTGGTACAGCTATTACGCCAGCCCGACATCCAACTGGACTGTTGACAAAGCTGCTGAATCAGCGGTGATGAAAGCCTGCGGGACGCCAGCAATCAAGCCAACTGTGAAGTTGCTGCAATACGCAGAATCGCGCGGCGTTGCAATCGTCTTGATCAGCGGACGGACCGAGGCGCAGCGCTCGTACACAGCGAGCTGCGTGAAGAAGATTGGCGTAAACGGTTTCAAAGAGCTGATCGTGCGCTCTCCTGCGCAAGCCCGGAGCACCGCTGAAAGGTTCAAGTCGCAAGAGCGACGCGCTCTCGTGCGCGCTGGCTGGAAGATCGCCCTGTCGGTTGGCGATCAGGTAAGCGACATGAGCGGTGGATACGCAGAGGCCGGTTTCTTGTTGCCTAACCCGATGTATTTCATTCCTTAAACGAGGCGACGGCCGGCAGTGCGATCACGGTCCTAGCGGAAGTGCGGCAATGGTGAACCAGCGGAGGGCAGTAAAAAGCCGCACCGAAAGCCGAGACAAACAGGCCAAAAAGTCTCCCGCTAAGGGGACAACATGATCGAACTGGTCAGCACCCAAAGTAGTTACGGACCCCGCTTGCGCGTCGCCCCGGCAGTTGCGAAGATACGCTAATGACTTCAGTCAGCAGCAACACTATCGCCGCCCCGCTCCCAGCCCATTGGTACGCCGACGAGAGGCAGGCGCGCGACGAGCGCGAGCTGATCTTCCACCGGTCCTGGCAGGTCGCGGGACTTTCAAAGGATGTGCGCGAGCCGCAGTCAATGACGACGGCGAAGATCGCCGGAATGCCGGTCGTGATCACGCGCGACGCCGACCGAGAGCTCCACGCAATGCTCAACGTCTGCCTGCACCGCGGCGCCGTAATTGCGCAGGGATCGGGCCCAGCGAAGCTGCTGCAGTGCCCCAACCACGCTTGGGTCTACGGCCTAGACGGCAAGCTGAAGTCGGCGCCGCGGACCGAGCGCGAGGATGATTACTCCTGCGAGGGGATGGACCTAACGCCGGTCGCAGTGCTCGAGTGGGGCCCGCTGCTGCTGGTCAACCTCGATGCCGACGCCGAGCCGCCGCTCGCCGAACTGGCGACGATGCAGGAGTCGGTCGAGCGCTACGGCTTCGCCTTCGATCAGCTGGAGCCGATGCCAGAGCAGTTCGAGTGGGAGATCGAATGCGACTGGAAGATCCTGATCGAGAACTACCTCGAGTGTTACCACTGCGCCACCGTCCATAAGGATTTCTCGCAGGTGATCGATGTTTCACCTGAGCGCTACGCGCTTTCGTCCGACGGGATCCTGCTGACCGCTCACGCCCCGGTGCGCGACACCTCGAAGGTCGAGCAACAGCAGAAGATCCTCGCAACCGATGGCGGGCCGGTAACTGACAGCCACTGGCACATGCTGTTCCCGGCGACGACCTTCAACGTCTACCCCGGCGAGGGCGCTATCGAGATCACTTGGTTTTGGCCAACCGGCGTTAGCAAGTCGAAAGCATGCTGCATCTTCTTCAAGATGCCTGGCGCCAGTGATCAGTACATCGAGCAGCTAACCGAGTTTGGAATTCAGGTGATGGAAGAAGACAACGCCCTCTGCGCGCTGATGCAGGAGGGAATGGCTTCCGGGGCGATCGCTTCCGCGCGGCCGCTGCCGAAGAGCGAAGCGCTCGTTGTCGCCTTCCAGAAGCTTGTGCGACGCGCGCTGGCCTAGAGCGCGGCGACGCTACAGGCGATAGGGGCCGGATCTAGCCGGCCGGAACAGCGCGGCACTTGGCGCCGACGCAGGTGTTGACCTTCGCCAGCTTGGCGATCATCTTCGCTTTGATCGCCGCGTAAGCAGGATCGGCAGCGAGGTTGTTGATCTCGAACGGATCGGCCTTCAGGTTGTAGAGCTCCTCATCGCCGCTGACCTTGTAGACGACGTACTTCCACGCATCGGTGCGGACGCCCTTGTAGGCCTGATCCCAACGATTCGACGGTATTGACGAACTGGCGAAGAGCGGCTCGGGAGCCTCAATTGAGATTGCGCGGTCAGGCCGCTTCGCCGGGTTGTTGGCGGTTGGAAGCAGCGAAACGCCGTCGAGCGTGCGGCCAGCCTTCGCCTTCGCGAGGTCGAGAATCGTTGCCGCGAAATCTACGTTCGACACCTGACCCTTAATCTTGCGGCTCTTCGGTACTCCCGACCCGGCAACGATGAACGGCACGCGCAGCGACTCCTCGTAAGCGAGGTACTTGTCACCGGGCACGCGATGCTCGCCCTGCATCCAGCCGTTGTCGGAGGTGAAGATAATTGTCGTGTTGCTGTACTGCCCGGTCGCTTTGAGCTTCGCGACGATCTTCGCTACGTGGTCGTCAACCGCTAACAGCGAGCCTACGCGACCTTCGTAATTGAGCTGCAGCGAGGCGATCTGCTCGTCACTGAGCAGCGGCAGGTGCGTCGTCATATTGGCTGGCAGCTTCGCGAAGCTTGCGGCGCTCTGGTTGAAGTTCGGCGGGCGCGGCAGCTTATAGCTCTTGCTCTTTGCTGCGTAGCGCGGCGGCGGGCGCGGGTCCACTCCGCGGCGGCCGAGCAGCGACGGCGAGCTGGCAACGTCCTCACGGTGGGGGGAGGCGGGCGCCCACCACATGAAGAAGGGCTTCTTCTCACTCTTCTCCTTATCGAGCAGCCCAGCAAAAACATCGCCGGTTACGTCGACGGTGTAATCCTCCGCGTTCTCGCTGCCGAAGTCGCTGTACGGCGGCGGGCCGAAGACGGCGCGCAGCTTCTTGATTATCTCGAGAATCACTGGCTCAGGCTTGTCGATCACCTGAATGTTTGCGAAGTCGACCATCTTGTGAGCGAAGACCGAGTCGCCCCAAGTCTTCTCGCCCTTACCGTCGAGGCTCATAACGAAGTTGAAATAGTCGTAGGAGGAGAGGTCGAGCAGCCCGCGCCAGACGTCAAAGCCCTTCGGCTTCTCACCCTTACCGGTCTTCGCGCCGTAACCGTTCAGCCACTTGCCGACCATCCCTGTTCGGTAGCCAGACTTCTGCAGCCAAGTCGGAAGGATGTTGTCGCGGCCCTTCATTCCGTACCAGCCGTAGGGGAAGAAGTTGCCGATGACCTTGTGGTTATGGGCGTACTGGCCGGTGATGAAGGTCGCGCGGGCCGGGCAGCAGAGCGGGAACGAATCAACCGCGTCGGAGAAGGTTGTGCCGCGGTCGATGAGCAGCTTCTTCACGTTCGGCATGTGGACAAGATCGGCGGCGGCCTGATCGTCGGTCATGATCACGACGATGTTCGGCTGCTTGCCTTTGCCGGCTCCAGCCTTACGTGCCTGAGCGGGCGCGGCTGCGACTGCGCAGCAGCCGAGCGCGACCAAAGCAAGGATTGGAAGCTTTCGCATTTGCCAAGCGTACAGCGATCGCGTAGCTGGTGGCGCCGATAGTCGCCAGCGGCAAGGTAGGCTCAGGATCGATGAGCAACCCTGACGCCTTCGAAGAGGCCGCTGCGCGATCGCTCGCCGGCGGCACCGAGCGCCACCGCGCCAAAGCGCTGGAGCAGGGCCGCCTCCCGGTCCGCGAGCGAGTCGCGTTATTGGTTGACGAAGGTTCATTCGCCGAGGAAGGGCTGCTCGCCAATTGGCAAGAGGACGGGCTTGGCGCCGACGGCGTGGTGACCGGAGTTGGCACCGTCGCCGGGCGCCCGGTCGCCGTGATGGCCAACGACCCAACCGTGAAGGCCGGCTCATGGGGCGCAAAGACGGTCGAGAAGATCCTGCGAATCCAGGAGCGCGCGCTGGAGCGGCGGATCCCGATCGTCTACCTCGTTGACTCCGCCGGGGCGCGGATCACCGACCAAGTCAAGATGTTCCCCGGTCGCCGCGGCGCCGGGCGGATCTTCTTCAACCAAGTCGAGCTCTCCGGCGTTGTGCCGCAGGTCTGCGTGCTGTTCGGCCCCAGCGCCGCCGGCGGCGCCTACATCCCCGCCTTCTGCGACATCGTGATCATGCGCGACGGCAACGCCTCGATGTACCTCGGTTCGCCGCGGATGGCGGAGATGGTGATCGGCGAGCAGGTGACGCTGGAAGAGATGGGCGGCGCGAAGATGCACACCGGCGTCTCCGGCTGCGGCCACATCCTCGTCGCCGATGACGCCGAAGGGATCGCCGCCGCGCAGCGCCACCTCTCCTACCTCCCCACCTCCTTCGACGATCCGGCTCCGATCGAAGCCGCCGCGGGCGCCGCCGCCGCGCTCACGAACGCCGAGATCCCGGCCGACGAGAACCAGCAGTTCGATATGCAAGTTGTGATCGACGGCGTAGCCGACGAGGGCAGCTTCTTCGAGCTTCACGCCCGCTGGGCGCAGGAGCTGGTAATCGGCTTTGCGCGCCTAAACGGCGAGCCGATCGGGATCGTCGCTAACCAGCCGAAGGTCAAGGGCGGCGTGTTGTTCGTTGATTCGGCCGACAAGGCGGCGCGCCACATCTCGCTCTGCGACGCGTTTGGCCTGCCGATTCTCTTCCTCGCCGATGTTCCCGGCTTCATGATCGGCGCCGCCGTTGAGCGTCAAGGGATAATCCGCCACGGCGCGAAAATGATCGCCGCCCTAAGCGAAGCGACCGTTCCAAAGATCTCGGTGATCGTGCGAAAGGCTTATGGCGCGGGCCTCTACGCGATGGCCGGCCCAGCCTTCGAACCTGATGGCGTACTCGCGCTTCCGGGAGCGTCGATCGCCGTGATGGGCCCGCAGGCGGCGGTAAACGCCGTTCACTTGAACCGCCTTCAGGCAATCGAAGACGAGGACGAGCGCGAACGCGTCACGGCCGAGCTGCGCGAAGAGTACGCAGCCGACATCGACCTTCTCCACCTCGCCTCAGAGCTGATCATCGACGCGATCGTCGAACCGGAAGATCTGCGCGAAGAGCTGGTGAGGCGCTTCGCGCTGGCGAGCCGGCGCCGACGCGAGCGCACGCCGCGGCGCGGCAGCGTCCGCCCGATTTAGTCGCGATTGGAACTACGCCCTGAAAGCGGCGGCGGGCTCATCTCCATCATGGGCAAAGTCACCGGTTGATGACGCATCGAGCGCGCCGGTTGGCTAAAGTCGCCGAATGCTTAAACGCCTGCTGCCCACACTGGCCCTCTCAATCGTCGCGCTAAGCGTTGTTGCCTCCACCGCATCGGCCGCTGCCGTCAACCCGTGGCGCCAGTCGCAGCCATGGAACATCGCCCACCAAGGCGGCGAATCGGAGTTCCCCGGCAACACGATGTATGCCTTCAAGCAGTCGCTCAAGGCGGGCGCCGACATGCTCGAGGTCGACATTGGCGTGACGAAGGACAACAAAGTCATCGTCCAGCACAACACGACCGTCGACTCGCGCACAAATGGCATTGGTGAAGTTCGTTCGTTCACGCTCAAGCAGATCCAGAAGCTCGACAACGCATACTGGTTCTGGAACGGCGCCGGCGGCGTCAGCTACGACCACAACAAGGCTGCCAGCGGCTACAAGCTCCGTGGCATCGCAACAGGCAAGAAGAAGGCGCCAAAAGGTTACAAGGCGACCGACTTTCGGATCCCTTCACTGAGTGAATTGCTGAAGGCCTTCCCGAAGACGCCGATCAATCTTGAGATCAAAGGCCGCACGCCAGCCGAGACCGACGCAGAGTACGTTCGGAACGCACGCATTCTGGCTGGCGAACTGAAGAACGTGAAGCGCAAAGACATCATCGTCGTCTCGTTCAAGCAGCCTGCAGTTGACGAGTTTCACAAGCTGGCGCCGAAGATTCCGGTTGCCCCCGGAATCGAAGGGATCGCCGACTTTCTGCTCTTCAGCAAGTCGCCTGGAGCAGGCGTAGTTGCACTTCAACCGCCGATCAAGTACCTCTACCAAGGCGCGTTGGTTGAGGTTTCGAGCGCCGACTTCATCGCCAAAGCGCACGCCGCCGGATACGCATGGCAGAACTGGTTCTCAAGCGACGACAGTGATTCGGCCGTTGACTGGGCGAAAATGGTTGAGCGCTGCTCCGACGGGATCATGAGCGCCTACCCGGTCGCGCTTGAGAAGTTCCTGAAGAAGACGAAGTCGCCTGCCGCTTGCAAAAAGCGCCCGTAAGAATTACCTTACCGCGGTGACCGCGAAGAAAGCTGGTTCCTGGGTACTAGCGGCGATGGTCTTCGCCGTCGGGATGACGTTTATCGACATGACGATCGTTTCGATCGCGATCCCCGAGATCCAGAAAGATCTTGGCCTCAGCGAAACCGGCGTTCAATGGATCGTCAATGGCTACCTGCTGGCGCTTTCAGCGACCTTCGCGCTCGGTGGCCGAATCGGCGACACGCTCGGCAAGCGGCGAGTCGTCACGCTCGGAGTAATTATCTTCGCGGTCGCCTCCGCGCTCTGCGGCGCAACGCCCAGCGGCAGTCTGGCTGAGCCGTGGATCATCACCTTCCGCGTGATTCAGGGAATCGGCGCCGCGCTAATGATTCCGGCCGCATTGGCGCTGGTCATCTCTGCCTACCCGATCGAAAAGCGCGGTCAAGCGCTGGGGATCTTCTTTGGAATTACGGGCGCGCTCACCTCGGTCGGCCCGATCGCGGGCGGCTACCTAACGCAGGTCGATTGGCGGGCGATCTTTTGGATCAACATTCCGATCGCCGTGATCGCGCTGATCTTGATCATGATCTCCAAGCCCGACGACGAGCGCACGCCATCGCCGATCGACTATCGCGGCGCAGTACTGATCACCGCCGGCATGGCGCTCTCCGTGCTCGGCCTGCAGCAGGCGAGTCAATGGGGTTGGGGCAGCCCGAAGACGATCGGTTCGATCATCATCGGCACGCTGCTGATCATCGCCTTCGCCAGGCACGAGTTGAGTGCCAGCGACCCGCTGATCCGCGTGAGGATCTTCAGCAACAAGGCCTTCGCCGCCGATAACGCGGTGCTCTTCCTGCTGATGATCGTTTTCATCCCGCTCTTCTTCTTCGCTAGTACGTACGCGCAGCTGGCGCTTGGCCAGAGCTCCTCCGACGCCGGGCTTTACCTGCTCTATTTCTTCATTGGCTTTGCGGTCGCAACGCAGATTGGCGGGCGAATACTCGACAAGGTCGGTCCGCGGCCGGCGATCGTTGCCGGCGGGCTGATCGGGGCGATCGGCTTCTACCTTTGGGCCTCAGAGCTGACCGACCTCAGCGTCAACGCGCAGATCCCTTACATCATCCTCGCCGGCTTTGGAGTCGGCCTGATCCTCTCCCCCGCCAACACCGACGCAATCAACCGCGCGCCGGCGAGCACCTACGGCGAGGTAACGGGAATCACGCAGACGGTCAGGAACTATGGCTCCAGCGTCGGCTTGGCGATTCTCGGCACGATTCTGATCACCCAGAACCGGCTCAACATCGAAGAGAACCTCGGCAAGCTTGGGTTGCCGAAGGCGCAAGCCGATCAAATTGCCTCGCAGCTTTCCAGCGGCGCTCCACCCTCCGGTGGCGGCGCGCAGGCGGCAGAGATCTTCAAGGGGATTCAAACCTCCTATGCGCAGTCAACTCAAACTGTGTTCTACATCATGACTGGCGTGTTGGTGGTCCTCTTCATCGTCGCGTTGATCTTCGTCCCCGCAGGCAAGGTTGAAGAGGTCGCGGCCGAGGGCACTTACGACGCGCCAGCGAGCGCGAGCTAACCCAACAGGATCGAACGAGGAGTAACAGACGGCTGAACGCTGCCAGCCGCCTAACCGGCTCCGGCGACGGCTTCGACGCTGACCTCGGGCTGCTGAGCAGCCGAGTCAGGAGCCATTTCGCCGGGCGCGCAGCGCCGCTGCGTGAGCGGGGAAGCCTTCATGGTCAGCGAGCGCCAACGCCGCTGGGCTGAGCCGCTCCAGCGCTGCGGCGTCGGCCTTGGCGATTGAGACCTTCTTGAGGAAAGTCTCAGCGGTCACGCCGCCGGTAACACGAGCGAAAGCGCCAGTCGGCAGCGCCGCGGGAACCCCAATCACATAGTTGGCAAGCGAGACGGGGGTCTGCTGGCCGAGCAGAACTTCCCCAGCATGATCAATCATCGCCAGCACCGCCTCCTCGTCACGGGCAACGATCTGCATGTGCTCGGGCGCGTACCAGTTGGTGACAAGCGCGGCTTCGGTGAGGTCGGCGACGATAATCGCGCCGCCGTTCTCACCCAGCGCGGCATGGGCGTAAGCGCGGCGCGGCTCCGGCAGCGCGGCGATCTGGCGGGCGATCTCAATCTGCGTTGCCTCAACCAGCGCTTCGCTGTCGGTAACGAGCAGCGAAGCCGAATCAGGGCCGTGCTCAGCTTCGTTGAGCAGATCGGCGGCGAGCAGGCGCGGGTCGGCGCTGTCGTCGGCCAGAATCAACGACTCGGAGGGCCCGAGCAGCATCTGCGTGTGGCAGCCGTACTGCTGGCAGGCAATCTGAGCCGCCTGGACCGGCGGACTGCCGGGGCCTAGCACTTTCCGAACTTTCGGGATCGACTCGGTACCGAACGCGAGCGCTGCGACGCCGGCCGGGCCGTTGGCACGAAAGAGCTGCCTGATCCCAAGCTGGTCGGCGGCGCAGAGGACGGCCGGGTTCACCTCACCGGCGCCGCCCGGCATTGGCGGCACGACAACGGTGATCTCCGGCACTCCGGCAACGACGGCGGGAGTGGCGATCTGCACTAGAACCGAAGGGAACGAGCCCTTGCCGCTGGGAACGAACAGTCCGGCGCTGGCGATCGCAGTCGATTTCTCGCCGACGATCAGGCCGGGCTGAATCTCGCTGCGCCACTCGCGCTCGCGCGTAAGCTCCTCGTTGAAGGCGCGCACGTTGGCGATCGCTTCGGCGATCGCTTCCTGCACCGGCGCCGGAACCGATTCACGCGCGCCGGCAAACTCCGCCTCAGTTACTTGAAGCCCGCCTTCGGCTACCTCACAGCCGTCAAACTTCGCCAGCGCTCCGATCACGGCAGCGTCGCCGTTCGCGCGCACCTCCTCGACAATCCGTTCGATCGATTCGCGCAGCTGGGGATCAAAGATCGCTTTTACGCCGCGGCCAAGGATTTGCTCGCGGGCAGCGGCATCGAGCTCGCTCCAGGCCAGCACGCGCATCGGCGCCTGCTCAGACACGGGGGAGCATGATCAATCGAGTGTGCCCTTGACGCCAGCCGTCATTCCGGCGCGGCGCGGGTTGGCCACGAACGCCGCTCGCAAAGCGCGAGCAAAGGCGCGGAAGCCAGCCTCCCAGGCGTGGTGCGGGTCGTTGCTGTCATCAAAGAGGTCGAGCTGAATCGTGCAGCGCGCGCCCTGCGAAAAGCCTTCGAAAAACGCGACGAGATCAACGCAGAGGACATCCTCGACGCGCTCGAACGATGCCGCTCCCCCGCGCTTCACGAACGTGTTGGCGCGGCCTTCGAATGAGATCTGCGCCAGCGCGCTTGCCTCATCCATCACTCCGTACGAGAAGCCGCTCGACTCAACGCCCTCGGCGATGCGGTCGCTGATTGCTTGGCCTGCCGCCGCGCCGAGCGCAAGACCGACGTCTTCCATCACGACGTGCATCAGGCAGTAGGTGCGAACTTCGTAGCTGGCGTCAACGTTGATGTCGGCGTACCAGCCGAGCATCTCGAGCATGTGATCGAAGAAGGCGAGCGTTGTATCGAGCTTTGGATCGCGGCGCGGGCCGAAATCAAGCGTCGTCAAAACGAGCGCTTCGCGGCTCTCGCGGCGCGTCGTGTAGCTCTCGCCGTCGCGTTCGACGGCCATTCCTTTGTATTCGGTCACCGCTGCTCCTTGACTTAACGTATTGCTTTCCGCCCCAATAGCTTGCCCACTGAGGCTAGAAAAACTGGGATTTCGCGACCGCCGCGGCCGCTCAAGCAGCAGTTTCGCGCGCAGCCCAGCCCGCAAGCTGCTCGGCGCAGGCGGCCACTGAGTCGCTCCAGCTGCGCGCAGCGTGCTCGGTGCTGTCGTCGCTGACGATCTTCACGAGCCTCACGGGAATGCCGACGGACTGCGCGACCGCGGCGACGGCGTAGCCCTCCATGTCGACTAAATCGGCCAGTTTTGCGAGCCGCTCGCGCAGCTGCGGGTCGGCGACGAAGCGGTCGCCGGTCGCCAGCGCGGGGCCGTCGCCGAGCTCCAGTGGGGCGCCGAAGTGCTCGCCAGTCAGTTCAAAGATCGCCTCACCGTCGAAGTCGTGCTGAATGGCGCGGCCGATCACGTGAATTCCGCTGAGACCGTCCGTCAGCGCACCCGCGGTGCCGAGGTTCATCACTTCCGAGGGGCGCTGATTGGCGATAGCCATCGCCGTCGCGGCGGCGGCGCGCACTTTGCCAGCGCCGGTCACGAGCACCGGCAGGCCAAGCTCGTGAAGGTGCTCGCCCTCCTCTCGCAGCGCGACCACAAGTAGCGCTCGGTCGTCCGTGATTTCACCGAAGAGTTCCATTGCCAGCGAGTCTACATTCGCCTCGAACGCGCTGGTGGTGAGGGGCTAATAAAAGCGGTAGCTGAACCGCGTACCGCTGCAGAAGCGGCGCAGCTTGATCCCCATCACCGCGCCGTGCGAGCGATTCTCACTGCTCGGGACGAGCATCACGCTTGCCATCCAGCCGACCGGGTTGGCGCCACGAGTGAGCGCCTCCGAGCCGCGCCCACGCCCCATCGCCGGCGGGTACTCGTCGCGGTCGTAGCCGTCTCTGGTCGCAACGTTGGCGAGCAAGCGGTCGCGGCGGGCGTCGGTGCCACGTCGGTCAATCATCAAAGTCTTGGGCCAGCCGCCGCGAACGGCTCTGAGCACGTGGCGGCGAATGTTTGGGTACTTGGTGGCGCTAAAACCGATCTGCTGGACGGCTGACGGCTTCACGCAGCCGGCCTCAGGGTTGGACGGCGCAGCCGTCCCGCTCGGCTTCGAAGCGCCCTTCTTCAGGCACGGGCAGGGCAGCGATTCGCAGTAGACGCCGTCACCGTCCCCGTCGCGCGTGTTGGCGGCGCGCTGAGCCGCGGCTTGGTTTGAAAAGTCGCTACAGCGGCCGGCGGCGGCTGCCGCTGCATCGGTGGCGGTCGCGGTTTTCGCGGCCGCCGAAGCCGCCGCCGTCTTGGTCTCAGTGCTGCTCGCCTCGGGCGCCGTTTCCGTGCTGCGCACCATCGCCTCAGTGCCACCGCAGGCAGCCAGCAGCAGCACGCTGGCAGCTAAGGCAGTAAGCGATGGGGGGCTGGTTTTGAGTGAGAAGGGCTTCAAGACTGCACCAACTCTGCAGCATCGATTCTATTGAGCGGTCGGCGTCGAGCCAGAACGATCGATAACGGCGCGCAACTCACGCAGCGCTGGGGTGCGTCAGCTTACGGCGCGCCCCAGCGACCGTCGCCGTGGTCGCGCGTCTCTTCGTCTTCAACCGCGGCGGCGCCATCTGGGTTGTACCCGGCGTTGGTCAGCATCCGGCGCAGGTCAACGACCATCTGAACATCAATGTCTTTGTGGCGCGGGCGGTGGAAAACCTCAGTCTCCGGCCCGAGCGTCACTTTGACCTTGCCGTTGTGCTCCTCAGTCACCTCACCTACGTGCTCAAGCAGCGTTATCACGTGGCGCCACTCGATGTTGTGACTCGCCGGGTGACGGAAGATCTCCTCAACTGTGTCGCGGTGGCGACTGGTTAGTTCTGGCTTGCTCATATGAAAGCAAGTCTATTCGGACGCGTCGCTCAGCGGCGGCGCGACCGCCCGCGAGTGCTTCAGCCGATTACGCTTACTGCTCTCGCCGCAACGAGCAGAATCGTCAGCGCCGAGAGCGATGCTTCGATCGCCATTATCACTTTTGCGTTGCGACTGAGGGGTATCACATCAGCGGCGCTCCAGGCGATCGCCGTCGTGAACGAAAGGTAGATGTAATCGAGCAGGCGAGGGTGCCAGTCGGGCGAGACCAACTTTGGCGCATTCATCTCAGAGAAGAGGAAATCGCGATAACCATGCGGCCTGAAGGCCCGGCCGCGCGGGCCGCCGCCGTCGAGCTCCCAGAAAAGCATTCCGGAGGTGAAAACCAGCGTTGACCAGATGACAACTGCCTCAATTGCCAGCTCGCCGCCCGTGCGCACCTCTCCGGTAAAGAGCTCCATGATTAGTAGCGCGAGCGCAACGGCGTTGAAGACGGTGACGAGGATCAGCAGCGCCACGCCCAGATGGCGCCGCTCGCCGGTCTGGTTGAGATCGCCTCCACGACCTTCGGCCGCAACGGTGATCACGAACACCAGCTCCGGGAGGATCGGCACCAGCCAGACCCAACCGCCGACGCCCCAGAGAGTCCAACTGTGGCGCAGGCTCAGATAGCCCAGCACCAGTTGGAGCAAGACGACGACGAGCACGGCCGAGCTGGCTTCCCAGCGGGTTTCGCGGGATTCCCGCCGCAGCTCTTCGTTGACCTCTGCCTTCATCGGCCAAGTGTGATCGCCGCGCGGGACGGCACCGCTGGCGCGTCGCTAATTGCTGTTACAGGCGAGGTCGTAGATCGCTGCCGGAACCTGCGAAGGCTTGGGGCAGACCTTGGCGCGGTCCTGCGGTACCCAGAACTGGCCTTCGGCCTGCCAGACGACGGTCGTCGTGTATTGCTCCATCCCCATCCCAACGTCCACAAAGCCGACGGCCCAACCGTCGGCGCACTTGTATGACGGGCCACCGCCAGTTGCCAGCTTCGCGTCCGCGTAGTTGGAGCTGCTCAGATCGCTGACCGCCTTTGTGATTTCAGCTTTTGTGCAGGAGGCGCTGCCGGTGGTTATCGCGGCGCCGGTTGTGACGGGAGCGGTCGTATCGGTTGCGGTGCTGGTGACGTTGTCGGTAACCGTGGACGGCGTGCTCGTGCTTGCGGTGTCACTGCCGCCGCAGGCAGCAAGAGCGAAAACCGAGATCAGGGCGAACGAGATGGCGAGCTTGCGATTAGTCAGCATTGGTTGATCCTAATCGCTAATGCGGCTGCCTGCTTGTAACTATTAGCGAATGAGCAACGGGATCGAAGACTGGTTTGAGCGCCAGCAGACGGCAAATCAGAACCGGCTCGACAAGTGCCAAAACAAACGCGCTTTCACGAGCGAAGCCGAGGCCCGTGCCCACGCTGCCTCCGACCGCGTCCAGTTTGGTGATCGCTTCACCCCTTACCGCTGCGATATCTGCGGCGACTGGCATCTAACCCGCAGTGGCTCCTAAACTAATGGCCGCACGCGCTGGCCTCCTTTAGGCAAAACGGCCAGCGATCTACTAGGTTTTGGCGATGGCCACTACTTCCAGTTCCCCAAAGACCACTCCAACCGGCGCCGCGAGCGGCGTAGCCGCTGAGCTAGCTGAGCTCGTCGGCCTGCTCGACAGCCGCGCCGAAGGTGGCCGCTCGTTCACGCTGGCATTCTGGGACGGCAGCGAACTGCCGCCGACGAATCCAATTCCGAACTCGCCGACGCTCCGCTTCGCCCAGCGCGACGCGCTCGTGCGGATGGTGCGCGAACCGAACGAGCTGGGGATGGCGCGGGCCTGGGTTTCCGGCGAACTGGAGGTTGACGGCGACCTTGAAATGGCGCTCGACCTAACCGAAAAGTGGCGCCACGCGCCGCTGAAAGCGACCGACGCGATTCCGGCACTTAAAGCGGCGCGCAAGCTTGGCCTGCTGCGCCGCGGCCAGCCGCCGGCGCCGGAGGCTGAAATCAAACTTCAGGGCCGCCTCCACAGCGCCCAGCGCGACCAAGAGGCGATCTCACACCACTACGACGTTTCAAACGAGTTCTACCGCCGCATGCTCGGCGAAACGATGGTCTACTCCTGCGCCTACTTCGGCTCGCCGGAAGACACGCTCGACCAGGCGCAGACGCGCAAGCTTGACCTGATCTGCAAGAAGCTGGAGCTGAAGTCGGGCGACCGCCTGCTGGACATCGGCTGCGGCTGGGGTTCGCTGCTGATCTACGCGGCGCACAACTACGGCGTGCAGGCCGTTGGCGTGACAATCTCCGAGGAGCAGGCCGAGCTGGCGCGCGAGCGGATCACCGAGGCTGGGATGCAGGACCAGTGCGAAGTTCGCCTGCAGGATTACCGTGAGGTCAACGACGGCCCTTACGACAAGATCTCAAGCGTCGGCATGTTTGAGCACGTTGGGCGCGACAACCTGCCGATCTACCTAGAGCAGGCGCGCAGCCTGATCGCCAAGGACGGACTCTTCCTCAACCACGGAATCGTGCGCGTCGGCGAGGACCATCAGATGCACCCGAAGAGCTTCACGCAGCGTTACGTCTTCCCTGACGGCGAACTGCACACGCAGGGGATCGTTATCAACGCGATCGAGGCCGCCGGCTTCGAACTGGTTGACGACGAATCGCTCCGCCCCCACTACGCCGAGACGCTGCGCCGCTGGGCGATCAACCACGACAGCGACCGCGAGGCGGCGATCGCCGAGATCGGCCCCGAACGCGAACGCGTCTGGCGCCTCCACAACTACGGCGCCGCGCTCGGTTTCGAACGCAGCCGCCTCTCGGTCCACCAGGTGATTGCCCGCCCGGTCGAAGAGTACGAACCAGCGCCGCCGCTGCGAGTTCGCTCGTATCCGGTTTAGAGCTCGACGCTAGAGCCGCTCTGCGCGGCTTCATATGCGGCCTCGATGACGCGAATGGTCTCGTAGCCTGCCCTGCCATCAACGGGCGGAACGGCTCCCGAGGCAAAGGCGCTGAGCGCGGCCTGAACCGAATTGCGGACCGATTCATCCCACGAACCGAACACCGCGAGATCACTCCACACACCATCTTCGAACCGGCGCAGTCGCGCACCCTCAGGGAGGTATCCCTCAAAGAACGCTTCACAACCGGAGACCTCTGCCAACCCGAGCTGGCCAAAGACCTCAATCCGGTCATCAAATACCCCGTCAGGACCGTGGTAGGAGCCGTCAGCGACGCCGATCGCGCCACTCTCAAATTCGAGTGTCACGACGAAACGATCTTCAGCGCGTGGATTGTCCATCACCGCGCTGACATTCCTAACAGCGCCTCCAAGGGCCAATAGCATGTAGATCCGGTGCGCCCCAGCGTCCATTAGTAATCCGCCGCCTACGCGCTCGGGGTCGGTTCGCCAGGCGCCGTATTTGCCTCCGATGCCAAGCCGCGCACGGATTGTCTGCAGCTGGCCTAGAGCGCCGGACGCAGCCAGCTCGATGAGCTTGACGTGCGGCTGGTAGAAGAGCTGGTTGTGCGAGACAGCGACCTGCTTCCCGGCAGTGCCGGCGGCGTCGAGAATCTCCTGGCAGCCTGCGAGCCCGATTGCCATCGGCTTCTCAATCAGCACATCGTGGCCAGCGACAAGCGCCTGAAGCGCAACCGGGAGGTGGAGGTTGTGAGGGAGGCAGATGTCCACAACGTCAATATCTGGCCGCTCCAGAAGCGAGGCAAGATCATCACTGGCTATCTCACCGGTCTGCGCTGAGCACGCAGCGAGGTCGATGTCGAGGTCACATACCGCGATGAGGTTGGCGTCCGGGTGTTGCCTGACCGCTGGCAGGTGGAATTGGCCGATCTCGCCGAGACCAACGACAGCAACACCGATCATCAGGGCCCACCGCCAACCAATGCGCGTGCCTGCTCTGCGGCTAAGACTGCGGCGGCACTCGGGTCCGAGCCAAGGACCTGCTTGTAGTAGGAGTAGGCCTCAAACTCGATCGAGAGCGCGCCCGAATAGCCGACCGCATCGAGCGCCGCGAAGAATTCGGGCCAGCCGACCTTGCCCTCGCCGAGCATGCAGAACTGAAAGTCCTCACCTTCAATGCCGGGACTCCCGAATGCGTCCTTGAGGTGGACATGGACGATCCGCTCGCCCCATTCACGCACCAGCGCGGCGATGTCGTTGCCGGTCATCACGAAGTGACTCGGGTCGAAAGTGACGGAGACCGGCACCGCATCGAGTGCCCTGCGCGCCGAGTCAGCGTCACAGGCCAGCGTCCCCCAACAGGGCTCCAAACCGATCTTGACACCCAACTCGTCACCACGGGCGCAGATCTGCTCGAGCGCGCCAAGCGCGATGGCCCAACGATCCTCATTGGCGCCTGCAGTCGCACCGCGCTCCCAAAGGTTCGGCCCGGTCAGGACGTTGACGATCCCGATCTGCGCTTCGTGAGCACGCTCGATTGAGGTGAGCGTCAGCTGCAGCGCCTCATCGCCGCCGCAGACGAGATCTTGCTGGCACGCAAGCGCCGACGCCGGCTGGAGGAGCTCATCGATGTGCGCCATCGTCCATTCAATCTCGTCATAGCCGCAGCCAAGAAGCTGCTCGGATACCTCGGCTGCCGGCATCTCCTCGAAGCCAAGTCCAGCGATGAAACTCAGCGGCCGTGGCGAGAACCCGTGGCTCACAGGCTGGCTTCAACCTGCCGCAACGCGCGGCCGAAGAGCTCGACGATCATCACAGCTTCATCCTCCGTGATGTTGACGGCGGGCTTGAATTTGATGACATTTCCATTGGCTCCGAAAACGGGGCCGGTCCGGCCGACGATAAGTCCGTGCTCAAGACAGGCGCCCATGACCATGTCGGCCTCCTCGTTGGCTGGCTCCTTCGTCACGCGGTCTCGGACCAGCTCGACACCGATCATCAACCCTTCCCCGCGAATGTCGCCGATCAGCTCCGAGTCCGGCTCCAGTTCGGCAAGCAACTCCATCATCAGCTGCCCGATCCGTTCGCTGTTGGCGGGGAGATCGTCGCGGACCATCAGCTCCAACATCGCCAGAGATGCCGCGCAGGCGACCGGATTACCGGCCTGTGTGAATCCGTACTCCCAAGGCAGCAGCTCCGAATACTCCGGGACCGCGATTGTCGCTGAGAGCGGGAGGCCGCCGCCAAGTGCCTTGCCCAAGATGATCATCTCCGGCTCAATCCCGTGGCGCTCCGAGGCGAACATCGGGCCGCAGCGGCAGAGAGCGCCCTGCACCTCGTCGACGATCAGCGGGACGTCATGGTCCTGGCAGATTCCATGAACCTTCTTCAGCCAACCATCCGGCGCCGGGATCATGCCGCCATTGGCCTGCAACGGCTCGACGATGACCCCGGCCGGTCCGTTGATGTGGCCACGCTCGAGGGCAAAGTCAACGAAGTCGGCGCAGGCCAGATCGCAACTCTCTCGCTCCAGCCCGAGCGGGCAGCGGTAGCAGTAGTAGTTCGGTATACGCATCTGGCGCGGGATGTAGCGGTCGAGACCGGCATTGGAGCCCTCGACCATTCCCGGATGCACGTACGTCAATCCGATCGTTGCGAATGTGCGGCCGTGGAAGGCCGCGTCGAGGCAGACAAAGTCGCTACCCCCAGTTGTCCGCATCGCGAGATGCATCGCGCCCTCAACCGCCGCCGCGCCGGAAAGCGCGTAGAGAACCTTCTCGATTCGCCCCGGCGCCAATTCGGCAATCCTCTTCGCCAGCTTGGTGCGGATGTCGCTGTCGAAGACCGGAGATACGTAGTCGATCTGATCTAACTGGTCGATAATCGCCTGGCGCACTTCAGGGTTACGGAAGCCAAGGTTGAGCACCCACTCGGCCGAGATCGCATCGAGGTACTCCTTGCCATCACTGTCGGTTACATGAAGCCCCTCTCCGCCATTGAAGCCAAGATCAACGTCGCCCATGCACTTGAGCACGAACTGATCTGACTCGTCGCGAAGCTCCTGCCCTGCCGCGCTATGTGATCGCTGTGGATCGGACATTCTCTTGATCTCCTCGCCTGGGGACGGAATCGGCTAGCTCGGCAGGTACTCAGGCTTAGGTAGATCCCAGTGGCCAGAATTGATGCCCTCAGTGTCACGGGGCTCACGCGAGAGGTCAAACTCGACTAGGTACGGGCCGCCCGAACCGAGCGCCCGTTCCATGGCGCCGTCGATCTGAGTCACGTCGCTGACCTTCTCGGCCTCGCAATTGAATGCTTTTGCAATCGACACAAAATCGACCGGCATTAGGCGATCGTCCTCGCGGGCACGGAACTCGACCGAGAAGGCGCGATCCTCGCCGAACATTCCACGCTGGAAATCACGGATCGAAAGCCAACCTGTGTTGTTGAGGCAGACGATTACGATGTCGCTGCCAAGCTCAGCAGCGAGGGCCAACTCCTGAATCGTCTGCTGGAGGTCGCCATCGCCAGCGAAGCCGATCACGGGCACATCGGGCTTGGCGAGCTTGGCACCGATCGCCGCAGGCATCGTGTAGCCCATCGTCGAGTAGCCGCCAGGAGATAGCCATGTTCGCGGCTCATAGGCAAGGAACTCTTGGAAGGCCTGAATCTGAGGGTGGCCGGCCGAGGCGATCGCAATTGTCTCGCGCGGAGTGAGCCTGCGGATCTCGTGCAGGACGCGGCTCATCGAGAGGTTTTCTGTCCAACGATCCTGCTGGGCAGCGCGCCAACGCTCACGCCACTCGGCGATCTCAGCGACGTACTCTGAACGCTCGAAGTCTTCCGGGCCTCCACGATCGTTGATCGCATCAAGCAGATCAGCTAGTCCTGATCGGGCGTCGCAGACCGCACCAACTTCGGTTGGGTAATTCTTTCCGATCTCAGTTGGGTCGATGTCGAGGTGGATGATCTTCGTCGGTGGAATCGAGAATGATTGCCCGGGCTCATAAGACGAGCAGGTCTGCTCGGCAAAGCGCGTCCCGACAGCAAGGATCACGTCGGCTTCACGCGTCATGTGGTTGCCGACCATCGTTCCATTCGATCCTGTGTGCTCCGCCGATAGCGGGTGGTCTTCTGGGAACACACCCTTGCCCATCATTGTTGCCACGACCGCCGCTTGCAGTCGATTCACCACTGCCCGCAACTGCTCCGAGGCCTCAGCCTGAATACAGCCGCCACCCGCGAGGATCACTGGCCGCTTGGCGGCAAGCAACAGCTCGGCGGCGCGGTCAAGAGCATCGGGGTCCGCGCGAACCGTCGTCACCTGTGGATGCTCTGATGGTCGCGGCATCTCGGTCTCGATCGCACGTGCCTGAACGTCCATCGGGATCTCGAGATGAACGGGGCCCGGTCTTCCTGAAAGTGCCCAAGTGAAAGCGCGGGGCAACACGTCGGGAAGAAGCTCGGGGTGCTGAACGTTCCACCCCCGCTTCACCATAGGAGCGATTATGTCGGGGAAGGCGTTCTCGCGGCCACGCTCAAGCTCCTGCAGCACGCCTCGGCCAGCGAAGTACGTCTGGGGGCCTCCCGTGAACGAGATCATCGGGATCGAATCAACGTAGGCCGTAGCTAGACCGGTCGCGACGTTGAGCGAGCCCGGCCCGATCGAAGTCATCGTCGCCATTGGCACTCCACTGGCGCGGAAGTGAGCGTCGGCGATGTGAGCCGCGGACTGCTCGTGGCGCGGTGTGATCATTGTGATCTTGTCCTCGCGCCCCTTGAACGCGTCGAACATCGCCATGTCACCGTGCCCGGGTATCCCGGTCACGTACGGAACGTCCTGAGCAATCAGATACTCAGCAATTATTTCGCCACCGGTCAGTTTCATCGCTTAAACGCTCCCCCTGATCGTTTGATCCACTGCAAAGTTCCCATGCCGTCGCGCCCCGCCCTACTCCCGCCTTACTGCGCTGACGCCGGCGATCGGGCCAAAGCCACGGCGCAGCTCTACGCCTGCGAAACCCGTCTCTTCGAGCCAGCCGCGCAGCTCGCTCTCGGTGTACGAGTTGCCCCCCTCGTTCTCGACCATCATCATCAGCGCGAACAGCGCCACTGCCGGTGGCTCGTCGCGGTTGTCGTCGAGCACCCATTCGTAGAGCACGATCCGGCCACCTGGCCGCACAAGCTCGAAGGCGCTGGCCAGGAGCTCGCGGCACTTCGCCGGCGGATGATCGTGAAGGATGTTTGCCAGAAGAACGATGTCCCACTGCTGACCCTCCGCGAGTCCAAAGCGGGGTTGGTCGAGATCGCCCGCGACGAAGGCAACTTCAGGATGGCGCTCTTCAACCAATACGCCGACCTCAGGCAGATCGAGAACCGTCGCTTCGATGCCACCAACCGCGGAAATCAAATAGGCCGAGTGTGAGCCAGATGCCCCACCAACGTCGAGCAGCGTCCCGCCTTCAGTGATCCCACTGAGGCCAGGGAGTTCATCTCCAAAGAGACCAGCGAGATCGTCCAGCGCGCGCAGGAAGCCGAGCGCCTGCTGCGGATCGTCGCCGAGGCGCACCTGCCATGGATCGACTCGCGCGTGACCATCGCTCATTGCTTCTGGCAGCTCGCCCCAAACCTTGTAGAAGAACCACTCTTTTCCGACGATTGCCGAGATTGAGCGCGGATGATCGGTTGCCAGCGGGGCGCCGGTCTCGCTCAGCACGTGCCCTGTATCCTTCGCCTCTGCGAGGCCGAGCGCGACCATTGAGCCGAGCAGCGCGCGGACCGCGCGCGGATCAAGGCTGAGCGTGCTCGCAAGTGCAGCAGAGTCGCTTTCTCCGGCAGCCATCGCGTCGGCAACGCCGGTCAGTGTCGCGGCCGCAACGACGGCGCTGTGCTGGTAGGCGGTGAGCAGGTCGAGCGCATCTGGCTGACCATCGGCGACTCCTGGGCTCACGATGACCTCCGTAGAGTGAGCGCGGCTTTTCGGGCGTCGCGTAGCAGAGCGGCCTGCGACCGAACCCGCTCAGATAATGGTTTGCGTGGCGCCAGTCCAAGCTGCTCCAGCGCTACAGCAGCGGCGTTCCGACCCGGCACGCCAGTGATGCCTCCGCCAGGGTGCGTTCCGGCGCCCGTCAGGAAGAGATTCTCGATCGGCGTGCAGTAACCGCACAGCTTCGGCGATGGCCGGAACGCGAGCAGCTGATCAAGGCTCATCTCGACATGGTTGGGGTTTGCGTGCGGATTGCCGTGGCGGGCGACCCAGTCGGCCGGCCCAGTCAAGCGCCGTTCGGTCGCGTCGAGAGAGCAGCCAAGTGCGCGCTCGGCTGTCTGCCACATGTTGTCGGCCGCGCGCTCCATTTCCGCTTCATTCCAAGCGCCACTGCGCGGTTTCCAAGGGACGAATGTTGACAGCCAGATGTTGGCGCCACCCGCGGGCGCCCAGCCGGGTTCGAGACTCGACGGAAAGGCGATCATCACCGGTGTTCGCTCAGGCAAGTCCCCAAGTCTGATGCTGGCGAAGGCGCGTTCCAGATCGGTGGTCGTGTTGGCCGAGAGCATGAACGAACGGTCGAAGCCCTCAGGGCCTGAGACCTTCGGCTTGCTGGAGAGGATCGCATCAACCTTCAGCTCCGAGACGTTGCTTTGGCCAACATGGATCCTTCGCACCTCGTCGCGGATCGACGGCGGCACATCCTCTGGCGCCATCATCGTCAAGAAGAGGCGCCTCGCGTCAACGGCACTGACGACAGCTCGATTTGCAGTCCAGCGTTGCCCGGCGGCCTGGACGGCGACTGCGCGCCCGCCACTGAACTCAACCTTCTCGACTGCCGATGAGCAGTGTAACTGACCGCCGTAAGACTCAAGACAACGAACCAGCGCCTCAACCGTTGAGCGCGAGCCGCCAACGGGCCGCGCCGACTTGTGACCGTGCCCTCCAGCGAGCATCAAGGCCCCTGCCGCGGTTCCGGGATCGGACGGCGACTGTTCAGAGTGCGCTGCCCAGTGGGCCATCGGGCCTTGTAGGCGCTCATCTCTGAACTGGCCGCGAAGGATCGTTGAGGCGGAAGCAAAGAGCGTCTGCAGCAGCCGCCCTGCCTCCGCGCCGAGCGTGAGCTCAGCGGCTGCAGCGAGCTCACGCAGACTTGGCGGTGGCCCTGCCTCTGTCTGCCGCAGCAGCCCGAGCGCAGCCGCTGACCAAGCGGCGAAGTTCTGGTAAGCATCGGTGTCGGCTTTGCCGACGATCGGCTCGAGCTCCTCGAGAGTCTGCTCAAGCGAGGCGTAGAAAGCCAGAGCCGAGCCGTCGTCACACGGCGCCAGCGTCACCTCGTCGCGCATGTGGAAGCTGAGTCCGAAGCGACTCTCGAGCTCGAGATCAGCGGCAACGCCGCTGCCGACGATCCCGCCGTGTTCGTAAGCGCCGAGTTCCATCTTGCCGCGGCCGTCGGGCAGGTCGATCGTGTTGATGCAGCCTCCCGAAGTGTCCGAGCTTTCGAGCACGACCACGCCAAGGCCGGCGCGAGCCAGATAGGAGGCGCAAGTCAGTCCGTTGTGGCCCCCGCCGATGACGATTACGTCGATGTTGTTGCTCATCTTGTTCTTGCTCCCTAGCTAGTTGATCTAAGTGAATGGCCCGGCTCTGCCGGGTCCTGCATAGACCGACTCGTCGCGCATACCAGCGCGCGTTACGAGATCGATCGCTGCGACGCGTGCCTGATCGACAAGCGCCGACAGATCTGCATCGACAAGTTCGCCGGCTTTAAGCCGTGGTTTCCCGTCTACCCAAACGTCGCTAACGCAGCTTGATACTGCGCAGTAAACGATCTGCTGCCAAGGGTCGTGGATCGTCGCCAGCTCCGGCGTGTTGCCGTCGAGCAGGACGACGTCGGCCCGCTTGCCAACCTCCAATGAGCCGACCTGCGCGTCGAGCTCGAGCGCGCGGGCGCCTTCGAGCGTTGCCATCCGCATCACGTCGATTGCAGTGATCGCGTCGGCCTGGAGTGCCGCAACCTTGTGCAGTAGCCCGGTCATCTTCAGAACGCCAAACATGTCTTGGTTGTCATTCGAGGCAGCGCCGTCGGTTCCAAGGCCAACGAGGACTCCTTCCCTCCTTAGGCGCGGCACTTCACAGATCCCGGAAGCCAAAATCATGTTCGCGACCGGGTTATGGGCGACGGCGACTTGGCGATCCACGAGTAGGCCGACGTCATGCGCACTGCACCAGATGCAGTGGCCTGCGATCACTGGCCGATCCAGCAAACCCATCCGGCCTGCGTGCTCGATTGTCGTGCAACCGTTCTTAAGCCTGCTGGCGGTCACCTCTTCGCGGACCTCCGCCAGGTGTGTGTGTACCGCCCAGTCGTGCTCGTTGCACGCTGCAACGGTCTGTTTGAACAGCGGCTCGCTGATCCCCAGCACGGTGCCAACCCCAGCGCGGAAGCCGAGTAGCGCTTCGTCGGCCACGCGGTCGGCGAGCGCTTCGTGTTCGAGCATGAAGACGTCAGCGCTAGGAGCACCCTCGTAGATGTCCTCGGCTCCAAACGAGATCACGCCGCGCATCCCGGCAGCGGCGAGACCATCGGCGGCGCCGAGCGAAGCGAACGATCCGAGGTTGCGGTGGCACGACATGTCGTTGACGGTCGTGATCCCGGAACGGAGCATCTCGGCGGCTTTCAGTTCGGCCCCAATCCGTACCTCTTCGCGCGTGATCACTCGGCCGGCAGGGTCAACTACGCGCTCAAACCATTCCCAGAGCGTCGCCGTCTCACCCATCCCGGAGGTCAACCCTTCGGTCAGATGAGTGTGGGCATTGATCAAGCCGGGCATCACGATGCCGTTACCGTCGCCAACAATCTCAGCATCTGAATACTGCTCCGCAAGCTGCGCGAACGGCGCAACGTCCTCGATCGCACCGTCGTCGGAAAAGGCGACAGCTCCATCGCGGATCAGCTTCGCCCCGGGAGCCATCGCTAGTACCCAAGCTCCGCGGACGAGCGTGCTCACGAGCCGCCCTCATGACCATCAGCATCATCGAACCGCGCGTCTTCGTACCAAGGGATCGTAAGGCGCTGAAGCAGGCCGACGAGCGCGAATAGCGCTAGCCCAATGAAGGCAAGGACAATCACGGCAGCGAACATCTCGGTTGTCGAGGTCTGGTTGTTGAAGGTCAGGATTAGGTAGCCGAGCCCCTCGGATGAACCGACCCATTCGGCGAATACCGCGCCGATGACGGAGAGTGCAGCGCCGATCCGCAGGCCGGAGAAGATGAACGGCAGCGCGGCTGGGAACTGCGCCGTCTTGAAGCGCGCCCAGCGCTTGGCGCCAAATGTCTTCAGCAAGTTCGTCATCTCCGGGTCTGTTGCTTTCAGGCCATCGATCGTGTTGACGGCGATCGGGAAGAAGCTGACGAGCGCGATCACGATGATTTTCGGACGCAGGTCGAAGCCCGTCCAAATCACGATGATCGGCGCGATCGCGACGATCGGGACCATTTGAGAAACGACCAGCCAAGGGTAGACCGCGCGCTCGATCATCTTCGATGAGCAGATCAGCACTGCCAGCCCGACTCCGAGGATGATCGCGGCTAGGTAGCCGATCGCTATCTCTTGGATCGTCACCCAGGCATTCTCCGCCAGCAGCGCGCGTTCTGTGATCAGAGCGGAGAAGATCTCAGTTGGCGCTGGCAGGCTCGACTCCGGAATGGAAGAGACCGTGCAATAGAGCTGCCAAATACCGAGCACCAGCAGTGCGAATGTCAGCGGCGGCGCGAAGCGGCGGAGCCGCGCGCGCAGGCGAACCGATATTGGGGTCCCAGGGGGCGGCGTTTCGCGCGTTGGTAACGCGACGCGCTGTGGAGCAGCCTCCATCAGCGCACCTCCTCCATCTGCTTGCGCGACGCCTCGTGAAGGGGCTCAAGTAGCTGTTGCTTAAGGGCGTTAAATTCCGGACTGACAGTCATCTCATATGAGCGCGGGCGTGGAAGTGTGATGTCGAGCGAGAGCTCAACGCGGCCTGGGCGCCCTGACATCACGTGCACGCGGTCAGAGAGGTAAACGGCTTCTTCAACATCATGCGTGATGAAAACAACGGTCTTGCGGTCGGTTGCCCAAAGCTCAAGCAGCCACTCCTGCATTGCCTGGCGGGTTAGCGCGTCTAGCGCACCGAATGGCTCATCTAGCAGCATCACTTCGCGGCCAGCTAGAAACGTGCGCAGTAGCGCAGCCCGTTGGCGCATTCCACCAGAGAGGCTGCGCGGCCAGCGCTGCTCAAAGCCTTTCAAGCCGAAGCGTGGAAGCTCCTCCATCGCCTGCGCTCGCGCCTTACGACGGCGCGTTCCATCCATTTCAAGGCCCAGCGTGACGTTGTCGAGCACGGTCCGCCACGGCATCAGGAGATCCTTCTGCGGCATGTAGCCGATCTTCCCGAGCAGCGAATCAGGTTCGCCGCCGTCTAGATAGATCTTCCCTGCCGAGGGCTTGATCAGCCCCGCCAGCATGTTGAACAGCGTTGATTTCCCGCAACCGCTAGGGCCGATGATCGAGACGAACTCCCCAGCCCGGATGTCAATGTCCACGCCCTCAAGCGCGGTCATTGCGTCGTGCCCGGATCTAGCCGGGAACGACTTGCCCAGATTTTTAATCCGGAGCCGGGGAGCAGTCTCAGTCACTAGTTGCCTGTAGGTACGAACTCGTTGGTGTCAAACCGGCTAGGCGCGATCGGTGCCTTGATCAGCTTCTTGTCAACGAGGAAGGTCGAGAGTGCCTCGATGTTCGCCTCGTCGATCACGCCGTAGTTCTTCGCGCCTGCCGAGAAGAGCGGCAGATAAGCGTCGAGCTGGGCCTTCGTGATGTCCCGCTTCATCGCCTTATTGGCGGCGAGCAGGTCGTTGAGTGATTGAGCCGGATCCTTGATCGTGTCGTCGTAGCCCTGAACCGTGGCATCGACGAACGCGTTCATCAGCGCCGGATCCTCCTTGATTCGCTTCTCGGTAGAGAAGACAACCAGCCCTGGGTACTTCGGGCCGCCGTTCTCATCAAACTCGAGGACGTTGATCGGGAACCCGTCCTCTTCAACTTGAACTCCGTCTGCCGGATAGAAGCCAACGAACCCGTTGATCTTCTTGCTTTCAAGATTCTGAACGCCGTTGAATCCGATTGTCACCTTCTTGACGCTGTCGGTACTTTCGCCCCCGTTCTCGAGGATCGTGTCGAGAATCGCCGTGTCTGACGGCACACCGGTCAAACCGACCGTTTTGCCATTGAACGCAGCAGCGTCGGTAAGGCCTTCTGACTTAAGCGAGATCAGACCACCGAGCGGGCGCTGAACGACCGCCATGATCGCCTTCGCGCCGCGGCCTTGATCAATCTGCGTTGCCACGTCAATACCGTCAGCAATTCCGAAGTCGGCCTTGCCGGCCTCGATCAGCTTCAACGTGTCTGCGGTCGACGTCGGCTGAATGATCTTCAGGTCGATGTTGTTGTCGGCGTAGTACCCCGCCGCGGCCGCTCGGTAGATCCCTGCGTGAACTGCGTTTGGCAGGAAGTCGAGGATCAACGTCGCCTTAGTCATGTTCTTCAGCTTCGCCGAGCCTTCGGTGGCGGTACCACCGGAGTTTGTTGAGTCGCTGCCACCACAGGCGGCGAGCGTGAGTGCAGCAACTACAGCTGCTGCTCCAAACGAACGACGCATTACTGCTGATTTATTCTCTCTCATTTTCCCTCCCGGGTTATTGACTGATTTGCTCAAAGCTGATCTCCATCACCAAACTGCGCACGACACCAGCGCCAGGCGCGAACGAGCTCAACGTCGTAGTGCCGCGAGCGGCGTGCGAGTTGCTCGCCCTCGAGCGGCGCTGCGTCGCCGATGCGCGCTGCGTTCGCCGCGCGTTGTTCGAGGAACCAGGCGCGCACCACAGCCCCACCGAGGGAGCCGCCGCTGCAGATGTTGCCGTTGGCCCGAATCAGCAGGCAATCTGCATCACCCATGCTGGAGGCGGCGGCCGCGCCGGCGGCGATCTCGACGACGAGATCGGTGTCATCGTGCAGTGCTATTTCTCCACTCAAGCCATCGAGGCCGATAACGAGCGGCGGCACCGCGCTGCGAGCGCCCCAAGCAACTGCGTGCGGCGAGTGCGTACGGCAAAGGGCTCCAACATCGGGGCGTGCCGCGTAGATCGCGACATGCAGCGGCGTCTCCAACGGCAGTAACTCGGCGTCGCCGCTGATGATCTCGCCCTCATCGCTGAGCTGAAGCACCTCTGCAGCGCGGGCGCCAGGCAACGGCCGGGTCGCCGTGATCATGAACCCACCCTCGGGCAGCCGCGCAGAGACGTGACCGAAAGCTTCGACCAGTCCCATCCGCGCGCAAATTCGCGCGGCATCTGCGACGTCCTCCCTCACCCTTGGCGCTCCCAAACACGGATCGCCATATCCGTCGGATCAAAGTTGTTGCAAGGCGAGAGATCTTGCGGGCAGGCGACCAGTCCGACAACGAGATCCTCGAGTACTTCGAGATCGATAGCCGATTCGGCGCCGTGGGTCGGTGCAAATGTCTCGATCCGGCCTTCGGGCGTTACGACGTTGTTCATGAAGATATTGGCGGCAAGTTCACCGTGCAGTGGCCAGTCGGAGCCAAACGCGTCGAGCCCCTTCTGCAATCCGGCGAGGCAAGACGGGTGGTCCGGTAGGTCGTAATCAACCGAATAGCGCTCAGGGTCACAGCAAGGCACAACGAAGTCGTGGTGCCCTACGTCATCGGCCTCAATCCGCAGTAGCGGCAGACGGTGGTTTGAGTAGAGCGCGTCGTCGATCTCGGGCGTAAGCTTGGTAAGGCAGGAACAGGTATGGGCTGGCGAGAGGTACTCGTCAGGCTTGTCTGTTCTGTAGGCGACAAAGTCACCAACCTGGTCGCCGTAGAGATCTACAAGCTGAAGGATCTGGCCCTTCCTGACGTTGATGAAACGTGATTCGCCTGCAGGGACCTCAACCGACTCGACGAGCGTCGCTTCACCGGCTACTGGGCGGGGGTTGCTCATTACAGCTCCTCTTCTGGTTCACGAAAGTTGCGTAGGACAATTGTCTTCTCACGGGTCAGCTCGTCAATCGTGTAGCCGATCCCCTCGCGGCCAGTTCCGGAGAGTCCGACGCCGCCGAAAGGAATTACGGGTGGGCGATAGTTGTCGGTTCCATTGACCACGACGCCACCCGAGTGGAGCCTCTCGGCGACTGCGACGGCGCGTTTGACGTCAGCGCTGAAGACGCTCGACATCAGCCCGAAGCTCGACGAGTTGGCGACCTCGATTGCCTCGCTGACGGAGTCGACGGGAATCAGGTTGAAGACCGGTCCGAAGATCTCGTCGTCGCTCGCCACAGCAGCCGCAGCCGGGACTTCCGTGAGAACCATCGGCGCTACGTACGCGCCGTCGGCGGCAGGGGCATCCCCGATGATCGATGCGCCTTCACTGATCGCACGCTCCGCTTGAGCTACAACCCGCTCTGCTGCGGCAGCTGTAATCAGCGGGCCGATCGTCGTTTCAGGATCGGTCGCCGACCCCACGCGCTGCAGAGCGACGGCGGCGGCGATTCGCTCGGCGAGCTCGTCGTGCAGCGAGCGATCGACGACAATCCGCTTGCTTGCGGAGCAGGCCTGCCCGTTCATCAGCAAGCGGCCACGCACGAGCTCTGATGCCGCCAACTCAATGTCAGCATCGTTCAAGATGAGCGATGCGTTGTTGCCGCCGAGCTCCAGGTGGAGCCGCCGAAGCGTCGGAGCGGCGGCCTTGGCAACTGCCAGCCCGGCCACGGTCGAGCCAGTCAACGAGACGGCGGCGATGCCATCCGCTTGAGAGAGCTCCGCCCCAACGTCACGATCGCCGAGCACACTTGCGAGAACGTCGGTCGGCACGCCAGCGTCATGGAGAGCCTTGTGGAAGCGCATCACGGCGAGCGGGTCTTCCAGCGGCGGCTTGACGACAACGGCGTTGCCGCCGACCAGCGCCGCGGCGCACTTCTCAACGTAGAGCTCGACCGGGAAGTTGAACGGAAGGATTGCCGCCACTACGCCGAGTGGCTCGCGGCGCGTGTATACGAAATCGCGGTCAACACCTTTGAGGCCCTCTGTTGGCAGCACGTGCCCCCCGGCGGTGCGGCACGCCTCGCGTGCGTTGCTGCGCAGCAGACCGATCGATGCGCGTATCTCAAACTTCGCTTGGTCTATCGGCTTCCCTGCCTCCGAGGCGAGCAACAGCGACAGCTCTTCGCTCTGCGGGTCGAGCAGGTCGGCGGCGACTTCAAGCAGCGCCGCGCGATCGGCGACGGTCCGCCTTGACCATTCCGGCTGCGCCTTGCACGCAGCTCCGACTATCGCGCTGACCTGACCGACCGGGGTCAGCTCAACCTCGCCGAGCGGAGCTCCGCCGCCGGGGCCGGTGATTTCGAGTGAAGTTGAGGAATTCGACATGCTGAACCTAGTTTTATTGGCTGAAACTCAGCCTATGCCGGGGGCGACTCACTGTCAATTCCTGAACGCTGCTGGAAGGTTCCCGGAGATAACTGCGGCGGGGTTCGTAGATGCTGGCGCGTTTCGTGAGCGCAGGGCTCGCAGCGCGCCGTCAATCACCACGGCCGAGATGCCGGGCAGATCGCCCCTCTCGATCGCGGCCAGCGCGTTGTCCGCGGCGCCCCCGAGAGGCGGCTCGAGCAGCGCGAAATCAGCCGGTCGGCCGACTTCGAGGATCCCCTCCTCGCGGCGCAGCACGCGGGCGTTGTTTCCTGTCGCCATCGCTAGCGAATCGCTAGCGGAAATACCGCCCAGCGACGAGAGCTCGGTCACGGTCTTGATCATCCCGAGTGGCATGACCCCGGTTCCAGTAGGGGTGTCGGTCGCGATCACGATCCGCTCCATCGCGCCTCGCTCGCGGGCCAACTCAAGCAGCAGCAGACTGGAGCGAAGGTTTCCGGCCTGAACCAGTTGGATCGCGCCCGCGGCATCAAGCAGCAGCGGAAGATCTTCGTCGGGCAGCGACGTTGGGCCACCGTTTGCGTGGCCAATGAAGTCGCAGCCGAGCGTGATGCAGTCCTCCGCCGTGACCGGCCGTGAGCCTGGAATAGATGCGCCACCGGTGTGGTTCATCACGATCATTCCTGCGGCCTGAGCAGCTCGCACCAGCGGTGCAGCATCGGCGGGCTTGTCGAAATCACCGAAGCCGACCTTCGCCAGCTTCACTCCAGCCGCCGCCATTTGATCGAAGTCTGAGGGTTCGAGCGTCGGTTCGATGATCACCGACCCGGCAAGCACCTTTACCCCGCCGGGCCGGAAATCTGCAAAGGCACGCTGGGCCGTAATCGCCAGCGCCTTTACTCCCTCTCGGTCGGCCGGTCGTCCTGGAAGGTGAACCTCAGAGGCTGACATCATCATCGTCACCCCACCGTGCATGTAGCTCTCGATCCAGCCAAGAGTTGACTGGCGCGGCGTCCAGTCACCAAAGACGACGTGGGCGTGAGAATCGATCAGCCCCGGAGCCGCGATTGCGCCGCAGGCGTCGATCACCAGATCGGCGTCGCCGCCCGACTCCAGCGCGACGATCCGGCCATCCTCGCAGCGGATCTCGTTCACGCTCTGAAGCGAATCATCGAGTCGACCGCTGACGAGGCCGCCGAGGTTGCGAATTTCCAGTGATCCGATAGTCATCGATTGGCTCCGATTGCAGTCGTCAACAGTCTGAGCGCGGGGTCGGTAGACAGCAGTTTTGCCGGCAGTCTGCCGCCCATCTGCTTGCGCAGGCGCCCCAACTGCGTTGCGTCGGGGACGAGATTTACGAGCCCCGGCACGAGGTCATTTACACCAACCAGCGGGCGTATCTGCGAGCCGACCCGGCGAGCGTTGGACATTCCGGCGGCCGTACTCTGGGCGCGATCGACAATGAACGACCGGTGCGTCAACGCCGGTGCGACGTAGGCGTAGATTGCCTCGTAGTTAGAGGCAATACGGCTGAGCGCCGTTGCCATCGACTCCGCAAGACGGTTGTGAACCTCGACGTAGGCGGCGCGTTCGTTGTCTCCCCAGCGCCACTTCCCATCTTGCGGCACAGCGGTATTGTCGCTGCGCCACGTGCACGCCAACCCGCGGTGCGCGAACAGGCCTGGATCGTCGTACTGGCCACAGGGCGAGAGCTTGCCGTTCCAGTAGTACATCGCTGAGTAGGGAACGAAGCCAAACGGCTCGGAGATGACGGCGCGATCAATCTGCAAACCGTGGCCTTCAAGCGGGCCGTTGCTAAGCAGCGGGCCGGCAGCAAGTTCGCCGATCTCTTCCGGCCAATCGCCGCGTTCCATCGGCGCATAGCCGGCAGCGAGCAGATAGCTGTTGATCGCGAGGTGTTCCGGCGAGATCGCGTAAGGCTTGACCTTCTGGCACGGCAACAGCAAGAGGACCTTGGGCTTCTTCGTCGACGCCGGTTTGTAATCGTCCTCGGCCCAGCGCAAGAAGTGCTTGACTACCGGAATATCGAGCGCCTCGAGGTTCTCCTGAGGGCAGTAGAAGGTCAGCTTGGGGTCTACCCCGTAGGGCGGGTTCGGGGTCGAGCTCGATGACTTGACGAGCTGCGCGCGGTTCAGCTTGACGCTCACGATGCGGCCTCCTTGAGCTTCGCTAGATCGGGGAAAGCGGACTCAATCGCCGCGGCTTGGTGTGGCTGAAGCTCCTGGAACGGAAGTGACGAATAGCCACCGAGAAATGGGTCCTCGACGCCGCTGCTGTGGCCGCTCAGCGTCTCGATCACGGCGAGCCCACAGAAAGGAACGTACGGCGCTGCGTAGCCGCCCTCATGGCAGCAGACAAGCCGCCCACCGCAGAGTTGATCGGCGGCGGCCATCACGGAGGCAGTCATCTCAGCGAAGCCGGCGCTGTGAACCATCATCCGCGCGAGCGGATCCATCGGGCTGGCGTCAAAGCCGCAGGCGACGATGATCAGATCTGGCCGGAAGGCGTGAAGGGCGGGAACGACAATCTGACCGATCGCAGCCTCGTATGCGCCTACTCCTGATCCGGGAGGTAGCGGGATGTTGATGTTTGTTGCGAGCGCTTTATCCGAACCACGTTCGTCAACGAGACCTGACCGGGGCGGATAGCCGCCGTCCTGATGGACGGAGATCGTCAAAACCCTTGGCTGATCCCAGAAGATCTCTTGCGTTCCGTTGCCGTGGTGGGCGTCCCAATCGATGATTGCTACCCGATCCAATCTGTGGACAGCGCGCGCATGCTCAGCCGCGACAGCGACGTTGTTGAAGACGCAGAAGCCAAGGCTCTGATCGATGCCGCTGTGATGGCCCGGAGGCCGGATCAGTGCGTAAGCATTGTCGACTTCACCGCCGATGACAGCATCGACAGCAGCGATCGCGCCTCCAGCAGCGAGAGCCACGATCTCGTAGCCACCCGGGCCGATCGGCGTTTGATCACCAGCCATGCCGCCTCCGTTGGCGCTGACCTGCTGAACGTGCTCTACGTGCGCTGAGCTGTGCACTCGCGTCAACTCTTCAGGCGTTGCTTCGCGAGCCTTAATCGGCGTTAGCTGCTCAAGCATCCCACTCACTTCGAGCAGATTGCGCAGTCGTCGCTTGGTCGCGGGCCGTTCAACATGCTCATCGGGCTCAAGCACGCCGCCCGCAGTCAGGAACGCCGCTGCGTGGCCGGTGTCATGCCACATGTAGCGCTCGTCCCAAACCCAACCGGTGCTCATGACACCCCGGGAGGCGCGCTCGGCGCGACAAAGTCAGCCGGAGTGGCCTTGCCTTCGTAGTCGTAGAGGCCATCAGCAGGCGCGCTGAGCACGCCGTAAAGCTGCGGTCGCCTAGCACGCAACAAGCCGGGGAGCGAAGTGAAAGGCTTCGGATTCGCCATTGAATCGTCAGTCTCACGCAGCCAGCGGAGCCTCGCAAGGTCAAGATCGCCAAGCAGCACGCCGGCCTTCTTCGACTCGCTCACCAAGTCCTCCGGGCCAGCGATCAGTGCTGCGCCTTCCTCTCCTCCAAAGAGGTGCTGAGTAAGGACGACATAGGCCTCGTTCTCGATCGCTCGTGCGCGGGCTATCAGCTGCCAGTTTGGAGCGACCTTTCCAAAGCCACCCCCGGCGGGAGCGAGGAGCAACTCGGCGCCACTCACTACAAGTGAGCGAGACACTTCGGGAAGCCACAGCTCGGAGCAGATAAGCACGCCAACCGTGATGCCGAAGAGCTCTGCGATCCCGAGCTCTGGCCCGGGCGCAAGTGAGACCCCCGAGAGCGCCGGGTGAATATCGCCGGTCGCCGGGTGGGCGCGCTCGTAGCGGAGAACCTGCTCACCCTTCTCGTTGATTAGGTAGGCAACCTTGCGGTAGCGACCGTCATCGCATCGTTCTATACGGCTCCAGCAGACCGCGCAGTTGGCGCTGGCTGCCGCCTGTGAGATCGCCGGCGCCGCGTCGTAGTCTGCCGATGCTCGGAGCGGCCCCGGGTAACCCTCTGGGAAGACGATCAGCTGAGCGCCATCGGTCGAAGCGAGGCGAATTGCCTCGGCTGCCTCATCAACGCGCGAGGCTTCAGGCTCGGAAGCAATAACGGCTGGCTGGTATGCGGCCACTCGAAGCGAATAAGGTTGCGTAACTGACATGGAGTCTTCTCCTTAGCGGTTCATTGACGTACATAGGTTCGCCCGAGCGCCGCCGGCGGGTTGCTGCGGCCGACGACGATCGCGTAGACGATGATCGTTGCGAGATACGGCAACGCGAGCATCAGTTCCGGTGGAACATTGAGATCAGAACTCTGGACGCGAAGCGCGAACGCCTCTACTGCACCGAACAACAGCGCAGACGGAACCGCCAGCATTGGCGACCAACGCGCGATGATTACGACCGCGAGCGCGATGAAGCCACGGCCGCCGCTCATCCCGTCGCTGAAAGTCAGTAATTGACCCAGAGCTAGGAAGACGCCACCTAGCCCGGCGCATGCACCGCAGATCAGCATTGCTTGCCAACGCAAGCGCTTGACTGGGATACCAAGACTTTCGCAGGCCAATGGGTCCTCGCCGCATCCACGCATCCGCAGCCCCCAGCCAGTTTTCATCAGTGCCCACCAACTGATCAACGCCAACACGAGCGCGACATAGACGAAAATACCCTGCTGGAAGACCGCTACCCCGACGAATGGAGCGTTCGCTAGCAGGGGCAGGTCAAAAGCCGAGAAACCTGCGACCTGGGGAGCGTTACCACCTTCCCATATAGCTCTAACCAGGAAGGCCGTGACGCCCAGCGCGCCGATGTTGAGCGCGATACCGCAGACGATCTGATCCCCACCAAAATTGATCGAAACGAAACCCTGAATCGCCGCAACGAGAACCGCGAAGAGCAGCCCTATCGCCACGCCCGCCAACGCACTGCCGGTGACGTCCGAGCCAAGCACGGCGCCAAAGGCACCCATCAGCATCATCCCTTCAAGACCTACATTTACGAGCCCGGCGCGCTCAGCAAATGTTTCGCCAAGCGCCGCGAGGAAGATCGGCAAAGCGAGCCTGATCGCCGCCGCGTAGAGCGTTGCCGAGGTTACGATGTCAAAGAGATCACTCACTGGCCAATTCTCTCGTCCGGGCCCAGCTTCGGCGGACAAGTTGGCCCGCGCCCTCGGCATTACCGACGATCACAAAGAGGACCGCCGCTGCAAGCAGTATTTGGGCGATCGACGATGGGACCTCAGCCGTCCCTTGGGCGCTCTGAATCCCACTGCGAAGCGCCCCGACTGCGATGCCTGTAATTAGGGTCCCGGCAGCTGTTCCGCGTCCAATCAAGGCTACGGCTACGGCGTCGAAACCCCACCCGGGGCTGAAGAAATCACCAAGCTTGTACTGATCTCCCTGAAGGCTGACAGCGCCTCCAAGACCAGCCAAAGCGCCCGCGATCGCCATAACGAGAATCGTTACCCGGCTCATCGACACGCCCGCGAAATGGCTTGCCGAGGCGCTCGAACCCGTACCCTTGATCTTGATGCCCGTTGGCGTCCTCTCCAGCAGGAGCCAGACGCAGAATGCTGCCACCAGCATCAGGACCGCTCCAGAGGGGATCAGATCACCAAAGACCGGCAGCTGGGCCGCCTCGGGGATCTCGCGCGTAAGCGGGTAGCCGCTCCCCCCCGGATCTTTCAGTGGACCATGCACCAGGTAGCTGACGATCCAAAAGGCAATGAAGTTGAGCATGATCGTCGTGATGATTTCGGAGAGCCTCAACTTCGCACGCAACACGCCGGCGATGCCTCCCCAAATAAGCCCCCCGAGCATTCCAACACCTAGCGCGAACGGGATCAAGAGAGCCGGCGTCAGATCTGGGAAGAGCAGCGAGATCCCCACGGCGCCAAGCGCGCCGATGTAGATCTGCCCGTCGCCGCCGAGGTTGAACAGGCCAGCGCGGAACGCAACCGCCACCCCCAGCGCCGTAAGAGTTACGGGCACGGCCTCGGTCAGCGACTGACGGATTGCGTATGGGCTTCCGAGCGCCCCGTCGATGATTGCCTGAAGAGTCGTGACCGGATCCAGCCCGGCCGCGAGAACGGCGACGAGGCCGACGGCCAAGGTGCCGATCAACGCCACGGCGCCCCGGGTAAGCGCGGGAATAAACCTTTCGATGGTCATGCTTCTGCGCGGTCCTGTTGATCATCCAGCAGCCCAGCCATCGCCTTACCGATGCGGGCTCGATCAACGGCGTTTTGGGCGATTGGCGTTTCGAGGCGACCGCGATAGAGAACACCGACCCGGTCGCCGATCTCGATCACTTCGTCCAGGTCGGTCGAGATCACGAGGACCGCTCTGCCTGCGTCGCGCAGCGCGGCCAGCCGGTCGCGAACGTCGCGCTGGGCGCCGATGTCAAGCCCTCTCGTCGGGTTCACGGCAACAACCAGATCGGGATCACTTGATAACTCGCGCGCGAGCACAACCTTCTGCTGGTTTCCACCAGAGAGCGCCGACGGAGCGACCATTGGATCGGGTGGTACGACACCGAATTCTTCGAGTAGCGAACGGGCGCGGGCAACTTCGTGCCGACGGTTGATCAGCCCGCGCTTGGCTGACAGGTTCGGCCCGTAGCGAAGATTTTCCCAGAGCGGCGAATCAATCAGAAGCCCCTCGTGGCGGCGATCTTCCGGAATCCTCGCAATCGCAACCTTAGAGTGACCCCAATCTCTTAGCTGAGGAAGCCGCTCGTCATCATGGAGCACCTCGCCTGAGTCCGGAACACGCAAACCGAAACAGATGTCCGCAAGCGGCCGTTGCCCATTTCCCTCCACCCCGGCGATCGCAACAATTTCGCCGGCACAAACCTCGAGGTCAAGATTGTCGAGCAGGCATTCGCCATCATCGCCGACCGCGCATACGCCGCGGAGCTCCAGACGGGCTGCGCCGGCTGCCCGCGGGGCGCCCTTCGCCGAACGGTCGGACAACTCTCGGCCCACCATCTGCTCTGCCAGCTCGGCTGAAGTGATGTCGCCGACGGCGAAACTGCCGACATTGCGTCCATGGCGCAGAACCGTCACGCGCTGTGCAATCGTCTGGACCTCGGCAAGCTTATGCGTGATAAAGATGACGCTTCGGCCCTGTTCGACGACGCGCTCCATCTCGCCGAAGAGCTGCTGCACCTCATTGGGGGTCAGTACCGCGGTCGGTTCGTCGAGCACGAGAACCCTGACCCCGTGCGCAAGGCAGCGAACAATCTCCACGCGCTGCCTGAGCGACATCGGGAGTGAGTCGATTCGTGCCCTAGGATCAACCTCAAGTGGGATTGTCTGCACGACATCGGCAACCGCTTCAAGCATCGAAGCGGGAGAGCCGTCACCCAGCCCGCCGAGCGAGAAGTTCTCCGCCACCGTAAGCGCTCCAACCACGAGCGGGTGTTGGTGGACCATCCCAACTCCTGCATCAATCGCGTCGGCGGGGTTCCGTGGTGCCACGGCAACCCCGCCAACCTCGATCGTTCCCTCGTCCGGGATCGTTAGCCCGTAGAGGATGTTCATCAGCGTCGTCTTGCCAGCCCCGTTCTCGCCGAGCAGTGCGTGCACCTCACCGGCGGCGATCTCGAGCGAAACGTCATCGTTGGCGATCGTCTCGCCGAATGACTTAACGATCCCGCTCATTTTCACCAGTGCTGTCATGACGCGCTTCGTGTTCCTTGGTTCCGGGCTCTAGTTGCTCTCAGGGCCGGTTGATGGGATGCCTGGAGCAATCTCCGGCACGCCCTTTTCGGTGCCGTCTTCAATCGCTGTCCTGGCCTTGTCGACTGCGGCCTGAACATCGGCCGGTTCGTTGTAGACCTTGGTCAGATCAATAACCCCACTCTTGAGGCCATTGACAACCACTTTGCCGCCAACAAACTTGCCGTCAATAGCTGCCTTGCACTGAGCGCCGATCATCACGTCCGTCTTGACGATCTGACTTGCGATCACAGTGTCAGGCGCGATCGAGTTCTGGTCGATGCCCCAACCGATTGCCTTGATCCCGGCGGCCTGTGCGCCATTGATGATGCCGATCCCGGCTGCGTCGGCGATGTGATAAATCACGTCAATGCCCGATGCGGCCATGCTTTGCGCTGCTTCCTTGCCCTTAGAAACGTCATCGAACGTCCCGAGGTAGACGATTTTCGTCGTCGCGTTCGGGTTGACCGACTTCGCACCAGCCTCAAGTGCTTCCATCTGCGACTTCAGCACAGGGAAATCAAAACCGCCGATTCCGCCGATCTTGTTTGACTTGGTTGCCTTTCCGGCAGCTACACCAGCTAGATACGCGCCCTGCGTCGAGTTCGGCATCACGTTTACCTGATTCGTCGCCTCCGGCGGGATCGGGTTCGATGTCACCACGAACTTGACATCCGGATACTTCGGCGCCAGCTTCGTAGCCGGCTCACCGAACTCGAAGCCGTGACCAATCACAACGTCGTTGTTTTGGGCTAGCTCCTCCATCGTCCGCTCCTGCTCAGGAACCGCAACCTTCTCAGCAAAGGTGGTTGTCGCACCCTGCTCTTTGCAGTTCATCAGCCCGGCATAACCGGAAGCGTTGAACCCCTTGTCATTGATCGGTCCCGGCAGTTCCATCGCGACCTTGATCGATTTCGCCGCAGTCGATTCCGTGGTACTCGAATCGCTGGACCCGCATGCCGTCACGCCCACTGCCGCAACTGCTGTCAGTCCTAAGGCGGTCAAGCCCTTTAGTCCTCTCATCTCTTCCTCCTCATTCGGTTTTTAGTTCCAACTTCAAGGCCCCTTGGGCCTCCCCACCTTGGAATGGCGGCAGAAGCGCCGCCATTCCCCTAACCTTTTTTTCCCAAACCCACAAACTGCATAGCCTTGCCATCCGTGGCCCCCAACCCGGCTACGACAGCCCGGACCTGCTCCATGTGACGCATCGCATCTCGCGTGCGATCAGACGGATTTGCAACGCTTTCGCGCCGCGCCTCAGTCTGTTCACGAAGTTTGTTGATCGTCTGCTTCTCGTCTACGAGGGTCAGTTCGCCGTCACGCAGGACGGGCCGACCGCCGACAAGTACGTGGCGAATGCCCTTACCTCCGTTGGAGAGGACGAGGCTTGCGACGATCTGCTGAGCTCCGGACAGCCAAAGGCTGTCGCGCTCAATCAAGACGACGTCGGCCGGAGCGCCAACCTCAAGTCGTCCGAGTAGCGCAGGGCCACCGGCGACGGCAGCGCCGCCGATGGTCGCCATCGCGAATGCCTGGTCACTGTCTACCCAGCTGTCGCCGTCGGTGTGAATAAGCGCTGCGAGCTTGGCGCAGTCCCAAAGGTCGTGGTTGTCCGACGAGGCTGCGCCATCGGTGCCCAGCGCAACAGTCGCACCGGCGTCGAGCAGGGCTGCGATCGGCGCCCGGCCCGAACCAAGCCGTTGATTGGCGGCAGGGTTGTGGACGACGACCGCACCGCGCTCTGCGATCAGCGCGACCTCATCGTCGTCAAGCCAAATGCTGTGCGGGAAAGAGCAATCGGGGCCAAGGATGCCAAGGTCGTCGAGCGCTGCGACGGTGCTGCCACCGAAGCGCAGTCGACAGCTCGCGTCCTGCACAAAAGTTTCAAGCAGGTGGACGTGGATCCCACTACCGTTCGCCCGCGCCGTCGCGGCGAGCCCCTCCAGCAACTCGTCCGATGCCCACTGAATTCCGCTCGGGCCAGCCAAGATCCTCAGCCGACCGCCCTCAGCGCCGTGCCAGCGATCAAACGCACCGCTGAGTAGCTCGATCAGCTCGTCGGCGGTGAGCAGCTTGATCTGGGCGGCGATTGAGGCGTCGCCTAGATCGATGCCGACCGAGGTGGCAAGCTCCTCCGTGTAATCGCGGTCGCCCATCAGCGGGGCGACCGTCGCTCGGATGCCAGCGTCACGGTAGGCCCGCATTGCGCCATCGATCGCGGCTCCACTCGGCGGCGTCATCCAGAGGTGATCAACGACTGTCGTAACCCCCGCCCGCAGCATCTCGGCCGCCGATGCCAGTGCGCAGTCATAGTGGTCCTGCTCGCTGTACAGGCCGCTAGACGCAAACATCATGATCAACCACGGCTCGAGCGTTAGCCCTTCACCAATACCCCGCAGACAGGCTTCGGGCGAGTGGCTGTGAGCGTTGATCAACCCTGGAATTGCCAACATCCCATCGCCGTCGATCTGCTCGGCCTGCCGATCAGGGGCAGCAGGAGCAACGGCGATAAGCCCGTCCTCAATCCACAGGCCAGCGCCCTCTGAAACAGAGCCGTCGGGCAGCAGGACATCGCAGCCTCCGATGCTGAGCACACCGTGATCTAGGCTACTCGGCGGCACGGGCCTCCTCGACGGTCTTTCCGCCAAGTCGCTCGTGAAGCCGGCCACCGGAGGCGATCGCGACGACGAGCACGATCTCGTCCGGCGCGGGCGAATCAGCAATCGTCACCGTGACCGCGTCATAGTGCGAACGAACCCAAACCTCGTCCTTGAAACAAAGCGGCACGTCGACGCTCGCGCCAGGCGCACAACGCTTAGATACCGACGGCAGCCAGGCCGTCGCCCCTCCGATCGCTTCACGAAATGCATCACCAAAGACGCTCGTCTTAATCGCTACGGCGTGCTCCTGCTCGCCTGCCGTACCTACAAGCGATGCCTTGCCGTAGCTCTCAACGGGAACACCGATTGTGGCGGCCGCTGCCTCGCCAAGCAGCTTGCCGAGCTCTGCACTGTTATCGACGATCTCTGAAAGATCGTCCGAGAATGGCTTCCCGGCGTAGGGGTTTGTTACCACCGCAGCGGCCGCAGCCTTACGCAGTGGCTCTTCACCGGCTCGCGCTCCGTCAACGCGAATCTCTTCGCAATAGGTAACGACCTTCCGAATCGTAAGGCTCATCCGTCGCTCTCTTCCGTGTAGTTGGCTTTTCCGGTCGGCGTGTTCTCTCCGCACGGCCTCTTCGGCAACGAGCGCAAATATTCGATTACCTCGTCGGTCGTCTTAACATCGCCGTACTTCATCTGAATGTCAAAGAGGTTGACCTTGTGCGTCAACTCACCGCGATCCCAAGTGCACTCCTCCGGAACAATTGAGTGAAAGTTGTACTGAGCGGCGTCTACAGCGGTCGCCCGTACGCAGCCACTTGTCGTGGTGCCGGTTGTGATCACCGTGTCAGCGTTGAGATAGTTGAGATAACTCAGCAGCGGCGTGCCAAGAAACGAACTCGGCTTGTCTTTGACGAAGTACACGTCCTGCGGCTGTGGCGCGATCTCAGCTACGACCTCGTTACCGAGAGACCCCTTCACATCCGATGCGTCGCCTGAGCGGTAGCTCTTCCAGTTCCAGGCGCCTTGGTCAAAGCCGTCAGGGCGACGATCCATGCCCGTGTAGAAGACCGGAACCTCTTGCTCATGGGCTGCCTCGATCAGGCGGGCGAGGTGCTTGACGCCCTCCCAGCCGCGCTCGCCACAGGAGTAACGCCAGCGCTTGATTGATTCCAGGATTGGCTCTGGCTTGTCGCCCACAAAGTTGTAGATGACGTCGACGACGAGCAGCACCGGCCGCTCGCCGTAGCCGGCGTCTTTGCCCCAACCCGCGGCCTCGAAGACTTGGCGGTCAATGTCTGGAAGTACGTCATCCCAAACTGCCATCTCAGGACCCCTCGGGAAGATTGACGTCAACAAGCTGGCGGCCCGGCACGCGGCGCAAGTACTCGCCGTCAGCATCACCGATGAACTCAGGGGCCGGGGCGCCTTCCTCCCAGCGCGACATCTGCTTGCCACGCAGGAATGTGGCGACGTTCCAGCCGTGCATCGTGTGACCTTCCAGCGCCGTCCAACCTGTGCGGGTCAGCAGCTGCGAATTGTCGACGCGCACAGTCTTATCGAGGTCGACCAGGACGAGGTCGGCGTCTGAGCCGACTTCAATCGCCCCCTTCTTTGGGTGGAGACCGAAGATCTTGGCCGGCGTTTCGCAGGCCACCTCGATCATTCTGGTGAGCGAGATCTTCCCCTGATATACGCCCTCCAAAAGCACAGGCAACAGCATCTCGACGCGGCTCGTAAAGCCGGTCTTCAGCTCCCAGATGTTGTCGTTGTAACAGGAGTCGTAATCCGAGTCACCGAACGGCGTCACGTGGTCGGAGCCGACGGCGTTGATGACGTCGTCGGCGAGCGCCTTCCAGATGTTCGGGTTGTTCTCGCGCGATCGCAGCGGCACGTTAATCCGCCACGCGTTGTGCTCCTCCTTGCCGAACTCAAGCCAGTGCGGACCGGTCTGGGCGTGGACGGTTACGCCACGGCCGCGCAGATCAAGGATCTCCCGATATGTCTCCGGCGTGGTCGCGTGCTGGATGTAAATCGGGCAGCCAAGATGCTCCGCGAAGTGGCCGTACTGGCGGACATGCTGAGCCTCTAGGAAGTGAGGGGAGCGGTCCGACCAGGTTGCCCAGTCGGTGCGACCCTCGGCACGCAGCCGCTCGTCAAAGACGCGAGCGATCTCCCAGTTCTCGCAGTGCATCAGCACTATTCCGGGGTACCCGAGGGCCGCGGTGTTCTCCATCGTCTGGTAGACGACACCGTCATCGAAGCCAGCGCCAAGCCCGGCGCGACGACCGGGCCAGTTTGGCTCAGCATCAGGGCTCATCGCCTGCAGATAAAGCTTAAAACTCGTGACCCCGTGGTCGCGGGCGTACTCAGGGATCTCCTTCGCTTGCTGATCTGTCTCCAACATGTAAGTCACGAAGGTGTCAACGGCTGATACGTCCTCGACGATCCCGGTGAAGTAGTCGATCACCTCATGGAACGAGATCACGTCCTCCTTGTTGACGAATTCGGCCCACTCTGGGTGGCCCATTCGTGTTGACGGAGCGTGAATACCCCAGGTCGTGACGCCCGAGGTAACCGCCGCGCGGCTCTCGCTTGCGAGGTCTTCCCTTAGCGGCACGTAACAACCCGGGTGAGCCTCGGTATCGACGAGGCCCGGGATGATGTGGAGGCCGCTGGCGTCATGCGTAGCGCGGGATGGCGGCAGCAGCGAATCGTCACAAATCGCGACGATTCGCTCCCCATCAATCGCAATTCCGGCGCGTCGTGAGCCAGAAGGCGTGACGACGGTTCCACCAGTGATTACACGGTCAACTTCTCTTTGGTCGCTCATGCGGTCTTGCTCCCTTTGACCCCTGAAGGGCCTGTAGTTACAGGTGCGTGACGCACCCGATCGATTGGCTCTCCGCCACATGCCTCAGTGATGGCATCGGCGGTTTCTCTCAGTAATGAACCCACGCTGGAGATCTGCTTCGGTCCGAGCTGAGCGGGGAACCCAAGCGCCAGAAGGATTAACTCCATCCGGCCCCCCTGCCCCCAAATCCCAGCCGCGACGGCGTGGTTTTCGTTGAACTCTTTGACACTTGATGCCCAGCCACGGCCGCGAACTAGACGGACTTCTCGCGCCAGTTCTTTCGGGCGTGTGATCGTCGCCTCCGTCCGCTGAGCAAGGTCTGCTTGCTTGATCTGTTGGTCGGCGTCCTCTGCTCCGAGCGCAGCGAGCATGCATTTGCCGATCGCGCCATCGAACGGGCCGTAGCGATCGCCCAGGGTGATGCCCACATGAAGCCCCGAGGGGGCGTACGCCCGATCGATAATCACAGCTTCATCGAAGCTGGTCACCTGTGCCAAGGCGAACGAGAGTCCCACTTCGGCCGCAAGCGTTGGAATTCGCTCTCCTGCCACTTCGGCGACCCTCGTCGTCTGCGCTGCAGCTTGCCCTAGAGGGACGAGGGCCGCACCGAGTCGATAGAGCCTAGTCGTGTGATCGCGCTGGACGTACCCGAGGTGCTCAAGCGTGTGGAGCATGTTGTGTGCCGTGCTCCTCGAGAGGTCGGCCGTCCGTGCGAGCTCGCTCTGTCGCAGACCGTCAGCATCCGGCTGGGCGAGAGCCGCCAGAATCCGGGAGGCGGCGAGTACTGCTGGGACGTAATACTGGTCGTCGGTCAAGGTGGTAGCCGTTCAGCAGGTTGAACGCAATTTCCCCCTGCTGAACGAACCTACGTCGGCGGGCTCACCTTGTCAAGGAAGAACTTTCAGCTGCGCGATCAGCCCTGTGGTTGAAGCAGGTCTCCGGGTTGATCAACGTCGCGGGCCACGCCGAGCCCGTCGCATTCGACGCGATCAACCGACAGTTGCCCCAGAAGGGGTCGCATTCCACTGGCCCCACTCTGGCTACGCGCCGCGATCAGCGCCGCCCCGCGCAGCAGCAATGGGTGCCCCGGCAGATCTCCGTCGAAGGCGCGGACAACATCCGCGTTCGAAACCTGCGCACGCTGAACTACTCTCTCGATCGCTTCAGCCTGCAGCCAAGCGAGATCACCGAGCACCACCAATACCTGCTCGGCGATCGGCGCTGCGGCGAGCCCAGCCTGGAGTGAGCTGCCGATCCCAGTGGCCCAATCTTTGTTGATCACAACGCTCCACTCACCACGTGGGACCAGATCGCCAATAAGCTCCGCTTGCGCCCCGAGCACAACGACGCGCGGCTGCGGTGCGCTGCCCGTCAGGCGTTCGAGCAGCCCCGTCAACATCGGCCTGCCATCGACTGGGGCAGCCTGCTTGGGGGCCCCAAAGCGGCTACTACCTCCGGCAGCTAGAACGATTGTCGCCGTCAGCGGAGCGGCCGACGTCATCTGGGACCGGGCCTTGCATCGTGCGTTACGATCGCCCCGCAGTGACAGCCGGCCGCATCCCCGCACAACTGTTTGAGAGCGTTCACTTGAAAGAGATCCTAAAAGAGATAGAGCGTTGCCGCGAATTATCGATCGACTTGGCGATCGCCACGGTGGTCGCCGTCAGGGGATCTGCGCCGCACCCTCCTGGCACAAAGCTCACAGTCGCAGCTGATGGAGCAACCGTCGGTGCCGTTTCAGGCGGATGCGTTGAGGCGGAGGTCATCAGCGCAGCCGAGCGCGTGATCGGTGGAGCGCCCGCACAGCTGCTGACCTTCGATTCTCGCGACGCCGATCCGATTGAGTCTGAGCTCCCCTGCGGCGGCGAGTTGGAAGTCCAAGTGGAACGCTTCTGCGACCAGTTGCAACTTCAATTCGCCACTCTCGCAGGGCGCGGCGAACGCGCTGCTCTGGTCAGTGTGCTCGACGAGCTTGGCAGCGTCTCGGGAAGGGTTCTGGTTTCACCCGATCGCGAGCCATGCGCCAACGACGGAATGAGCCCGAGTGCACGCGAACGCGCTATCGCCGCCGGCGAGCAGCACCTCTGGAGTGATCGGAGCGTTCTTATCGAGACAGAATCGGACAGACTCTTTGTTGACCTGAGCATGCCGTCAACGAGGCTGCTGATCTTCGGCGCCACCGACCTCGCTCGAGCCCTCTGTGCTACCGCGCTCGGACTTGGCTGGCAAGTGAGCGTCTGTGATCCACGGGCCCGCTTTGCCACCAGTGAACGATTCCCGGGGGCAGAGGTAATCGTCGCCTGGCCGAGGGCAGCGGTCTTCTCGTCGGGAGCGATTGGCGCTTCGACCGCTGTAGCGGTGCTTACCCATGATGCGAAGATCGACGACCTTGCGCTGGAGTTGGCGCTCAGTTCGGACGCCGCCTATGTGGGAGCCATGGGGAGCCGCCGCACTCAACACGAGAGAGGGCTTCGGCTAGCTGAGCGCGGCGTAAGCGACCAACAGCTGCAGCGACTTTCAGCGCCGATCGGGCTCGACATTGGTGCCACGTCTGCTGAGGAGACGGCCCTCTCAATTGCCGCCGAGATCGTTGCCGTTCTCAACCGGCGCGGCGGTGGGCGTTTGACCGAAGGCGTAGGCCAGATCCACTCCAACACGACTACAAGCGGCTAGTCTGCCCCGCCGACGAGCGATGACCCTGTCCACGATCACAATCGACATTAATGATCAGGCCTATCGCGCCGAGGTCGAGCCGCGCCGTTTGCTGAGCGACTTCATCCGTGAGGATGCGGGGCTTACCGGGACCCACGTTGGCTGCGAGCACGGTGTCTGCGGAGCCTGCACTGTTCAGCTCGACGGAGCCCCAGTCCGATCTTGCTTGATGCTCGCCATTCAGGCTGAGGGCCGAAGCGTTCGCACCGTCGAAGGCCTCTCTGACTCACCCGAGTTTCACCCGCTTCAGAAGGCTTTTCTCGATGCCCACGGACTGCAGTGCGGGTACTGCACACCGGGATTTCTGATGTCGCTTGAGCCATACATGCGCGACGCCGATGAGATTTCCGAGCAGGGTATTCGCGAAGCGATCGCGGGGAATATCTGCCGTTGCACGGGCTACCAGTCGATTGTCGATGCGGTCCAGATAGCGGCCAACGAGATGCGGCCTCAGGAAGACGCGGAACGATGAAGATCACGAACAGCTTTACCGTCGCGACGCCGCTGCAGGAGACGTGGGAAGCCATAGCTGATGTTCAGCGAACAGCGAACTGCCTGCCTGGCGCCAGCGTCGAGGCGACCGACGAAGCCGGCGTCTTCGCCGGCCGGATGCGCGTCAAGCTCGGCGCCGTAGTCACCGAATACAGCGGGATCGCGCGCGTCCTTGAAATCGACGAGGACTCGCGAACGATCTCCTTTGACGTCGAGGGCCGCGAGCTACGCGGCCATGGCACGGCGGCAGCGACGATCACCAACCAGCTGACCGAAGACGGGCAGGGAACCTGCGTAACAGTCGAAACCGACCTCAATGTGAGTGGTGCCCAGGCGCAGTTTGGACGAGGTTTGATGGCCGACGTGGCAGGTGCGATGCTCGATAAATTCGCTCTTCGCCTTGAGCAGGAGATCGTCAGCGAACCCGTTGCCGGTGACACCGCTCACGGCCGTAAGAGCGGCGATCTGTCGGCGTCAGGGTTAAGTGAAAGCCGTCGATCGGTCGACGAGGAAGATGACCTTCTTGACATCGGCGCGGCAGCATGGCCGGCAATTGCGCGCCGAGTTGCGCCAGGGATTGCCGCCTTGGCAGTGGTTGGTTTGCTGATCGGGCTGGTTGTGCGTGGCCGGAGCAAGCGCGGAGTCACGATCCACTTCAATCTCTAACGCTGATGAAACCGGCGCCGTTTGATTACGTCAGGGCAACCCACCCGGATCAAGCGCTTGAGCTACTGGCGACAGCCGGTGACGAATCAAAGTTATTGGCCGGCGGGCAGAGCCTGATTCCGATGCTCAACTTCCGTCTTGCGCGCCCGGCGGTGCTGATTGACATCGGGCGACTCGGTGAGCTCTCATACATCAACCGTCAAGACGGAACGCTGCGAATCGGCGCCACCACTCGCCAGGCACAGCTGGAGCGTTCCAAGCTCGCCAGCGCCGGATGGCCGCTGCTGGCGCGGGCGATCGGCTGGCTTGCTCATCCACAAATTCGCAGCGTCGGGACGGTCGGTGGCTCTGTCGCCCACGCCGACCCGGCCGCTGAACTTCCGGTCGCCTGTTCCGTACTAGAAGCGCGGATGACGGTCGCCAGCCGATCCGGAAAGCGCGAAATAAGTGCCGACGATTTCTTCGTCACTCACCTTACGAGCGCGATTGAAGCGGACGAAATGCTGCTTGAGATTGCGATCCCCGCAGCGCCCGATGGAGCCGGTCAATCGTTCGTTGAGTACTCGCGCCGCCATGGCGACTTTGCCTTGGGTGGAGCAGCAGTCGTGATTCCGCTCGACGCCCAAGGTCGCTGCGCTGGCGTTCGAATCACGCTGATGACTGCTGCCCCCGTGCCATGGCGAGCCCGGACTGCGGAGAAACTGCTTGAGGGTGAGTTGCCAGGTGCTCAGCAGCTCGCAGCGGCGGCAAAAGCGGCGGCCTCGGAGATCAGCCCGACCAGCGACATACACGGTGGCAGTTCATACCGGAAAGCCCTGGCCCAGACTCTCTGCTTTCAAGCGTTGACCGAGGCCGCCGCCATGGCGACGCCTCCAGACGTGACGAGGGTCGGCAAATGAGCGCCCACCGCGACCGGGCAGTGGGGCGATCAATCGCACGCCTCGAGGACCCGCGCCTACTGCGCGGCGAGGGCAACTTCGTTGCCGACCAGAATCCAACAGGGACCCTCCACGCCCACTTCGTCCGTGGCCCCATCGCGCACGGCAATCTGGTCAACGTCAACTGTGAGCGCGCCATCGCCCTCCCCGGCGTGCACGCCGTCCTAACGGTCTCCGACCTCGCTCAGATTGGTGCGATCCCGCTAAAAGTCGGCTGGAACCACCCTGACCAGCAGATCACCGAGACCGAGTTGCTCGCAAGCGACCGCGTCCGCTGGGTAGGGCAGGCAATCGCCGTCGTGCTGGCCGACAGCCTCTACATCGCTGAGGATGCAGGCGAACTTGTCGAGCTCGAGCTTGAGCCGCTACCGGCGATCACATCGGCAAGCGCTGCAATTGATCCTGACGCGACGAAGCTTTACCCCGACTGGCCCGACAACGTGCTCGCCGAGTACACCGCAGGGGATGTCGCAAACCCCGGACTCTTTGCGGAAGCGGCGATCACGCTGCATGAGCAGTTCAGCATTCAGCGGCTCGCAGCGAGCCCGCTAGAAGGACGCGCAGCCCTAGCGGTCGCCCAACCGGGCAGCGACCGTGTCACAGCCTGGATCTCCACCCAAGCGGCACACCACGCGAGCGAGGTGATCGCTGAAGCTTGTGGCTGGCCGACTAGCCGTCTGCGCGTTATAACGCCCGACGTCGGCGGAGGCTTTGGCTTAAAGGAAGCGGTCTTCGCTGAGGACGTAATCACCTGCCTACTGGCCGGCCATTTCGGTCGCCCGGTGAAGTGGATCGAGGATCGCCGGGAGAACCTGATCGGCTCGGCCCACTGCCGCCAGTGCGAGTGGGACATTGAGCTGGCAGCGGACCAAGACGGTCGTATTCTGGCGCTCCGCGGCGACCTCCTCTACGACATGGGCGGCGAGCCGACCGGAGTGGGAATTGGTTTCGCTCGTGTCGCGGCCGAGATGCTCGGAGGCCCGTACCGGATTGAATCGGTTGAGGTCAAGGCCCGCGGCGTAGTGACAAACAAGACCCCGGCTGGCGCCTACCGTGGTTATGGCGGCCCGGAGGCGGCCTTCGCAATCGAGCGCCTCATCGACCTGTTGGCTTTGCGCCTCAATCTTCCCCCACACGAGGTTCGACGCCGCAACTTCGTCCAACCCGATCAGTTTCCTTACAGCTCGGCATCAGGGATGGTCTACGACAGCGGCAACTACGAGGAGGCACTAGACCTAGCTCTCGCTCGCAGCGACTTCGCGGGATTCGAGCGGCGGCGCGAAGAGGCGCAAAAATTGGGCTTGCTGCGGGGAATCGGAATGGCTAGTTTCGTCAAGCCCTCAGGCCTGACCAACTCGCGGATCATGGCCGGCGCAGGAACCGACCACGGGAACTCTGAAACGGTCACGATCCGTATGACTGCCGATGGCGCAGCGACCGTTCTGAGCGGCGTATCCAGCCAGGGGCAGGGGCACGAGACAATCCTTGCCCAAGTATGCGCCGACGTTCTCGGCCTGGACCCCGAGCGCGAAATAAGCGTTCTCCTCGGCGACAGCCAGATGACCCCCTACTCGTCGGCTGGAGCAATCAACAGCCGAGTCGCGATCATCGCGGGTGCCGCCGCCCGCCTTGCTGCGGAGGAGCTGCGCGCGAAGCTGCAGCTTATTGCCGCAGGGTTTATGGACGTCGCCCCTACTGCAGTCGTTCTCGCCGACTCGCAGGCCGTGGCGGGTGGAAAATCAGTCCCGATCGCCCAGCTTGCAAAGGCCGCGCTGACCGGCTTTGAACTACCGGATGGCGTCGAACCCGGGCTTGAGCAGAGCGCCACTTACGACCCTCCGAACGGCACATTTCCCTACGGAACGCATGTGGCCGAGATCGAAATTGAGCCGGGCAGCGGGGCAATCGAGATCGTCCGTTATATAGCCGTGAACGACAGCGGAATACTTCTGAACCCGGCAATCGTCAACGGTCAGCTGATCGGTGCTATCGCTCAAGGGATCGGCGGTGCTCTACTGGAGGAGATTGCCTATGACTCCAACGGTCAGATTCAAACGGCGTCGCTAATGGATTATCTGCTTCCAACTGCCTGCGAGATTCCCCGAATAGAAATCGAACACCTCTGCACGCCTGCCCCTCACATCCCGGGAGGGGTTAAGGGCGTTGGTGAGTCGGGCATCCTCGCTCCAGCGCCAGCAATCGCCAACGCCCTTGCCAACGCGTTAGGACCAGTTGAAGCGCAGAACCATTTGCCTTTCAGCCCGCCGGTGGTCTGGGAAATGATCCGCGCCGCCGACGGTATCGGCTGAATCAACGAAGTCGAAGCTGGGTAGGCTGACCGCGTGGCCGCAATCACGCACCAGCAGGTTCAGCTTGGCGAGATCGAACTGCACGTGGCTCGGTGCGGCGAGGGCGAGCCGGTGCTGCTGCTCCACGGCTTCCCTGAGCTTTGGTATTCGTGGCGCCATCAGATGCAAGCGATCGCCGATTCGGGGCGGCGCGCGATTGCCCCCGACCTGCGCGGCTTCGGTGGCAGCAGCGCGCCGGAGGCGGTCGAGGCCTACGACATCGAAGCGCTAACCGGCGACCTGGCGGCGCTGCTCGGCGCGCTTGAGATTGAGCAGGCCGTCGTCGTCGGTCACGACTGGGGCAGCGACTTGGCGTGGAAGTTCGCGCTTCTTCAACCGCAGCTCGTGAGCGCCGTTGTTGGGATCAGCGTTCCTTACGTGCCGCGCGCGCCCGCCGAACCGACCTCGCTGATGGAGGAGTACATCGGCGAGGACTTCTACATCGTCTGGATTCAAGAGCCCGGCGTGGCTGACGCGGCGCTAAGCGCCGACGTGCGCCGCACGCTCGCAACGCGTGAGGTCTGGAACGCCGACTGGGCGGCACGCCATGACGAGCCGCCAACGCCGCCGTGGATGAGCGAGGAGGATCTACAGCTCTACGGTGACGAGTTCACGCGCACCGGCTTCACCGGCGGCCTTAACTGGTACCGCAACTTGGACCGCAGCTGGGCCTATCTCGAACAGTTTGAGGGCCGCACGATCGATCAGCCGGCGCTCTTCATAACCGGTAGCCGCGACCCCGTTCGCGCTTTCATGCCGCACGAGGCGATGATCGGCTCGGTCACCGACCTGCGCGACGTGATCGTGATTGACGGAGCAGGCCACTGGGTTCAGCAAGAACGACCAGACGAGGTAAACGAGGCGCTGCTTGATTTTCTCGACAAGATCGAAGCTACGCCGACGCAATGACAACCAGTGAGCGACTAATCGCCTCCGGGCGAATCCCCGACCCTGCGCTACGTCTGGCGACGCGCGCGGCGATCACGCAGCGACTGCTTACAGAGCGATTTCGCGGCCGCGGAGACGACGCACTTGTAAGCGCCGCTTTGCGGCGCAGTGAAGGCCCAATCGCGCTTGCAACAGACGAAGCCAACGACCAGCACTACTCTGTCGCACCGGAGTTCTTCGAGACCGTACTCGGGCCGCGACTTAAGTACTCATGCTGCCTCTACGAGTCAGCGGCAACGACGCTGGCACAGGCCGAGGAGGCGATGCTTGAACTCACGATCGCTCGCGCAACAGTCGAAGACGGAATGTCGATCCTTGATCTTGGCTGCGGCTGGGGCTCGGTCACATTGTGGATCGCTGAGAACTTCCCAGACGTCGAAATAACCTCTGTCTCCAATAGTGCAGCTCAGCGGGACCTGATTGAGCGTCGCGCGGCCGAGCGCGGCCTCACCGACATAATCAACGTTCTCACGGTAGACGTCAACGAGCTTCGTTTGCAGCAGCGCTTCGATCGCGTTATCTCGGTTGAGATGTTCGAACACGCTCGCAACTGGAAAGCGCTGCTGGCGCTAGTTGCCGAACATCTTGAGCCGGGCGGCTCGGCCTTTGTCCACACCTTCGCGCACCGCCGTTATGCATACGAATATGAGGACGGCTGGATGGCAAACCGCTTCTTCACGGGTGGCACGATGCCAGCGGCAGGGCTGATGGGTCAGCTTGACGATGACCTGCGAGTCGACGAGCAGTGGTGGGTCAACGGGACTCACTACTCGCGAACTTCACGCGACTGGCTCGAAAAGCTTGACGCCAATCGCAACGCCGCACTCCAAGCCCTCGCAAAGACGGCCGGCCCGAATGCCGAGGCCGCACTGCACGAGTGGCGCCTCTTCTTCATTGCCGTCGAAGAGCTGTTTGGCTTCCGTGGTGGCAATGAGTGGGGCGTTGTCCACCAGCGTCTCGTTCGCAGTCAGTAGCCGACACTCCGCTGCCAGAGGCAGTCGGGTGCGCGGGCAGGCAGCCCCGCCCCGCCTAGCTCGTTGAAGGCAGCTCAACCGATTCGTTGATCAGCAGCGCCACCGCCTCGGCGCGGCTTGTGACGCCGAGCTGGCGATAGACACTCTGGGTGTGCTTCTCGACCGTGCGCACGCTTATTCCAAGTTGGTGGGCGACGCGCTGGCTGCGCAGCCCTTGGGCGAGCAGCGCGAAGATCTCAGCCTCGCGCACCGTGAGCCCACGCTCGCGCAGACGTGATGCCCACCAGGGTCGGGATCGGCACGCGGAGCTCGTCGCGAATGCCGGTTCCGTCGTAGCAGTCGGCGTAGAACTCGGAGGCGACAAAGTCGTCGGGATCCATCAGGTCGGAGATCGCAATCACATCCGCCGAATTGCCGTTGCCGGCGAGTGAGTACTCGATCAGTGGGTGATCCGTGGCGCGCGCGGCAAGGCGGCCCGCGAGTTCGTCGGAGATTACATCTGGCGCGTTGGAGATGAAGTTGACAGCGCCGCTCTCCAGCTCAACAGCGCCGTAGACGACGGCAAGGCAAGGGATCACGCTGTCGGCGGCTAGCGCGGCGCGGTGGACAGCGTCGGTCGAACCGACAGCGGAGACAATTCCGCTCACTACGTCAACCAGTTCTTCATTTATTTATACCCCCCCCCAGAGTTTTGGCTGTTTTGGCAGCGTCGGCCGCCCTTTCGCCGACGACCGCTTTCGCCACTTCCAGTATCTACCAAGTCGCGGCGCCGTGCAGTTTTCTGACAAAACAAATTTGTCTTAATTCGTGGCGGGGCTCGCCACTTTCTGCTCTTACTGCGAGGCGCTTACTGGGATTACGACGCGGACCTGGAGCCCACCAAGCGGTGACGCGCCAAGAGTGAGACTGCCGCTGTAGCGGGCTGCCTGCGCGGCAGCTATTGCTAGGCCAAGGCCGGTTCCTGCCCCGCGCGCCCCTTCTCCACGGACGAAGCGCTCGAGTACGCGGGCGCGTTGATCCTCGGCGATGCCCGGCCCGTCATCATTGACTTCAATTACCGCGTCGCCGTTTATGGTTAAGTCGATAGCCACCTCAATATTGCCGTCTGGACGGCCGTGGAGGGCGGCGTTGTCGAGCAGATTATCGAGCAGCATACGCAGGCTCTCGGCCTCGGCCTTCACCAGCGGCCCGCTTTCGGGCGCGCGCAGCCGGGCAGTCACGCCAGGGAAGCGGTCTGCGAGCGCAACGACGGCGGTGTCGGCCAGCTCGCTTAGGTCAACCTGCTCTGAGGTAGCCGGCGGGCCGGACTCTCCGCGCGCAAGCTGCTGGAGCTGATCTACGAGCGCGACGAGCCGCGCGGTGTCACCGGCGCAGGCACTAACGGCGGCGCGCACGTCGTCGTCGCCAAGGTTCCCGCTGCGCTCAATCAGCGAAAGGTTGGCGCGCAGGCTGGTGAGCGGATTGCGCAGCTCGTGGCCGGCGTCGGCGGCGAAGCGGCGCGCGCTCGCCAGCGCCGCTTCGCGCTCTCCGGCGCTGCGCTGCAGGCGGCTGAGCATCGCGTTGATGTCGGCGGCAAGTTCATCTATCTCTTCCGGTCCTTCGCCGACGGGAACGCGCACGGCAAGATCGACCGTTGCGGCTACTTGGTCGGCGGTCGTTGCCAGGCGCCGCAGAGGCCCAAGCGCGAGCCGCGCGAGCGAGCGCGTGACCAGCGCCGTTGCGAGCAGCGCGCCGAGCAGCGCGGCCAGCACGACGATCCGCAGCCGCTTTGCGCTGTCCTGAATCCCGCTCAGCCGCGCCGCTACCTGCAGGCGGTCACCGTCGCGCAAGTCGGTCACGAGAGTGCGCCAGTCTTCGCCGCCGGCACTGACGGTCACAATCTCGCCAGCAGTTGTTAGCGGGAAGTTCGCCGGCACGGTGGCGCCGCCGCTGTAGCTCTGGCCAGTGGCGAGCACGACGCGGGTGAAGCGGTCGCCGCTCGGTTCGAGCGGCCCGTTATCGCGCGGCTGACGCCCCGACCGCATTCCCCTTCCCTCGCCGGGCGGCCCGCCTGGCCGTCCGCCGCGCTGGTCTGGCGGCGAGAAGACGGGGCCGGCGCGGCGGTCAACTTGGCGCGAGAGGCGCGTCAGGTCGCGGTCAAGCTGGGCTTGGTCGGAGCGGGCAGTGAAGATGATCACGGCGAGCCCGGCTACGAGCAGCGCGCCGCCGACCGCGGCCACTGCGGCCAGGGTGACTCGCCCGGTCAGGCTCTTCGGACTCATTTTGCGTCGCTTGCTGCAGGGTCGCGCAGAACGAAGCCGATGCCGCGAACGGTTTCGATCATCCGTGGTTCGTCGTTCTCTTCCAGCTTGCGCCGCAGGTAGCTGACGAAGACGTCGACGACGTTTGTGTCGGCGACCCAGTCGTAGCCCCAGACCAGTTCCAGCAGGCGCTGGCGCTCCAGCACGATGCCGGGGTTGCGGGCAAAGACTTCGATCAGCTCAAACTCGCGCCGCGTGCATTCGAGTTCGCGGCCGCCGCGGGTGACGCTTCGCGCCGATGGGTCAACGATCAGATCGCCTACCGTCAGCGCGGCCTGAAACTCTTCGCCTGCCTCTTGCCCTTGCCCGGCGCCGGCGCGGCGCAGCAACGCTTGGAGGCGGGCGACAAGCTCCTCGACGGCGAACGGCTTGACGAGGTAATCGTCGGCGCCGGCCTGCAGCCCAGCGATCCGATCTTCAACTTCGTCGCGAGCGGAGAGGATCAGGATCGGGGTTTTCACTCCGTCGGCCCTCAGCCTGGCGCAAACAACGCGGCCGTTGAGGTCCGGCATCGTCACGTCGAGGATGATCGCCGCCGGCGCGCGGCGCGCTACGGCCTCAAGCGCTTCGCGCCCGCCGGAGGCGCACTCCACGCCGAAGCCCTCGAGGCGCAGGGCGCGCTCGAGGGCTTGGCGAATCGGAGCCTCGTCATCAACAACAAGGATCGGCGGGTTTGATTCGGTCACAGTTCCGCCATTATCACTTGAACTGGCTCGCGTCGCGGGCTTAGTTCATTCCCATCGGACCTGCTGCGCCGGCTGGGCCACCTTGACCGCGTGGGCCGTGCTGCCGGCCGGCTGGGTGTGCTGGCTTTGTCTTCTTCAGCGCAGCAGTAACAGTTGCCTCAGGCAGGTTGAGCTTCGCTGCGAGAGCCGATGCCATTGCTGCCCGGCCGCCTTCAGGGCCGCCGCGATGTCCACGCTCGCCTGGTCCACCGGGTCCACCGGCAGGGAGGTTTGAGCGGTCGCAGGTCAGCTCAGCGCCTTCGCAGGCGATGATCGCTGTGCGCTGCGCGGCCGTCAGCTTGTTGGCTGCAACAGCAGCGTCGAGCTTGTCGCTCTTGACTGCGGCCATTGCGTCCGAGAGCTGCTTGGTGCCTACGCCGAGCTCGGCTGCGAGGGCGGCTTGGTGAGCCGTCTTCTGAGCTGTGCGCTTGGCGAGCATTTCCGACATTGTCGGAGGGGGGCCCGTCTGGGTCTGCGTCTGAGCGCTGTTGGTCTTGCCCTTGGAAGTCTTGTTCGACTTCTTGGTTGCGCCGAATCCAACGGTGGCGAGCACCGCTGTCATTGCCATGGCCGCCACGAAGGCGGTGAGTAGTGAGCGTTTCATGGTTTCAATTAACTCCTTGATGGTTGGGGGGTGCCACCATCATGGGGTCCGAGTCTTAAAGAAGCCTGAGAACCGCGCAGAGCCTGCTCACTCTTCGATGTGAACTACGAGCTTCCCTGTGTTCTCGCCGGCAAAGAGCATGTTCAGCGCGGCCGGGAGCTGGTCGAAGCCTTCGACGACGGTCTCCTCGGAGCGCAGCGTTCCGGCGGCGACCATCGCGCCGAGCGCCTCAAGCGCTTCGGGAAAGCGGGCGTAGTAGTCGAGGATGATGAAGCCCTTCAGAGTCACGCGCTGCACCAGCAGGTTGCCGAATGTGCGCGGGCCTGGAGCGGGCTCTGTGTCGTTGTAGCCGGAGATCAGGCCGCAGAGAGCGACGCGGGCGTTCATGTTCAGGCGCGAGAAAACGGCCTCCATGATTTCGCCACCGACGTTCTCAAAATCAACGTCGATCCCGTTCGGCGTCGCGGCCTTTAGCTGCGCGCGCCAATCCTCGGCTTTGTAATCAACTGCCTCGTCGAAGCCGAGCTCATCTTTTAGCCACGCGCACTTCTCAGGGCCGCCGGCGATGCCGACGACGCGCGCGCCGCGCTGCTTTGCGAGCTGCCCGGCAACAGAGCCAACCGCTCCTGCGGCGGCCGAGATGACAACCGTTTCGCCTTCCTGCGGGTCACCGATCTCAAGCATTCCGAAGTAGGCCGTGCAGCCGGTCATGCCGAGCGTCCCGAGCAGCGTCTGCGGCTCCACGGGGATGCCGGCCGGAACTGTCATCAAAGGCATCGCGGCGCTTGTGACCATGTAGTCCTGCCAGCCGGTCAGGCCGGTGACGACCGCGCCAACCGGATAGTCGTCGCTCTTTGATTCAACGACTTCGCCCAGCCCCAGCGCGCGCATCTCCTCGCCGATGCCAACAGGAGGCAGGTAGGTCGGCTCAGCGCCGATCCACATCCGGTTCGTCGGGTCGATCGAAATCCACTTCACGCGCACCAGCGCCTCGCCGTCGGCGATTGCCGGAACGTCCTCGGTTACGAGGTTGAAAGTCTTGTCATCGACTGGCCCTGAAGGGCGTTCGGCGAGCAGGAAGCGGCGATTACCTTCGGACATGTGTGGCCTTTCGGGTTTTAAGGGGAGAGTCGCTCGGTAACCCACTGGCCACCGTCACTACGACGATAAACGAAACGGTCATGCAGCCTGAACTCGCCGGCCTGCCAGAACTCGATTGCTTGCGGGCTTACGAGGTAGCCGCCCCAATGCGGCGGGCGCGGAACGTCTTCGCCTTCGAATCTCCGCTCGGCCTCCTCGACGCGGCCAATCAGCTCTTCGCGGCTTTCTATTACCGAGCCCTGCTCCGATGCCCATGCGCCGATCCTTGATTCGCGCGCGCGGCTTTCGAAGTAGGCGTCGCTCTCCTCATCGCTTAGCTGATCGACATTGCCGTGGATCAGGATTTGGCGGCCGATCTCGCGCCAGAAGAAGAGCAGCTGGGCGCGCGGGTTCTCTCCCAGCTGGCGGCCCTTGAGACTGGTGCGGTTGGTGAAGAAGCGGAAGCCCTCGTCGCTGAAGCCGCGGAGCAGCACCGTTCGCGCGCTGGGCCGGCCGCCATCGCCGGCGGTCGCGAGCGTCATCGCGTTTGGGTCGGTCATCCCGCTTGCCTCGGCGTCGCCGAGCCAGGCAGCGAAGAGCTCCAGCGGGTCCTCGGGAAGTGCGGCTTCGGTTGGGCGCGCGAGCTCGGCCATCAGGCGTGGAGCAGGCGAAGCTGCGAGTCGGGGTCAATCTCCCAGCGCGCGGCCAACGCGGCGAGCTGCTCGTCGAGCGGCCACTGGTCGGCTACAGGATCACCCTCGTAATCGGGTGCCGCGCCCTTCAGTGCCATGCAGCCAGCGTTGTCGCCGACAGCGTCGATCTGGGCGATCTCCTTGCCCGTGAGGACAATCCCGGCAGGCAGCGCGGCCAGCTCGGCGCGCTTCTCTTCGATTGCGCGCGCGCCCTCGCCCTCCTCCTGGATCAGCGTCGGGGCAACGCAGCGAACCATCGGCTGCGCCAGCGTCCACTGGCAGGCAAGTTGGAGCGTCGTCAGCCCGTGGCGCTCAGCGATCGGTCGCAGCTCGTCAAGCTTCGCCGAGCCGCTCTGAACCCAGTCGCCGGGGCGATAGCGGCGGTGGTCGGTCTCGCTGAAGTGATGCCCGGGCGCGACGTCGCCGTGGAAGATGCCGCCGTAGTCGACGACGCGCGCGAGTAGCGAAACGTCGTGTCGCTGCGCCGCTGGCAGCACGAGGCGGCTCGGCCATGGCTCGAACGGGTTGAGGATCACCATCGCCCAGTCGATCATCTCGCCGAAGCGCTCAAAGCAGTCGATGATGTCGAGCGTGAAGCCGTTAGCCGGCCCCGGCGCCACGCCGATCCGGCCGGTCAGCCCCTCTTCGCGAAGCTGCGCCATTGCTTCCCAAACGACCTCACTGGTGTAACCGACGCGGTCAGGGTTGTGCAGCAGCAGCAGGTCGAAGTGGTCAACACCGCAGCGTTCAAGGCTCTTCTCGGTCGCCATCCGCAGGTAGCTGGCGTACTGCTCGGAGCCGCGCAGCTCTGAATCGGTGAAGCGCTGGAAGCCCTTCGCTCCTCGGCGCTGGCCCTCGTAGAAGTCGTGGCCAACGGCTCCGGTGAGACAGTAGTCCTCACGCGCGAGCCCTTCCAAGGCTTGGCCGACGATCAGGTCGGCGGCGCCCGCGCCGTAAGCGTCAGCGGTGATCAGCGTGTCAATCCCGTTGCCCGGGCGGAGCAGATCTACCAGCCGCTGCTCGCCGATCTGCTCGCCATAATGTATGAAACGGCCTCCGGACCAGGCACCGAGGGCTGATTGGCTTGGATTCTTCATCGCTGCAAATGATACGGAGGCGGCGAGGCCGCAGACCGCCCAGCTCTGCGTAACCGTTCCCGCCGCGATGTACGCTCGCGCACGGTGAGTGAGAGTGAGGCTGAAAAGGAGCTGAGGAGGGAGCGGGCTACGGCCGCGGCGCTGAAGGCGCGGGCGCAGACCAACGTGCCGCTCGACACGCCGCTGGAGTGCATCGTGACAACGGTTGAAGAGAGCTTTGACCTAATTGTTGTAATCGCGCAGCTTGGCGAGGGGCTGGCCGGTGCCTACGTCAAGCTGCCGCGCTGGAACGTCGCTTTGATCGCCGGCAAGGACGCGGCGGTGCGGCGCCGCTTCACGCTCGCCCATGAGCTCGGCCACCACTTTTTGGGCCACGGCGCTGGCTTTGACACAAATTCGTCGCTGAATGATGAGGTTGACCCCGACGAATCGTCGGCGAACCGCTTTGCCGCAGAGTTCATCGCTCCTCGGCCGGCGGTTGAGCGCTTCATCAGCGAGCTCGAGGACGATTCGCCGACGCTAGAGATGGTCTGCAGGCTGGCAAACCATTTCGCGATCAGCCCGAAGGCGGCGCGGATCCGGCTTGAGACCACCGAGATAGTTACCGACCAAGGCCTGCTGGTGAGGCTTGACGCGCAGATCGATGACCACCAAGCGAAGGGCTGCTTTGAGCGGCTTGGGCTTGAGGACCGCGATGACCTATGCCGAATGCCTTTAGGCCAGATGCCGCGGCTGCCGGCCGAGGCGCGCGGCTCAGCGCTCGCCGATTACCTCGCCGGAACGATTGACGCTGCTGAGCTAGCCGCAGCGATCGGCAGCAGCAGCGAGCAGGTTGAGGACGCGCTCGGCCGCTCAGTCCTCTGACAGGAAAAGCTCGTCCACCTCGTCCCAGCCGCGCGGACTGGGCGCTGCCATCGCGTCGAGCAGCAGCTCGGCGCGCTCAATGCTCTCGTCCGGGGCGGCCTCATCGCGCGCGCTGAGGCGGAAGGCGAAGCCATATTCGGGGCCAGCGAAGCTGGAGGCAGGGTCGGTGCCGAGCACTGAGCGGACGGCGTCGCGGACGCGCTCCGTGAGCCGCGGCAGCGTTCCCTGCTCTAGCTGGCCGAGATAACCTGCGGCCTTCTGCTGCTCGGCTTGGCCGCCGCCTAGCCCGGTCTTTTCAAGCACGGCCGCGGCCAGCTCGTCAAGCGTCATTCCGGCGCGCTCGCGCGCGGCCACCAGGTTCGCCTCCGCGGCCTCGTCGAAGAGCTCGGCGGCCCGCTGCATCACCGGCGTCTGCTGCTCGCGAGCAAACTCGGCTGCGTCATAGCTTCGCAGTGGCGCCTCCTCGATCAGGTAGCGGTTGATCCGCGCTTCAAGCTCGTCGCGCTCGTCGGCGCCAACCCCGGCCAGATAATCGGCCATGTTGGCGCGCTCGCCGCGCTCATAAGCGGCGCGAAAGTCGCTGAACATTTTGTCCGCGGTGGTCATGTCACTCTCATTGCTCCTCGGCTGCCTTTTTGCACTCGCCGCGGAAGCGACGGGTGATCTGGTCAACATTGTTTGCGCTGTAATCCCAGCCGTATTGGCTGGAGAGAATCTCAACGACCTGCTTGGAAGAATTATCGCCGAGCAGGCGGAGCAGGATGATCGCTTGATGCTCCTCGCTTAGTAGCTCGAGCTGCGCATCAAAGATCTCACGGTCGCCGACCGCGTCATAGCGGTCGTCCTCGGCGCTGGGCTCGTTCGACTTGCGGCCTTCGGCGGGGTCGTAGTCGAGTGGCTGCGAGCTGCGCCGCGCCTGCTCAGCGCCGGTGCGGGTGATGCCGGCAGAGTGATTGGCGGCAATCTTCGCCAGCCAGCCACGGAACTGCTTCAAGTTCACGAGCTCAGGCGGGTTCTTCAGCACGGCGGCGACAGCCTCAACCATCGCGCCGTCGGCAACCTCATCAACCTGGTCCTTTGGCGTCTTCGCTGAGACGACGGAGAAGATCAAACCGCTCTGTAGATAAACGAGCAGTTGCGTCGCCTTGCGGCCAGCCTCGCTCTCCCCGGCCTGAAGCGCGCCGTGGATGTAGGCGATCGCCTTCTGCGGGTCACGTTCGTAGAGATCGCAGAACGCTTCGTCGGTGAGTGGGAGAAATGGCTTAGTCATCGGTTACAACAGAAGGGTCGCAGAGCAGCAGGCTTTTCTGACAAAACTTCTTCGCCGTCAGAAAGCGGTGGCGCCAAACGACCTAATCAGCATGTCCAAACAACGCCCATTCGTCCGAGCCTGCATTCGTCAGGGGAGGATCACACTCAACTGCTGGAGGCCCTCAATGATCTCCGGCGGCCCTGCCGCAATGCAGCTCGGCCGCGTCCGCGCGTCGCTGCTTGATTTCTACATCACCGAATCTGAAGAGCTGATCGTTGAAGCGGTATCGGGCAGCAGCCTGCGCGAAGAGCACACCGAGATCCTGATCGAGTGGGCGCGCACCGTCGGCTATGAGCGGATCTGGCTGCCCGACCGGGTCGTCGAGATCGAAGCCGAGCCGGCGATCGTTGGCGTCGCGAAGGTCAACTGCCGCACCTGCGGCGCCCACTGGGAGGATTCATCTACCGACTTCTGGCTCAAGGTTCGCGACAACGGCTTCTTCCCCGCCTCGTGCCCGGCCTGCGGCGACTCGCTGCCGGAGATGACGGTTGAGGCTGAGAGCGCCGACCAGGCAGACGCGCCCGAACAGGAGCGGCTTCCTCACTAGCCGCATTTGATCGCATGGCGGGCGAGACCGACCGCCGCTGCCCCGTGCGCTAGCTACGCTACGCCGGTGGACGAACCAGGCAATACGTCAACTGCCGATAAGCAGGGGGCGGCACTTTGGCTAGCTCGCTTGGCTCCGTTTATTGCACTTGCGGTGCTCGTGGTATTGGTCTATGCCTGCCGCGGCGCGATGTTCAATAACTCGCCGCTATTCAACCCCGATGAAGCCGAGCTGCTTGCTGCGGGCAGGCGCGCGACGCTCGGACTGCAGCCGTACGGCGACTACACCACGCCAACCTTCCTGTTCCTCTGGCCCCTCGTTCTCAGCCTCTTCTCAGCTGTCGGTTTCGGCCTTACGCTCAGCTTCGCGCACGTTCTTGCTGCCGCCGCTTACGTGTGGATTAGCTTCGTCGCTTGGTTCGGCGTTTCCCGCTACATCGGATGGATCCGCGGTGCGCTATTGACGCTGCCGACCACGATCTACCTTTTTGCGGCGATCCCCGCCCCCAACCTCACCGGCGGCGTCTACGATTTTCTGTCACTGGGCACTGAGCTGCTGCCGCTCTCGCTGCTGATGGGAGCGTGCCTAATTCTGATCACGGGAGCCGGCGTCCCGAGCTTAGGGCGGGTGTTTCTGGCCACTGCGGTCGCGGGCCTCGCAATCTGGGCCAAACCCCAGAGCGCACTTCTGGCACTGACGCTCGTCGCTGCCGCGCCGCTGATGCGCGCCGCTCTGCTCGGTCGCGGATGGAACGCACCCGGCGCACGGGGGCTGTTCAAGGACGTAGCGGTGGCTTGCGCAGGCTTTGCACTGCCGAGCATTCTGATCGTTCTCTGGATTGCGATTGGGCAGACGCTCGACGACTTCATCTCCGAGCCGGCACGCTTTAACTGGAGTTACCTCACCGCGCGCGAAACGCTCACCGGCGCGCCACAGATCACTCTGCTTGAGCGGTTTGAGCCGCTCGGAATCTTCATCCTCTCTTACCCGCTTGCTCTGTTCTGGTCGCTGGCGGGCCTTGCCGGCGTGGTCGCAGTCAGAGCCAGCCGCGGCCGAACCGCAACGGCTGCAGCTGCCGCCGTTTGGATCATCCCAATCCTGGCCGGCGCAGCAACGGTCTTCTTCACCTTCCCGCTTTTCCCCCACTACGCCAATGTCCTATACGGCGGCGGCGCGATCGCGGCGGTTCTCGGTTCGCGGCTTGCGATCGGGGCCGACCCTGACCGGTCGGGCAGGAACGCAACTTGGCTACCACTGGCGCTGGTGGGAGTGATCAGCGCGTTGGCGGTCGCCAGCGCGGCAGGCGGGCCGATCTATCGCAATATCGATTCGCTCGTGAACCCACTGCCGGCCGCCCCGGCCACCTCCGTGGATCAGCTTGCCGAGGCTTGTCCGACCGGCTCCTCCGTGCTCGTGTGGGGCGCCGCGTTTGAGTTTTACGCCAACTATGACTGGATACCAGCTTCGCGATACCTCGGGCCCGGTTGGATTCTCCAAAACACCAAACTTCAAGGGACATACCGCGACCGGCTTGCTAGTGAGCTTGAGCAGCAACCCCCAATGTGCATCGTCGAGGCGTTAGGGCCGAAGTTCACGACGCCAGGATGGACGACGAAGACTGAAAGTCTCAAAGCGCGGCTCCCTGACCTGACGCCACTGCTGACCCGGTGCTACGACAGCCGGAAGATCACTATTCCCGACGGTCGGCCAGTTCACCTGTACGTCTGGAACGACCGCTGTCCAGCTTCGCGCAGCTAGCCAGTCGCGCGGGTCGCGCTAGTTAAGCGTCGGGTCGTCGGGCATCGTCGCAATTACGACGTACTCGCCGCCCTTGCGCCGCAGCAGCGACGACCAAAGCCCATCGGGGTCTTCGGTGAAAACGTCCTCGCGCAATGCGGGCTCAACGATCCACGATTCCTCTTCCATCTCCGCTTCGAGCTGACCTGGCTCCCAGCCGGCGTGGCCGGCGAAGACGCGGGCGCGGTTGACGACGTCGGCTAGGTGCTCGTGCGCGTCGGCCTGCGAGCCAAGAAAGCCAAGGTCGTCGTCGATCAGCATCGCGGCGGCGTCAAGGTCGGCGAACTCGGCGAGCACCGTTACCGACGACTCGCCGACAGGGCCTCCGAGGTGAACTGCCTCGTCGTGCTCGGCCAGCTCTTCAAGTTCGGGTACGGCGCCGGCGACGGTCACTTCGGCCGGGCGGTTGAGGATCACACCCATCGCGCCGGCCTCGTTGTGCTCGGCGATCAGCACGACCGTGCGACGGAAGTTTGGGTCGTGCACTGCCGGCGATGCGATTAGCAATTGGCCACGGAGCGAGTCCACACCCGTATCTTGCCTTATACAGATGCGGACTCTTGTTATTTCCGATTTGCACCTTGGCTCGCTGCTTGATCGGGATGTGCTCAGACGCCCGCAGGCACTGGCAATTCTTGAGTCGCGCGTGGCGCAGATGGATCGGCTTGTGCTGCTTGGCGACACGCTTGAACTGCTTGAGGGAAGGCCGCAGGCGGCGAGGGAGGCGGCGCGGCCTGTACTGAAGACGCTCGGCGGCGCGCTCGGCTCCAGCGGCCAAGTGATCGTCGTTCCCGGCAACCATGACCACGCCTTGATCCGCAGTTGGCTATCGCAGCGCCTGAAGGGCGGGCAGCCGCTGCGGCTCTCGGCGCAAGTTCCGCGCGGCGCCAGCGAGCTGCTCGAAGAGCTCTGCGGCTGGCTTGCGCCGGCGCAGGTTGAGGTTCGCTACCCGGGCGTCTGGCTCGGCGAGGGAATCTTCGCGATGCACGGCCACTACGGCGACCGCCACGTGCTCGGCGCGCTCGCCTGGTGGGGCGGCGAGGGGCCGCCTGAGCAGCTAAGCGTGGGCGACTACGAACGCGCGCCCGGCTCCGACAGCGGCGCGCTTACGGAGGCGGTCGCCAGCGCAATGCCCGACCAAGTTGCCGAGGGGCTGGAGCTCGGCGCAGGGCTGCTGCGCCAGGCGATGCTGCGCGGGCTGCCGGCGGCCGCAAAGCTGCCCGGCGCCGCCAACGTCGCCGCCGCTGCGGCGCTCGTGGTTGAGCAGGGAATCCACCGCCGCGCCTTCCTGCCGGCAATAGCCGAGGTCAGCGAGCGGCTCGACATTCCTGCCGAGACGGTGATCTTCGGCCACATCCACCGCCGCGGCCCGCTCAGCGACGACCCGGATGGAATGTGGACGCCGGCCGGCGCCGACGGGCCGACGCTGCTCAACAGCGGCTCGTGGGTTTACGACAGCGCCCTGATTCGCCCTCCAGGCGCGGGGCAGAACGGCTACCGCCCTGGCGGCGCGGTGATCGTTGAGGACGGCAAAGCGCCGCGCTCGGTTGATCTGCTCAGCGGCGTGGCAGACGAAATTCTCCGCGGCCGCGCTTAGAAAGCCTCGATTTGAAGGAGTTCCGTCCGCCGCGGCGGGCATTCTGCGGTTCGTGGCGATCGACCGACAGGTGATCTACGCAAGCTCGGTCTCGCGGCGAGATCTTCGTCGCCGCCGAGCGCGTCGCCGCGGCGAGCTGCTCGGCCCGCGACTGGCTTTAATCGCCGCCTGCGGCTCAGGCTTCGCGGTTGCTGTGATTGCTGTGCAGCAGATTCTCTAGCGCGGCGCGCGGCGCTCAGGCACATCGAGCCGCTTCCAGCAGCTCTACCAGGCCCTCATCCAGACTGATTTCCGGGGCCCAGTCGGTCAGGCCTCCGCTCCCCCGGCATGGCAAACTCGTAACGCAGCAGACGATCGGCGACCGTTGCGTAGCAAGCAACATCGTCAGGATCGGCCTCGATGTTAGCGAGCACCACGATCTCATCAGCAACGCAGCGGAGTTGGTCAAGAAGCGCGACGACGCGTTCGCCTGAATCCCGCGTTGGACATAGAACCGAGAGGCTGACTGTCGTCAAGGTATCGGTAGGGTGTCCGCAGATGATGAAGCGAATCCAGTGACCACAATAGGCAGCAACGACGCAGCAGCCCTGCGAAGCCAGATCCTCGCGCTGACCGCGGAATACCACGCCGCCGCCTTCCCGGAAGCTGAGTTCATCGCTGACGAGAGCGCCGTTCCAGTCGCCGGCCGTGTCTTCGACGAGAACGAAGTGGTCGCCTTGATCGATTCCTCACTCGACTTCTGGCTGACGACGGGCCGCTACGCAGCCGAATTCGAGCGGCGCTTCGCCAAGGAACTCTTCGGTCGCCGCCACACCACGCTCGTCAACAGCGGCTCGTCAGCGAACCTCGTTGCCTTCTCGTGCCTGACCTCAACGAAGATGGGCAAGCGCCACGTCAAACATGGCGACGAAGTGATCACCCTCGCAACTGGCTTCCCGACGACGATCAACCCGATCATTCAGAACGGCGCCGTCCCGGTCTTCCTCGACGTCGACATTCCGACCTACAACATTGACGTCACCCATCTCGAAGAAGCGCTGAGCGAGAAGACGCGGGCCGTAATGATCGCCCACACGCTCGGCAATCCGTTCGACCTCGCCACAATCACCGCCTTCTGCGAGGAACACGATCTCTGGCTGGTCGAAGACTGCTGCGATGCACTGGGCAGTACTTACAAGGGCAAGCCGGTCGGCTCGTTCGGTGATTTCGCAACCGTCAGCTTCTACCCCGCGCACCACATCACGATGGGTGAGGGCGGCGCCGTGATCTGCGATAAGGGCAAGTACAAGGTGCTTGCCGAATCGTTCCGTGACTGGGGCCGCGACTGCTGGTGCGAGCCAGGCAAGCAGGACACCTGTGGCAAGCGCTTCGACCAGCAGTTCGGCGAGCTACCAGAAGGCTACGACCACAAGTACACCTACTCGGAGATTGGCTACAACCTGAAGATCACCGACATGCAGGCAGCTGTCGGCGTGGCGCAGCTGGACAAAGTGGAGAGCTTTATCGCCGCTCGCCAGCACAACTACGAGCGGCTGCGAGCGGGGCTGGCCGACCTTGAAGAGCTGATGATCCTCCCTGAAGCAACGCAGAACAGCGCGCCGAGCTGGTTCGGCTTCCCGATCGCGATCCGCCCCGGCGGCCCTGTGACGCGCAACGAAGTTGTTCGGGCGTTAGAAGACCGCGGGATTGCAACGAGGCTCTTGTTCGGCGGCAACCTGCTCAGGCAGCCGGCCTACAGCAAGATCGAACATCGCGTCATTGGCGAACTAACGAACTCCGACTTCGTAATGGAGAACGTCTTCTGGATCGGCGTCTACCCCGGCCTCGGCGATCAACAGATTGACTTCATGCTCGAGGTTCTGCACGACGCTTGTAAGTAGGGTCCGAGACACTTCTAGTGGAGAGATCGCTTATGCCTAAAAATGAACACGGGATGCGCAGCGCCTTAGAGATGCCTCAGTCGGCAATCGTTCTGCACGGGATCGCTGCACGAGTAGTCCGTCGCATTCCCGCCCTGGCCGACAAATTCGTCAACGCCGGCGATGTTGCGAGCTTTGTGCGATGGCAGTCAGCATCGTTTGATGAAACGGTGAAGCTCTTCTGGAAGCGGGAGGAACTTTGGCAGCAGATGTCGTCGCATCTTGATCCGACCCGGCCACTGTTCGTACTTGAATTTGGCGTCGCGTGGGGTTACGCCACCGAGCACTGGCTCACGATGCTCAAGCGCGCAGACGTCGAGTGGCACGGATTCGATCGCTTCACCGGCCTACCCCGCGGCTGGCGCGGTCTTCCCGAGGGTGAATTCGACGCAGGCGGGCGGACGCCCGAGATTGATGACGCGCGCGTAACGTGGCATGTGGGCGATGTCGAAGACACGCTTGGTGACGTTGACCTCACCGCGGAAGTTGACGCTCAGTGGCTCGTTCTCTTCGACCTCGACATTTATGAGCCAACCGCGGAAGCGTGGCGCGTTCTTTCGCCAATGCTAAAACGCGGAGATCTTCTTTACTTCGACGAGGCGATCGACGCCGACGAGCGCAGAGTGCTCAACGAGATGGTTCTGCCGTCAGGTCGTTACAGCCCTATCGGAGCGACGTCACTGGCGCTCGGCCTGAAGGTAACGGAGCCGCCGTCAGGGGCCTAGTCGTCGTCAAGCCCAACCTTGGTGCGAACCACAAAGTTGGGCCGCTGCTTCACTTCTTCGTAGATAAGCCCGACGTACTCGCTGACGATGCCGAGCATCGTGAAGAGGAAGCCGAACATCAGCAGGAAGAGGCAGACGATCGTCCCGAATCCAGCGAATGGGACACCCTCAACGAGGAACCGAACCGCGAATACGATGATCGCCAGGAACGAGAGCGCGCTGAGCGTCAAGCCAAAGAGCGAGATCAGTCGGAGCGGCTTATAGGAGTGGGCAAAGATGCCCTTGAAGGCCAGGTCGATCACGCCGAATGTGTGCGCCCCGGAGACTCCACCGGTGCGAGGGGCACGCTCAGCTTCGATCCCAATCGATGAGAAACCGACCCAGGCGAATAGCCCGCGGACGAAGCGGTTGCGCTCCTCCATCACATTGACGGCCTGGTAGACCTTGCGGTCGACTAACCGAAAGTCGCTGACGTTGCGGGGAATTCGGCCATCGGTCATCATGCCGGCGATCCAGTAGAAGAGCTGGGAGTTCATCCGCCTGATCGGGCCGGTGCCCTTCCGGTCGGTGACGATCTGATAGACGATCTCGTAGCCCTCCTCCCACTTGCGCAGAAACTTGTGAATCAGTTCGGGCGGGTCCTGCAGATCTGCAGCCATTAGGACGGCTGCGTCGCCGCTGGCGCTAGCTAGGCCGGCCGTCAGACCGCCGTCCATCCGGAAGTTCCGCGAGAGCTGGAGAACCTTGAAGCGCGGGTCCCGATCGCGAGCAGCGACGGACTGCTCGAACGTCTTATCAATCGAGCCATTCTCAACAATGATCGCCTCGAAATCGTATTTCGACTCCTCGTCGAACACCGCCGCGAGGCGCTGCGAGAGCTGCTGGATGTTCGCTTCTTCATTGAAAGCGGGGATCACTACCGAGATAAGTTTGCGTTGCGCGGTGTCCATAGCGTTAGACCTTACCTACCCCCAAAATGGTGACCAATTGCAGCGGTGAAGTCGCAACTTCAAGCGGACGCTCCTGCAGAAGTTCAGCCGATTCGCCGAAACCCCAAGCTACCCCAACGCCAGCTAGGTCATTTAATCGAGCGGCCCGCATGTCGTCCGCTCTGTCACCGACGACGACCCCGCTTTTCTCTCCGGCCCCCGCAGCGCGCGCGTCGATCAACGCTTCTGCCACTAGCGCAGACTTGTTTGACGAAGCCTGGTCCGCAGCCGGAGCAAACACACCATCCAACGAGGCGCGCAGGTCATGCTGCTCAAGGATGACCTCAGTTATGAGCCGTGGCTTCATCGTTGTCACAGCGACGTAGGCCCCAGCGTCGTGGAGGGAGAGGATCACCTCACGCATCCCGCTGTGGAGAGTTGCGCTCTGGGCGCCACCGTTGTCGTACGACTGACGGAACGTGGCGAGCGCAGTCGCTACGGCGTCAGGGCCAAGGTGGCCGAATTCTGCCGCGAACGCCTCTCCGATTGGTGGGCCGATCCAGCCGCGGATTCTCTCATCCGCGGGCGCGGGCTCGCCAACCTCAGCGAATGCCTTGCGGACACCGTCGGCGATTCCGTCGAAGGGATCAATGATCGTTCCATCGAGGTCAAAGAGGACTACATCCCATCGCAAGTCTTCAACCATTCTCAGCCGTCCTGAGGATCTGCTCGTCGAGGCCCGCGAGATGAAGCCCGTGTAGATCAGCCAATTCCGCGATCCGCGAAGGATCGCCTAGGTAAACGTCGTCAGCGCTTCCATCGGGCTCGGCGAGCAGCAACTCCGGCTCCTCACCACGGACGACGAGAGAAACCCGGCGTGCCAGCTCCGCAAGATCTACCTGCTCGCCGCCTGTCTCGAACAGCTCCGGTCGGTCGGCATCGGTACCTAACGAGGCGAGCACGGCAAGCTCCAACGTGTCCGCAGCCAGCGTGTAGGAACGCATGACCCGGTGCGGTGCGCGTATCTCAATAGCGCCGCCAGCGCGAGCCTGCTCAATTAGGTCACCGAGTGCGTAGCTCGACGCCTTCGTCATGTGAGGGCCCGAAGCGGCGTAGATACGCGCGATGCAAAGCCTCACTCCCAGCTCAGGGCAATCCTCAAGCATCTGCCTCTCATCGAGCCACTTCATCTCCCCATACACCTTTGTGCGCTCGGCGATTGGAAGGCCATCGGCGAAGAGCTTCGCCGCACCGGAGGAGAGCGAAACGAAAGCCTCCGGCCGAAGCTGCTCAAGCGCCGTGCGCCGCTGTTCGCGCAGCTCACCGACGACCTCGACATATGCTCCGGGGCCAAGCGCTGTGACCTGCTCTTGGGTTGGGTAGGCGCAATCAACCAGCAGCGTCGCTGGCTTAGCTGAAAGGCCGCCAAGCTCACTCAGCGGTGACACGCGGAGGTCGCGCCCCTCAGATGAAGTGAGTCGGTGGGCGCCACGTGCATACAGCTCCGTCCGCTCGGCCAGATCGGCGCCATACGCCTCCTCGAGCAGATCAACCATCGTCCGCCCAAACCATCCGTTTGCACCTAGGACGACGATGCGATCGACTGCTCTGAGCCGCTCGATTGTCGAGCTAATCACGAGCCCGGAAGGTAGCGGGCTACCTGAGCGAGAATCTCGTCAGGCAGCTCGGGCGTCATCATATGGAGTGGGTTCGATTCCATTGAGCCGCTCTCGGTCACGCGGCTGCTGATCTTCGGAAAGTAGGTCTGTTCAGGGTCGACGCGAACAATGATTCCGATCGGCCCAGGCTGATCTAGCGAATCAGCCAGAGCACCACCCGCGAAGGCCGCGTCGTCGATCGTCACGCATGGAATTCCATAGGCAGCGAAGAGCGCCTCCCAGTTGGGGAAGCCAAGGCCGGAGGAGATGTCGCAGCCGAGGTATTCGCCGTCAAAGTAGTTGAGCTGCGTCATCTTGATCGACGCATAGCCGGCGTTATCAAAGATTGCGATCTTGACGTTGAGGTTGTTGACAGCGACCGTTGCAAGCTCCTGCGAATTCTGCGCGAACCCACCGTCACCCTCGACCAATAACACGCGCCGTTGAGGCGCTGTGAAGGCCGCCCCAATCGCGCCCGCGAGGCCGTATCCCATGCTAGCGAGACCCTTGTCGGCAATCAGAAGTTGTGAGCCGATTGGCTCAATCATCTGCATCCCCACCGAGTTCGCACCGCCGCTGCTGCAGACGGTGAACACGTCGTCTTCCCGCGACAGCTCACAGAGCTGTTCGTAGAATTTGTAAGGAGAAACGTAGCCGGCGCCGCAGGTGTTCGCTTCGATCAGTGGGAGCGCTGCGCGAACCTCGCGGCAGTAGTTGACCCAGCTTTCGTAGCTGGCATATTCACGACCACAGAGCAGTTCGAGCAGACGGTTTGCGTCCAATTCGAGAGCGAGGTCAATCTGCGGGTGCCCTTTCTCAAGCTCCGTGCGATCAATGTCAACTTGAACGGTGTGAGCTACGGGGGCAAACTGCTGCCAGTTGAACCCCGTCTGCTGAAGGCCGAGCCTTGTACCGAGCGCAACGACCAAGTCGGCCTGCTGGAGGATCATGTTTGCCGAGCGTTGACCCCAAGTATTCGGACGGCCGAAATAGTACGGGTTGTCGGCGCTGATCCGGTCGGCACCATTCCAAGTTGTCAGCAATGGAACCCCAAGGGCCTCAAGGCGCGGGCGGAGAGCAGAAGCAGCCGACCTGCTAACGCCTCCTCCAACCAACCAAACAGGCCGTTCGGCGCCAGCCATCAGAGCGGCGATCTGCTCGGCGGCAGCTTCAATTGCGCCATCGTCCGTGTTGCTCGAGCGGTCGTCTAGCGGCGCGATGAAGCGCGCCTCAGCAGGATCGACCGGGGCAGCCTGAGCATCAAGGCAGAACTCAAGGAACACGGGGCCTTGACGCCCTTCCACCTCTACCGCACCGAAGAACTCTTCTCGCGAGAGCGGCTGATCAACACGGAGCGAGGCAACTGCGACCGGCGACGTCATCGCCACGCCGTCGATCTCTTGAATTCCACGCTGGCGCAGCTCGGGGGCTGCCAGATCCGAAGACTTGACCTGCCCGGCGATCACTAGCTGCTCACGGCTCTCGAGGAACGCCCCGGCCATCGCCGTCAGAATATTCGTCACGCCAGGCCCGGCGGTCACCAGCGCGAAGGCCTTCGCGCCGTCAGCAGCCTCGTTGAAGTACTCAGTTGCGATGCCAGCGGCCGTTTCATGCACGACCGGGACGCAGACGAAACGCGAGCGCACCGACGACAGCAGGTGCATGATGTTGCCGCCCGCAACGAAGAAGCAATGCGTGCAGCCCAGCTCGACGAGCCAGTCGGCGACTAGGTCCGCGTACTTGACCGGCGATCGATCGGTCATCCGGTCAGACTTCGAGGCCGCGGGCTTCAATCTGGGCGCGCAGGCTCGGGTTGCGGCCATATGGGCCGCCGATGGCCTGGACCATGACCGGAGCGTCGACGGCGATCGGCGCCACCAATTCCTCACCGGCAATCAGCTCACGGCAGGAGATCTGGCCTTTGAGCAGCGGGACGGCAAGGTAGATGTCGTCGTCGCTCAGAACTTCACCAACTGCGAGCGGGCGACGGGCATAGACGCCGCGCACAAGTCCATCGAGATAGTCAACTTCGCGCTGCGGTGGAATTCGCTTCGCAACGCCGGGAGCGCCGCACATCTCCTTGACCTTCCAGAAGGCTTTGAACCATTCGTCGATCTGATCGGGGAGAGAACAGTATGGGGACACCTCGTACTCGCCATCATCGATGTCGATGTGACGCTCGAAAGTTCGCGCGCCCTTGGCGTAGGCAACGAGCATCGAACTTGTCCAGTCGTGGTATTCGTGGGTCGAGAACCCAACCGTCAACCCCGGATAGCGACGATGCAGGAAGTCGATCTGATTCAGCTCAAGCTCGGTGTCCTCGCTCGGATATAGCGAGACGCAGTGATTGAGCGCAAGTGGAATCTCTCGGTTGCGGAAGAAAGTCACCAAATCATCGATGTCTTTTAGTGAAGAGCCGCCGCTCGATGCAATAACGGGAACCCGAAGGGTCGCAATCTTCTCGATAAGCACCCAGTCGTTGAGATCGGAGCTCGCCAGTTTCACGAGTGGGAGTTTCAGCTCCCGGCAGAGGTCCACCGAGGACTCGTCAAACGGCGTTGCCATCGGAATGCACCCGGCTCGACGCACCGCTTCAACTAGCTGCGCGAAGTCGTCACGCTGAAGCGTCGTCGCAAGCGTTTTCTTTACGTAGCGAATGTCGTCGCGATCACGGAAGTCCTTGTGAATGAAGTTATCCGGGTCGCGAAACTGGAGTTTGATCGCGGCACGAACATTGTTGAAGCGCACAACTTGACCGAAGTCCTTGATGATTCGCATCCCGCGATCAAGGTCCCCCCAGTGGTTGTTAGCCATCTCCAGAACAAAGAGATCCTCAAACGGCTCGGATTGGATTAGATTCTGTTCCACAAATTACTCTCTGTGCGATCAAGCTTCAGTTCGCGGCGCTGGCCAGAGCAAGGCTAGCGGAGCAGTAGCAGTTCACGCGGGCGAACCCGTGTAGTCCTCGACCTGCCTTAGGCTGAATGGTCCCATTGCCTCACCGGATTGCAGCGCTTCGAACCAAGCCACCGTTGCATCTAGACTTTCGTCGAGATCCCACCCCGGCCGCCAACCGAGCAGCTCGCGCGCTTTGCCCGAGTCGAGGCTGAGGAAGTGAGCTTCGTGCGGGTGGTCGCCGTTGTCGATCTCCCACTCAATCGGTGTGGGCCAGAGCTCGGCAAGCCGCTCGACAAGGAACGAAACGGGCTTGGCATCGTCGATCGAGGGGCCGAAGTTCCATGCTTGGGCCTGCTCGCCAGATTCGATCAGTGCCTGCGCAAGCACCAGGTAGCCACTGAGTGGGTCGAGGACGTGCTGCCATGGACGGACGGCGTCAGGCCTGCGGATCTGCACCGGCTCGCCGGCCATCACTGCGCGCATGATGTCGGGAATGAGGCGGTCCTCACCCCAGTCGCCGCCGCCGATCACGTTGCCGGCGCGGGCAGAGGCGATGTTTGCGGTGCCGGGCTCTGAGAAGTACGAGCGGCGGAAGGCATCGGTTACCAGTTCCGCTGCGCCTTTGGAGTTCGAATATGGATCGTGGCCACCCATCGGATCCGTCTCGACGAACGGGCGCTGCTGCTCATCGTTGTCGTAGCACTTGTCTGAGGTGACAACGACGACCGCCTGCACTCCACCAACGCGGCGTACTGCGTCGAGGACGTTGGCCGTGCCCATCACGTTCGTCTCGTACGTCTCGAGCGGCTCGCGGAAGGACCGGCGAACGAAGGGTTGGGCGGCGAGGTGAAAGACGACGTCGGGCTGGACCCGCTCGACGATTGCGTGAACGGCCTCGGCGTCACGAACGTCGGCGATGTTGTGATCAACAATCTGCTCGAGATCGGCCTGAGCAAAGAGAGCTGGCGCTGGCTGCACTTGATCTGAAAGCCCGGAGACCTCCGCGCCCAGAGAATCCAGCCAGAGGCTTAGCCATGAACCCTTGAAGCCGGTATGACCGGTAACGAGCACGCGGCGACCGCGCCACTGCGCCGAACCCGGCACGGCAACCTGCTGCGGAACACCCGGCAACCCGCCTACTCCCAGCTCTTCCAAGGAGCATTGCCGCTCTCCCACATCTGCTCAAGGTTGATGCGGTCGCGCAGCGTGTCCATTGGCTGCCAAAAGCCGCTGTGGCGGTAAGCGGCGAGCTGGCGCTGCTTTGCGAGCGCGTCAACCGGCTGCTCCTCCCAAGCCGTCTGATCGTTCTCGATCAACTCGCCTACCTCAGGGCTGAGGACGAAATAGCCGCCATTAATCCAGGCCCCATCGCCGCGCGGCTTCTCTTGGAAGCTCTCCACCAGCGCGCTTGAATCGTCCATCTCGAGCGCGCCGAAGCGCCCAGCCGGCTGAACGGCGGTTACGGTTGCGAGAACGCTGGCGGCGCGGTGAAACTCAACTAGCTCAGTTACGTTGACGTCGCTGAGACCGTCTCCATAGGTGAAGATGAAGTCCTTCTCGTCCGCTACGTACGACAGCACGCGCTTGAGTCGCCCTCCGGTCATTGTGTCCTCGCCGGTGTCAACGAGCGTCACGCGCCAAGGCTCGGTTGTTGAAGCGTGAACCTCCATAGTCCCCGCGCGCATGTCGTAGGTAACGTCAGACGAGTGCAGCGCATAGTTGGCGAAGTACTCCTTAATCACGTAACCCATGTAGCCCAGGCAGATCACGAAATCATCAACCCCGTGCGTCGAGAGCTGCTTCATGATGTGCCAGAGAATCGGCTTTGGACCGATGTCGACCATCGGCTTTGGCTTGACTGAAGTTTCCTCGCTGAGGCGGGAACCGCGGCCTCCAGCGAGAATCACGGCCTTCATTGGCTGCCCACTTCAGGGCGCAGACGCAGCATCGCGCGTAGCTTAGACGAAGACCCTTAAAGCGCTTGGGCAATGGCTCCCACTCGCTAGCCCGCTCCGCGGTTACTCTTTCGCCGATGGCTGGTATTGGAGAGTGGATCAAACGCAAGCGCTTCGCGACGGCGGGTCACGTCGGCATGCTCGAGGAACGCATGGCGGCGATCTCCAGCGAGATCGGCGAACTTCGGGATTCTTCAGCACAGACGCAGGACGCAGTCACACAGACGCAGGACGCAGTCACACAGACGCAGGACGCAGTCACACAGACGCTACGCCACGTAGGCGAGCTCGAGAAGACGGCGGCCGATACGCGTGAGGCGGCTGCGTTCGCGCGGCGCGCCCTCGAGATCTCGACGGCGGGAGATGGCATCTCGCTCGCGACGAGCGAGCACGAGCGAAAGTCAGATGAAGAGTGGTTTGCCGCCCACTACGTTGACGCAGCCGATCAGCTTCTCGGTTTCATCGCCGCGAGTGGCTTGGGAATCGGAGGCCGAGAGGTCGCCGACGTTGGGTCAGGCGATGGAATCATCGACCTCGCACTGGCAACGCGCGGCGCGCCCTCGCGATTAGTCGGCTTCGATGTCTCCCCTACCGACGTTGGTGAGCTTCAACTTGCCGCTCAAGCCGCCGGGGTAGACGGCGTGCCCGACAACCTCAGCTTTGCGGAGTCAGGGATCGACTCGATTCCGGCCGCAGACGAAAGCTTCGACGTCGTCGTCACGTGGTCGGTCTTCGAGCACGTGAGCGAGCCGCTGGCGATGTTGAAGGAGATCAGGCGAATCCTGCGCCCCGATGGGTTCCTCTTCCTGCAGCTATGGCCGTTCTATTACTCCGATCACGGCGGACATCTGTGGCTAACCCACGGCGGCGGATTTCCTCACCTGCTCAGCCCCAACGACGAGATCATCGCGAGCCTCGAGGGCAAGACCGGAACAGACGCACGGCGGCCCGCTGACGACGAGTATCTCAGCCTCAATCGGCTAACTCTCAACGAGCTCCACGAGCTGATGCGCGAAGCGGGGCTTGGCGTGCGCAGAGCTGAGCTGATCAGCGAGACCGTGAACCTTCCTAATGACATTTCGGCTGATCTCCCGCTGAGCGACCTCCTAACCAGCGGCGTGAAGCTGCTCGCGGTACCTTCACCGGTATGACAATCGTCTTTGATGACACAGCTCCCACGCCGCCCGACCACCTGATCGATCGGGTCACGTCGTTTCAGGCCGATGAGGCAAGGAGTGCGGTGCTCAAGAGTTTTCTCGCAACCGGTAAGCGTTCAGTCCGCGACATTGAGGCCGTCCTAGCCACGGTCGGCACTAGCCTGCTCGACTACCAATCGATCCTCGAGTTTGGCAGTGGCTGCGGGCGAATCATGCGCTGGCTTCAGCCGGTTGGCGAGCAGTCGAAGCTCTACGGCTGTGACATCGACGAAGAGGCGATGGATTGGTCAAACGAGAACCTCGGTTTCGCAAGCTTTAGTGCCAACACGGCCGAGCCGCCGCTCCCGTACGACGATCAATCGTTCGATCTGGTTTTCAACCACAGCGTCTTCACTCACATCGACGAACGGATGCAGGACCTCTGGCTGGCTGAGCTCTACCGCGTAACAAAGCCAGGAGGGCTGGTGCTCGCAACGGTTCATGGCGAGATCGTGCTCGAGCAGATCGAGAACGGCGCGGCGGTGACAGGCGAGAGCACCTACGGCTGGCGCGAGCAGCTCGAGTCGAGGGGAATCGTCTTCATCGCCGATGACTCGTACGTGGGAAGCTGGTTCCCTGACTTCTACCACACGACAATCCACGCCCCTTGGTATGTGTTTGAGCATTGGGGAAGGTCCGGTTTCAGTGTCCGTGGCTACTTGCCAAGACGCGCGCTCGACATTCAAGATTACGTGATTCTCGAACGCCCACTTGAGTCGACCAAGCCCGTCCCGGAGAACCCAATCCGACCAAACGCCGGTGGCAGCAGAGCGGCCCCGGCCAGCGTCGGTGACGATTCAGAGGCCGGCCGCCTAGACAGGATCGAAGCAGCGCTGCGGATGCCGCCGCTGGTAAGGAACGTGCTCAATTTGCAGGCCGACCGCATCAACCGAATTGAGTCTGAGCTGCGGTCGGAGCTCGACGGCCTGCGTGACGAGCTCCGAAATTGGTGAGCACTAGACGTGGCTAAATCGGAAGGAAAACTCCCATCGACTGGGCTCGGCAGCGAACGCTCCGAGTGGTTCCGCGGCCACTTCGATGCTGCGCAGGAGGTAGTTGACCTCTGCCAGTCGTCAGGGATGGACCTGGCCGGTAAGCGAATTGCCGACATCGGCTGCGGTGACGGGATCATCGACCTCGGGCTTGTAGTCAAGGCCAAGCCTGCCGAGTTGGTCGGTTACGACCTCAATGAGGTCGACACGTCACATCTGCTCGCTGAGGCGAAGGCAGAAGAGGGCATCAGAGAGCTACCGGCGGAGCTGAGCTTCGTGAAGTCGCAACCGGAACGGATCCCGGCCAATGACGACAGCTTTGATGTTGTCGTGACGTGGTCGGCGTTCGAACACGTTGCTGATCCTGAGGCGTTGCTGCGCGACATTCGCCGCATTCTGAAACCGGGCGGAGTCCTCTTCCTTCAGCTCTGGCCGTTCTACAACTCCGAGCATGGTTCGCACCTTTGGCAGTGGTTTCCAGACGGCTTCGCGCAGTTCGACCACAGCGATGACGAGATCGCTTCGCGGATTGAAACTGATGAGGCGACTGACCCTGGCTGGGGAGCGATGATGCTGAGCGAATACCGCGCGCTCAACCGCATCACACTCGATGACCTTGGAGGGGCGATCGAACGGGCGGGACTGCGCGTCAGCCGACTGAAGCTGATCACTAACGATTGCATCATCCCGGCTAGTACAGCTGGTACGCCGCTCAGCGCGCTTGCTATTGGAGGCGTGCAGCTGCTGGCGGTTCCCGCCTGATGGCCACCGACGCGGCGGAGCGTCACGTACTGATCACAGGCGGCGCCGGCTTCGTCGGCGCGAACCTTGCCGTCGCGCTGATCGAGCGACACCCGGACTGGAAGGTCACTGCCTTCGACAACCTTTATCGCCGCGGATCGGAGCTGAACCTGCCGCGCCTCGAAGCGGCCGGGGTTCGCTTCGTCAAGGGCGATGTTCGCGAGCTGGATGATCTTCAGAACCTTCCGCCGATCGACGCTCTTGTCGAGTGCTCGGCCGAACCGTCGGCGCTGACCGGCGTTGATGGCCAGACGAGCTACGCGTTTCAATCAAACCTCGTCGGCGCCTACCACTGCTTGGAACTGGCGCGGCGCGACTCGGCGCAGATGCTCTTCCTTTCCACAAGCCGCGTCTACCCCGTTGCCGCTCTGGCAGCGCTGGAGTTGGATCAAACACCAACCCGTTTCATGATCGCCGCGGGCCAGCAGCTCGCCGGCGCCTCTCCAACCGGTATCAGTGAAGACTTTCCGCTTGAAGGGGCTCGAACGCTCTACGGCACGACGAAGCTGGCAGCCGAGCTCTTGATCACCGAGTACGCCGAGATGTTCGGGCTGCAGAGCGTGATCAACCGCTGCGGCGTGATCGCCGGCCCGTGGCAGATGGGCAAGGTTGACCAAGGCGTCTTCACCTACTGGCTTATGGCCCATCACTTCGACATGCCGCTCAGCTACATCGGCTTCGACGGCAGCGGCCGGCAGGTGCGCGACCTGCTCCACATCGATGATTTGATCGAACTGGTCAATGACCAGTTGGAGCGCCCCGATCACTGGAACGGCGTAATCGCAAATGTCGGCGGCGGCGTTGACGTGAGCCTCTCTCTGATCGAAACGACTGAGCTCTGCCGTGAGCTGACCGGCAAAGAGCTCGAGATCACGCGTGCCAATGAGGATCGGCCAGGCGACGTTGCCGTCTACATCTCCGACTGCACGAAACTCAGCTCAATTACCGACTGGCGCCCGCAGCGCGACGCGCGGAACATTCTCAGCGACATCAATGACTGGATCAAAGCGAACAAAGCGATGATCCGCGCGACGCTGATAGACAGCTAGGGTCCTGCTGGCTGCAGCCGCTCAGCGAGCGCAGAGCGTAAGCGGCGCCGACGGTTTCAGTGCCACCGTCCATGCTGCCTCAGCGGCATCGGCCCGCGCCTTCAGAAGCGTCGCCTTGTTTGCCGGTATCACGAGACTTGGCTTGGCGGTGAAGCCGTCACCGAAGCGGCGCAGAAAGACGGGGACCAACGCCGACGAGCGCAGAGCGAGGGCGCTGCCCGCTGGCAGCGCAAGATCGACGCTGCTGCTGCCGCGGCGAGGCACGATGCGAGTGCAGCCCCCTTCTGGCACTGCACTCGCGTTGAGGACTAGCAGCAGTTTCGGTGCGCTGCCGCTGACCGTCGAAGCGCGACCCACGGTTACCTCACCGGCTGAGATCAGTACAGAGTCGGCGGCGGCCCGCTGGTTGGCGCTCGCAGAGGCCAACGCGCCGGCCGAGAGCCCAATGGCACCAAAATCTCGCTGCGACTCCAGTGCCCCGCGTGGCGTAATCTGGGGGGCCTCCCGCGGAACGGCTTGAAAGCCATCCGGCACTGCCGTGCCAACCAGCGCGAGAGCCCCAAGGCGCGCCTCCAAGGCGTCAGCGTTGCCGCGCAACCCGGCAGCGAAGGCGCCAAGCGTTGCGTAATTTGCGAGCCCGGCAAGGCAAACAAGAAGCATGGCGATCGGAGCCGCGGAAGTGGCAAGACGGCGCCCGCGCAGAAGCTCAACGACGATCAGCACAATTAGAACCGCGCCGGGATAGATGTAGCGGGGGGCGAGCGGCTCGCCGATGTCGCCCCGCGCCAAAGCAGTTAGAGCCCAGACGGCAACGGCCGTCAAAACGACCGCAATTAACCAAGGAGTAGCCCGTCGGGGAGTGGCGAGGCGGAATACGACTGCCGCGGCCAGCGCGAGCGCCAGCGGCCTTCCATACTCAATCCCCAATCCAACCAGCCCGCCAGCGGCGTTCGACGCCATCTCGGCGGCATAGCGCGGAACAATCGGCGCGTTGCCCAGCTTAACTTCGCTGACGCCATAGATGAGGTACCAGAGTGCGAACAGCAGCAGCGGAATGGCGACAACCCAGGCGCGCTGCAGGCGGCGCTTGTCGGATCCAATGATCACGACTGCGGCAAGCGCAAATGGCAATCCGATCGCAGCCGACGCGAGCGTGCCGGCTAGACAGACGCAAGCCAGCAGGTCTCCACGGAAGCTGCCGCTCTCGAGGCCAACCAACATCCAAACGCCGAAGACCATCGCCAGCAGGAACGAGATCTGGAAGGCCCAGAGAAGGTCATCAGCGGCAGCAAAACAGAAGAGCACCAGCGCGGCGGCAACGAGCGCGCCGACGTCACCTACGCGGCGGCGGGCAAGGACAAAGACGCCGAGGCCGACGAGCAGATGAAGCGCGACGAGCACGGCCCGAAAGAGCCAATAATCGGTTAGGCCAGCAATCTGGAGCAGCAGCTTGTAGAGCAGCAGCGGCGCCACGACAAGGTGGCCGTTATGCGCCCTCAGGAGGGTGTCGAGCGAATGGCCGCGACGCTCGATGATGAAGTTCCACTCATCGAAGAAGGGAAGCGTTCCGCGGCCCTGATGGAGGATCGCGACGGCGGCGATCAACATCGCAAGCGCGAGCAGCCACGGAACCCAGCCGTGCTGGTTCCGCGTCACCGGGAGCTCGCGAAAGCGAGGGTCAGCTGCCATCGACTGAGGATGGTCTTTCGTCAACAGGGACCGCCTTCACCTCGGGTGTGCCGGCGTGCCAGTGGGACATTCGCGCGGCGACCTCGCTGCGGCGGTAGTCGCCCCGGCTGAGGTGATGTTCGAGCCAGACCATCAGCACGATGAAGAGGTAGCGGCTACCCATCTCCTGCAGCCTCAGCTTGCTCTCGCCGCTCGTCCTATTGGTCCAGGAGATCGGAACAATCTTGTACGAGTGGCCGCGAACGATCGCCTTGAGCGGCAACTCAACAGTGATGTTGAAGTGGTTTGAGAGCAGCGGCTGAACGGTCTCGATGACTTCGCGCCTGTAGGCCTTGAAGGCGTTGGTCGTGTCGTTGTAGCCGTGGCCGAAGAGCACGCGGATGAAGGCGTTGACGATGCGATTCAAGGTCAGCTTCAGCGCCGGGTAGTCGCTGACGCTGGCCCCGGCCATGAACCTTGAGCCGAAGGCGCAGTCGTAACCCTCCTCCAGCACTCGGTAGTAGGTGACGAGGTCATCCGGTGAATCCGAGAGGTCGGCCATCACGATCGCGACGGCGTCGCCGCTGAAGAGTTTCAGGCCGCGACGGATCGCGAAGCCAAAGCCGTTCGGGCCGTCATTGCGGATGCAGCGCACGTCTGGATCTTCGGCTTCGAGTTGCGCGCCAATCTCCCCCGTCCGGTCGGTGGACCCGTCGTCAATGACGATTATTTCTTTCGCGATCCCCTCTTGATCGAGCCTCGTGGCAACGGCCCGCACGGTCTCAGCGATCGAACCTTCCTCGTTGTGTGCGGGGATTACGACCGAGAGCTTCATCAGCGCGCCTCGACCTCCGCCAACCACTTCTCAGCGTTCGAGTCATGGATGTCGCGCAAGACTTCGTTGATCCCGAAGGTCAACTCCCACTCAGGATAATCGGCCTTGAACGCGTCGAGGTCGCTGATCCACCACATGTGGTCACCGATCCGCGCCTGATCGGAGAGCGTGTAATTGAGGCTCCGGCCGGTGATCTCTTCGCAGAGCGCAATCGCCTCCAACATCGAGACGTTCGAATCTCGCCCACCACCAAGGTTGTAAACCGCGCCAGCGGTCGGCGACCGGTGAAACGAGTGAAAGGCCCGAACTACGTCGTGCGCGTGAATGTTGTCGCGAACCTGCTTTCCCTTGTAACCGAACACGGTGTAAGGGTCGCCGCTGACGGTGCACTTCATCAGGTAGGCGAGGAAGCCATGAAGCTGCGCGCCAGCGTGCTGCGGGCCGGTCAGGCAGCCGCCCCGGAAGCAGACGGTCGGCATCTCGAAGTAGCGCCCGTACTCTTGGACCAGCAGGTCGGCAGCTGCTTTTGAAACTCCGAACAGCGAGTGAGTGCAGAGATCAATCGGCATCGTCAGGTCGATCCCGCCGTACCACTCGTGGTCTGTCGGAAGCTCCCAGCGAGTCTCCTGCTGCTCTAGCGGAAGGAAGTTGGGACGATCACCGTAGACCTTGTTCGTTGAGGTGAAGACGAATGTCGCGCCGGGCGTGAAGTCACGCGCCGCCTGAAGCAGATTTAGCGTTCCGTTGGCATTAACGGTGAAGTCGATTTGCGGCTCCGACGCCGCCCAGTCATGCGATGGCTGCGCCGCCGTGTGGACGATCAGCTCGATCTCGGAACGGTTGTCGCTGAACACCTTGCGCACAGCATCCTCGTCACGAATGTCGATCGCCAAGGATTGGAAGCTTGAACCCAGCTCGGCCTCCAACCTTGCGGTTGTTGGCCCGGTCGTCGAATCAGGACCGAAGAAGTAGGCCCTCATGTCGTTATCGAGCCCGATTACGTCGAAACCTTGCTTGCAGAAATAGCGGGCCGCTTCGGCGCCTATCAGGCCCCCGGAACCGCTGACAATGGCAATTGGCATCTTCGTTATCGGTCGGGAGCGGGCATCGGCGAGCAGTGAAATTGGTGTACTTGGCCGCGCCCCAACAGGCTACCGCCACGCTGCACCGAAGCTGGGCAGGCCCTACCATTGCTTCGCCCATGGGTTTATCGACACTGACCAGCGGCGGGGCTCCGACGCTCGCGCGCAACTCGGTGATAGTCGTAATCCCTGTCTATGACGGGCACGCGCACGTCGTCGAATCGGTCAACGCAGCACTCGAACACACCGCGACCGACGTCCCTTTCTGCATCATCAACGACGCCAGCACCGACCCGCAGATCCGAACCTTTGTTGAGGAGCTCGGTCAGTCAGGAACGCTCGAACACGATCTCTACTACATCGAGCACGACACCAACGTCGGCTTGGTCGCGAACTGTAACGAAGCGTTTGAGCTCTTCGCCCCGGCCGACGTAGTACTGCTCAACAGCGACTGCGTTGTGAGCGTAGGCTGGCTCGAAGCGATGCGTGCAGCGGCGGCCTCCGACGCGCGCGTGGCGACCGTCAGCGTGATGGCGAACAGCGCAACAATCCTCTCGATCCCTGAGCGAAATGAGCCGACCGGCGGCCTGCCCGAAGGCCTCACGCTCGGCGAGGCAGCAGAGCGCGTCAACGAGAGCTCGCTGCGGATCAGGCCTGAGATTCCGACCGCAATCGGCCACTGTGTACTAATTCGCCGCTCGGCGCTCGAACTGGTCGGTCCGTTCGACCTGATCTTCTCGCCTGGCTACGGTGAGGAGGTTGACTTCTCGCAGCGCTGCGTGGTCGTTGGCCTCAAGCACATCCTCGCCGATGACGTCTATGTCCTCCACCATGGCGGCGTCAGCTTCGGCGAACGCCGCAAGCAGCTACAGCACTGCCGCGACACGATCGTGGCGAATCGTTACCCGTGGTTTCTCGAGACAGTTCACCAGATGCAGGTCCGGACTGAAGGACCGCTCGACAGCGCACTCCTTAACGCCAGCCTAGGACTGCGGCGCCCGCGAGTCACGATCGATGGCGCCGGCCTAAATGCATCCCGAACGGGAACGCAGCTGCACACGCTCGGCGTTATTTGGTCGCTTGCGCGCAGCGGTCAGGTCGAGCTTCGGGTGCTCGTTCCAACGCCGCTGGACGCCGAAGTCGCCAAGCTACTGGCAGGCTTCGATTCGGTCGAGTTGCTCCCCGATGACGAGGTTGACGAGGAGACTGAGAAGTCAGACCTAGTCCATCGTCCGTTTCAGTTCATAAAGCCGTCTGAACTTCAGTTCCTTCAGCGGCTGGGGCACCGATTGGTCGTCAGCCAGCTTGATCAGATCGCCTTCCACAACGCCTCATACTTCGAGAGCGCGACCGCGTGGTTCGAATACCGCCAGACGACGATTGACGCGCTCGCGAACGTCGATCTTGCGCTCTTCATCTCGCAACATTCCGCCGATGATGCAATCGCAAATGGCCTGATCGATGCCGATCGCGCCGAAGTGATCCACCTCGGCGTCGAACAGCTAATTCCTATCCCGGACCGCCCGCCTGTCGCACCGCCAGGGATCGAGCAGATCGCAGGCGCGCCTTTCGTGCTCTGCCTCGGTACGAACTTCAGTCACAAGAACCGCGTATTCGCGATCAGGCTGCTCGCCGCGCTTCGCGAACTGGGCTGGGATGGCTGGCTCGTCTTCGCCGGCCCGCACGCAGCGTCCGGAACCTCAGAAGACGCGGAGCAGGCCGAGCTCGACGCTGACCCTGGCAACGCCGTTCGCGTGGTCGACCTCGGGCCGGTCGAAGAAGCCGAGAAGCTCTGGCTGCTGGCGAATACCGCGGCGGTCATCTACCCGACGACTCACGAGGGCTTTGGGCTCGTCCCGTTCGAAGCCGCCGCCGCAGGGGCTCCATCCATCTTCGCCTCACACACCTCACTGGCCGAACTCTTCCCGCAGGAGCTCGCGGTGATCACAGCGTGGGATGAAAAGGAAACAGCTAGAGCGACACTTCCGCTACTAACGGCAGGGCCAGAGCGCGAGCAGCAGGTGTCAGCAGTCCTGGCAGCCGGCGCAGCGCTGACATGGCCGGCCTACGGCGCGAACCTGCTCGACGCTTACCGGGCGATGCTGGAGCTGCCCAGCTCGGCGTACTCGCTGCTGACGCGCCAAGGGCAGGGAGCCGTCTCGCGCGAGGGGTACTGGCTGGTCGGGCCCGAAGGGTTGCTCGAGACGCGTTATGAGCGGCCGCTGCTCGCAATCTCCAGCCGTCCCGCACTGGCCTTCATCTTCCTTCGGCCGCTCGAGTGGGGTTACCGGGCGATGTACACGATAAGTCGCCTGCTGCGGCCGGGGAAGGGAGCGCATGATCGTGAACAGGGCGATCAGCCCGCTGGACGTAGCACCGTCAAACGCTAATTAGTCGCTCTATCGTTTAGCTGATGCTTTCCGCCTTTCGCGCAAACGGCTACACAATCTCAACCGAGGCCTACCGACGTGTTGCCTACACGGCTCTGGTCGCGCTCTGGCTGATCGTGCTGACAGGCGCTGCGGTGCGCCTCACCGGCTCCGGGCTTGGCTGCCCGGATTGGCCGAAGTGTTACGGCGGCGTCATCGCACCAAATCAGCTCCACGCTTGGATTGAGTACGGCAACCGGCTGATCTCCGGGTTCGTTGGCTTGGCGGCAATCGCGGCCGGAATCCTTGCCTGGCGGCGCAGGCCTTTCCGCTGGGAGCTTGCGCTCTTCGGTGCGCTGCTGCCGCTCGGCGTACTGGCCCAGATTGGGCTCGGCGCGCTCACGGTTGAAAACGACCTCGCCCCGGGCTTCGTGATGGCCCACTACATCCTCTCAATGCTGATCCTCGACGCCTCCTTTGCACTGGCTTGGTGTTCTACCTACGAGCCCGGCGAACGCGAGCGCTCGACAGACAGGCTCGGCGTTTGGGCTGTCCGCTGCCTGCTGCCGATCGGCGCGTTGACGATCGCCGTCGGCACCGCCGTTACTGCTGCTGGCCCGCACGCCGGCGGCGCCGGAACCGGCGACGTGATCAAGCGGCTCGACTTCCGAGGCGCCGACACGCTCTCTTGGCTCGCGAATCGCCATGGCACGCTGGCAATATTCTTCCTGCTCAGCGTGGTCGCCGTGACGCTGCTGCTGATGCGCCCCGGCGGCGACCGCCGAGCGGTGCGGCCGCTGACCGTCTTGATCGGGCTGCTGATCACGCAGGCTGCACTCGGGATCACGCAGTACAACCTTGAGCTTCCCGCCGAGCTGGTCTGGCTGCACGTGCTGCTGGCGACGATCGTCTGGCTGACGATGCTGTGGTCGGTTGGGCGGGCTGGACGGCTGGCCAGCCGCACCGCGTGAACGGTCGGGCGAGCAGCACATCCGCCTCGATACCGGCGATCGTTGTGCGAGCATAGGTCGATGCCCGAGCGGACGACCTCTGTGCCTGCCGTAGTTGTCAGGGACGTTTCGAAGACCTTTCAGATCCCGCGAGATCAAGTGCACACTCTCAAGGAGCGCGCCCTCCACCCCTTCCGGCGCGCTGCGCATCACGAGTTCGCCGCGCTCAGAGGAGTCAGCTTCGAGGTTCCCAAGGGTGGCTTCTTCGGCATCGTTGGTCGCAACGGTTCAGGGAAGTCGACGCTGCTGAAATGCCTGGCCGGTATCTACGGAGCCGACGGCGGCGCGATTCACATCGACGGCCAGGTATCAACCTTCATCGAGCTTGGGGTTGGCTTCAATCCAGATTTAGCCGCGCGCGACAACGTCACTCTGAACGCAGCGATGCTCGGACTGTCGAGGCGCGAGGCAAAAAAAAGGTTCGACGCGGTGATCGACTTTGCCGAGCTTCAAGAATTCACCGAGCTGAAGCTGAAGAACTACTCGTCCGGAATGATGGTCCGCCTGGCTTTCGCCGTGATGATCGAGATTGACTCTGACGTGCTACTGATCGATGAGATCCTCGCGGTCGGCGATGCGGCTTTCCAGCAGAAATGTGCCGATAAGTTCGCGAAAATTCGCAAGAGCAACAGAACCGTGCTGCTCGTCACCCACGATATGGGGGCCGTTCAGCGCTTCTGTGATGAAGCGCTGCTCCTTGAACACGGGCGAGTCGTCGCATCGGGTGATCCGCGCGAAGTTAGTGACGACTACCTGAACCTCAACTTCTCCGAAGCCGCAAGGGAGCGCGCGACCGCAACCGACCCTTCTGAGGACCAGGGTGCAAGCGTTGGCGACGGCCGAGCCGTAATCGAAGGCGTCCGGTTCGACCTTCCCGAGCTTGGGGAGGCCGCGACCGTGCTGCCAAACGGCGCGCGAACAGCATTCTCAATGAGGGTTCGATTTACGTCCGACGTCAAGGATCCAATCTTTTCGGTTGTGCTCCACAACCCGGTCGGCCTGGCGTTGCTGACGGCATCTTCAGGCTTGGACGATGAGCCAGCCGGCGACTTCAAGTCCGGCGACGTTGTTACGTGGACGGTCAACTTCAACAACATCCTTGGTCCCGACCGCTACACCGTTACCCCGTGGGTCATGGTTGGCGGGGGCGAACTGCTGGCGTTGCGCGAGAAGCTTTCAAGCGTTGTTGTCACGCGTTCCGTCCCGACGGGAGCGCTGATCGACGTTCCGTTCGAGCAGAGTCTTCAGCGCGAACTAACGCTCGACGCCGAGCAGGAGAAAACCCAGTGATCGGTGTCGACGGACCTGCGTCGCGTGCAGTCACCCCGGTCGGCCGAGAGGTCACAGGACCGACTGCGATGGGCAGCGACCCACGGCGGTTCTGGCACCTCGCCTGGACGCTGGCGACGACGGAGTTCAAACTGCGCTTCTTTGGTTCCGTGCTTGGCTACTTCTGGCAGTTGATGCGGCCTTTGTTGCTGTTCGCGATTCTCTATGCCGTCTTCGTTGGTATTCTCGACACCGGCGGCGACCAGCCATTCTTTGGTGTTGCGCTGCTACTCGGCATCGTCGTCTTTCAGTTCTTCGCCGACAGCACCGGGGCGTCTATCAAGTCGCTGATACAGCGTGAGAACCTCGTGCGAAAGATCGACTTCCCGCCTGCGGCAATCCCCGTTTCCTGTGTTCTGCAGGCACTCTTTAACTTTGGCCTCAACCTAATCCCCGTCTTCATCTTCCTCTTCGCTGCCGGTGGCAAGTTCTACTGGCGCTGGTTTGAGTTGCCATTGATCTTGGCGATGCTGATCGTCTTCGTTACTGGGCTGTCGCTGCTGCTCTCAGCCCTGTTTGTGAGCTTCAGGGACGTCGAACCGATCTGGGAAGTCGTATCGCAAGCTCTCTTCTACGGCACACCAATCCTCTACCCACTGTCGCTCGTTATCGACAAGGTCAGCCTGACCGCAGCCCAGATCATGCTTGCCAACCCGCTTGCGGCTGCGATTCAACAGCTTCGCCACGCAGTTGTTGACCCCGCCTACCAGAGCCCAGGCCAGATATTCGGTTCAACTGCCGGGGACCTAATACCGATAGGCGTCTCAGTCCTCACCTTCATCGTCGGAGCGCTCTACTTCCGCCGCATGGCGCCGCTGATAGCGGAGCGGCTCTAAGCGTCCTCAGCGGCGAATACGAACGGCAGCGGTTCGGCCAATTCACTCAACGCTGGTGCTTCAAGGTCGCGCTCTGAGACCGAGATCTCATCAACGCTCAGGGGCCACTCAATCCCAATCTCGGCGTCGTTCCAAGCAATCCCCCGCTCTACGGCAGGGTCGTAGTAGGCCGACTGCTTGTAGATCACGTCAGCCACCTCGCTCAGCACACAGAATCCATGCGCGATGCCTACAGGGAGGTAGAGAACCTGCATGTTCTGGTCGCTCAGCGCGAAGCCTTCCCAGCTTCCGTAGGTCGGAGAACCGAGCCGCAGATCGACGGCAACGTCCCAAATTTCTCCCCTTCCACAGCGGACGAGCTTGGAAGAGCCGGCACCGATCGCGTAGTGAAGTCCTCGAACTACGCCCCGAGTCGAGCGCGAGTGGTTGTCCTGAACAAAATCCTCGCTGATCCCGTGCATGCTTAGGCCCTCGGCGCGAAACGTTTCACAAAAGAAACCACGATCGTCGTCGAAAATACGCGGCTGCAGCAGCAGAACGCCAGGAAGGCTTGTCGGTTTGATCTCCACAACGGAAGAGACTAGAGATGGCCGCAAGCGGGCGACCGTTGCCGCAGAAGTAGACGGGTACGGTTACGCCTGATGGCACGCGCCCTAATTACAGGCATCACCGGTCAAGACGGCTCATACCTCGCTGAACTGCTGCTCGAAAAGGGCTACGAGGTTCACGGCATGGTCCGGCGCTCGTCGACCGAAACGTTTGAGCGGATCGAACAGATCCGCGACAAGGTGACGCTCCACCAAGGTGACCTGCTGGATCAGCGATCCCTAGTTGACGCGCTGCGCGCCAGCAAGCCGGATGAGATCTACAACCTTGCCGCGATGAGCTTTGTCGCCGCCTCTTGGGTGCAGCCGACGCTGACAGCCGAGTTCACCGGTGTGGGCGTGACGCGGATGCTGGAGGCGATGCGTGAGGTCTGCCCCGAGGCACGCTTCTACCAAGCGTCCTCCAGCGAGATGTACGGCAAGGTGCTGGAGGTTCCGCAGACGGAGACGACGCCGTTCTACCCTCGCTCGCCATACGGAGTAGCGAAGACCTATGGCCATTTCATCACCGTTAACTACCGCGAGTCATATGACCTCTTTGCTGCCGGCGGGATTCTCTTTAACCATGAGTCGCCGCGCCGCGGCTTGGAGTTCGTAACGCGCAAAATCACTTGGCACGCTGCGGCGATCAAGCTTGGCCTTATAGACAAGCTTGCGCTCGGCAACCTCGACGCTGAGCGCGACTGGGGCTACGCGAAAGATTACGTCGAAGCAATGTGGCTGATGCTTCAGCAGGACACGGCCGATGACTACGTGATCGCGACCAACCAGACGAACTCTGTGCGCGAATGCGTTGAGGTGGCCTTCGATGAAGCCGGCCTCGGTAGCTTCGAGCCGTACGTCGAACTTGACCAGCAGTTCGTGCGCCCGGCAGAGGTGGACCAGCTGATCGGTGACTACGGAAAGGCCGAGCGCGAGCTCGGCTGGACGCCAAAGACGAGCTTTGAAGAGCTGATCCGGCTGATGGTTCGCGCTGACCTCGAGCTGCTCTCCAGCTAGCTGGCGCTGCGCAGCTCGGCGAGGTCGGTCTCGACCATCTCGGCGATCATCTGCTCGAAACTGATCTGCCGCTTCCACCCGAGCTCGCGCTCGGCGCGAGAAGCGTCGCCGACCGGGGCGACCGGCTCCGGCGGGCGGAGGAAGGCCGGATCAACACGGATGCTGCCATCGACCCGATCAGAGACCCCGGCCGCAGCGAAGGCCGCCTGGACTAGCTCCCCGACCGTGCGCCCCTGGCCACTCGCAAGCACGTAATCGCTCGGCTTCTCGGCGCGCATCGCGAGCACGATTGCTCCGACGATGTCGCGGGCGTCCGACCAGTCACGCACTGCCGTGAGGTCGCCGAGCACTAGCTCATCCTGCTGCCCGAGTGCGATCGCAGCAGCGCCGCGCGTGACCTTGCGTGGCAGGAAGTGCGGTGGCCGGCGCGGCGACTCATGGTTGTAAAGAATCCCACCGCAGGCGAAGAGGCCGTGGTGCTCGCGCATTGTTCGAACCAATCCCAGCGCGGCGAGCTTGGCGACCCCGTAGGGCGAACGTGGCCGCATCGCTGAATCCTCGTTCTGAGGGCTGACGTTGGTGTCGCCAAAGACCTCGGCTGATGCGGAGACCCAAACCTTCGGCCGCGTGGTCGTCTCGAGCGCAGCGGCAAGTATCTCCGAGGTTGAGCCCACGATCGCCGCCATCGTGGAGCTTGGGTCTTCCCACGAGTCGGGAACGAAGGTTGGCGCTGCGAGGTGGTAGATCTGATCGGCTCCGCTGGCCGCGATCGCGCTGCGCAGCGAACCTTCCTCAAGTAGATCGCCTTGTATGTATTCGATCTGGCCTGCAATCTCGGCCAGGTTGCGCGCCTCGGATGCGCTTGCCGCCAGGTCGAAGCCGACCACGTCGTAGCCGTCGGCGAGTAGGCGCTCAGCCAGATACGAGCCGTCCTGCCCGGCGATTCCGGTGATTAGTGCGCGCGCCATTGATGGCAGCCTAGAGCGCCCGCCCGCGATCGTGCGGGATCGATCGGCCGCTGCGATACTTGCGCTGATGGTCGACATCACGAACCAGAAAAGTCGCACGAGCGGCAAGCGGCCTGATCTGCGTGCGGAGGTCGTCGAGATTCTCGGCGTGCCGATCACACTTACCAACTACGGCCAAGTGCTCGACTGGATCGACGATGCAATTGCTGTCGGCCACCGCGGTTACATCTGCGTCGCTCCAGTTCACCTGGTGATGCTGGTTCAAGATGACGAGGAGCTTGCTATTGCAGTCAATGGAGCCGATTTCGTCGTGCCGGACGGCCAGCCCCTCGTTTGGTCGGCAAGCGCACTAGGAGGCAAGGGCGCGAGCCGCGTCTACGGGCCCGATCTGATGATTGAAACCTGCCGGCGGGCATCCGAGACTGGCGCTCCGATCTACCTATTTGGCGGCCGCGACACCGCCGCGCTGGCACTACTGCAGACGACGCTTGGAGAACGCTTCCCCGGACTGAACATTGTGGGCGCCGAGGCGGTTCCGTTTCGCCCCGCAACCGCCGAGGAGGAGGCTTCCTCGATCGAGAGGATCAATGCCAGCGGAGCTGAGATCGTCTGGGTCGGGACCGGCCAGCCGAGGCAAGAGCTCTGGATGGCCCGAATGCGCTCGCGCCTTGACGCCTCGGTCCTTGTAGGCGTTGGCGCGGCGTTTGATTTTCACGCGGGACTGATCCCACAAGCACCAACGGTCATGCAGGAGGCCGGGTTGGAATGGCTGTTCCGCTTGATTCAAGAACCACGACGGCTATGGCGGCGTTACTTGATCTATAACCCACGCTTCATCTCACAATTCATGCGCCAATTACGGGCGCGGAATTAACTACCGTCGCGCAGCGCCTCGACCGTCGCGGCGACACCTTTCTTGAGGTCTGTTGCTGCGCTGAAGCCGAGCTCGTCGCGGGCGAGCGAGACGTCGAGCGAGCTGCGTTGGAGCTCGCCTTCGCGGGCGGCAGCAAACTCTGGCTTTAGCGGCGCCTCGCCGGGCGCCGCGGCGGCGTCTATCGCTTCGATCAGCTCGAGCACGCTTGAGTCGATACCGGTGCCGACGTTGTACGGGCCGCCGGGCATTGACTGCGCGGCCGCGAGCAGGTTGGCGGCGACGATGTCATCAACGAAGGTGTAGTCGCGGCGCGCGCTTCCGTCGCCGTAAACGGTTGGCTGCTCGCCGCTGAGCAGCCGGCCAGCGAAGATCGCGATCACGCCGGCCTCGCCGCCCGGGTCTTGGCGCGGGCCGTAGACGTTGCCGTAGCGCAACGTCACCGTTTCAAGCCCGCGCGCGCGGCCAGCCCAGGCGCAGTAGAGCTCGGCGCACTGTTTGCTCTGGCCGTAAGCGGAGACGGGTGCCGCCGCGACCGTCTCCGGCGTTGGCATCACGTCGGTCTCGCCGTAGATAGCGCCGCCGGTTGAAGTGTTGATCAGCCGCCGCGCGCCGCTTGCGTGGGCAGCTTCGAGCACGTTGATCGTGCCGACGACGTTGACCGACGCGTCGAAGGCCGGGTCGGCGAGCGAGCGGCGCACGTCCATCTGCGCGGCGAAGTGGAAGACGACTTCCGGGCGGGCGGCTTCAGAAGCGGTGGTGACGGCGTCGGCGTCGCGGATGTCGAGCTGGTGGAAGATGGCGCCGGCGGCAAGCGCGCCTTCGAGGTTCTCGATCCGCCCGGTTGAAAGGTCGTCGACGACGGCAACCTCGTCGCCGCGGGCCAGAAGCGCGTCAACGACGTTCGAGCCGATGAAACCTGCCCCTCCCGTTACCAGTGCGCGCATCGGCTGATCGTACGCGCTTCTAACCGTCGTAGACGGCGGCGAGCTTGGCGGCGACTACTGCAGGTGAGGCGATCTGTTCGATTCGCTTGGCGTTGGCAGTGCCGCGGGCTTCGTCGCCCCAGAGCTTCTCGACCGAGGCCGTGAGCGATTCGAAGCTGCCCGGGACTGAGAGGTCCTCGGCCGGAAGCAGCTCGACGAGCGCGCCGGCGCTGGTAGCGGCTACAGGCAGCGCTGCAGCCATCGCCTCGGCGGCCGAGAGGCCGAAAGTTTCAGCGAACCGTGACGGCACGACTGCCAGAGCGGCGCCGGCGCGCAGCCGCGCCAGCTCGTCGTCGGTGACGCGACCGGCAAAGGTGACGCTGGAGCCGAGCCGCGCAGCCTGCGCGCGCAGCGCGGCCTCGTCCGGGCCTTGACCGGTCAAGACGAGTGGCCGACCGGCGCGGGCACAGGCATCGATCGCAACGTCAACGCCCTTGTCGGCCGAGAGCCGCGCCGAGCAGATTGCGTACTCGCCGCTCGCTGGCGCGGCGCGCTGCGTGGCGGCAGCGACCGAGTGGGGAACCACTTCCACGCGCGCGCCCTCGAGTGGCGCGCCGAGTTCGTTCAAGCGGTTCAGCGTCGTTTGGTTGGTGACGAGCAGAACGTCGGCCTCAGCGACCATCCGCGCCGACCAAGCGCTGAGCGAACCTGCGTAGACGGCGGCCTCGGCGCGCGAGCCGCCGCGGCAGTTCAGCCGTACGCCTGGGCGCGTGTCGCGGCCGTGGCAGCGGGTGCAGTCGTTGCCGGCGGAATCGAGGCAGGTGCCGGCGGCGCAGACGAGGCGGTACTGGTGGAGAGTGAGGACGGTCCGCGCCCCGGCTTTGCGAGCGGCAGCGAGGGCGCGCCAGCCGAAGGCCGGCAGCAGGTTGTGGCCGTGGACCACTCGAGCTCCGGTGCGTGCGACCGCGCCCGCGACTTCGGCGGGATCAAGGCCGCCGCGGGCAAGCGCCAAGGCCGCTTTGCCGCCCGAAAGCGAGCTGCTGCTGCGCTGCAAAAGTTCGACCTCTTCACCCAAATACTCGGGAATTAGCCGTGAGAGGTCGTCAACTACGCGTTCTTCGCCGCCAAGCGTGCGGTATTGGTTGTGAATTAGAAGGATCACGACGCCCGGCCACGCTAGCGTCAAACGGCCATGTTGACGCCAGCCGCAATCATCGTCCCGACCCGCGGGCGCCCGCATTACCTTGATCGCGCGCTGGCCTCGATCGCGCCGCAGGCCGCGGCGCTTGGCGCCGAGCTGATCGTCGTTGACGACGGGCCGGAAATCTCAACGCGGACGGTCGCCGAAGCACACGGTGCCTCGTACATAAGTGAAGGCGCCGGCGACGGCCTCAACGCGGCGCGCAACCGTGGCATTGGCGCAAGCGACGCGGAGCTGCTGATCTTCACCGACGACGACGTAGAAGTTCATGCCGGCTGGCTGCTGGCACTGCTCGAAGGCGCCGCCGAGCAGCCCGAGCAGGTGGGAGTGTTCAGCGGCCCGATCCACGCCAGGATCGAAGACCACCGCTTTCGCGCCTGCGGCCGCGAGGGCTGGCCAATCACGACAACCGAGCTGGGGCCCAGCGACGCCGACTGCGTTTACGCCTGGGGTTCGAACATGATGATCCGCCGCAGCGCCTTTGGCGCCGTTGGCCTGTTTGATCCGCTGTTACCTGTCGGCGGCGATGAACAGGAGTGGGAGGAGCGCTGGCGAGTGAGCGGCGGGCGAATCCGCTACCTCGCCGCCGCGGCCGTTGATCATGTTCGCTGCGGCGACGATTCACGGCTCAGCTCGCTCTGCGATGCCGCTCGGGGGCGTGGCCGCGTGGCCCGGCGGTTTGATGAAGCTCGCGGAACCGCACCGTCAATCTGGGGCGAGCTTCGAGTCTTCGCGGGCTGCCTCTGGCATGGGCCGCGCAGGCTCTGCTCGATGGGGCCGGTGACCGCTGCCCACAGCTGGGGGCGGATCGAGGCAGCGATTTCGCGCAAGCCGCTCAGCGGCGCGCCGGTCATCAGCGGTGTCAATGACTTCATGTCGGGCAGTGGCGGGCAGGTCTCGGGCCGCCGCGCGAAGCTACTGGCGCTCGCCGACCGCGGAATAGATCTGCGCGAAACGCTCTCGCGCCGAGCGCTCCGGCGCGACGCCGCCGCCGCGCCGCGCCGCGGCGTGCTGGTGCTAACGATCGCCAGCGACCACGGCACCTCACTGCTTGCAGAGCAGCGCGCCGAACTTGAGCGCTCCCACCACAGCGTTGAGCTGCGCGTGGCGGCCGCCGCGGGGGCAGGAAAGTTCGAGAACCTCAACGCGCTGATCGAAGCGGCCGACCGGCGCGAATACGACTGGGTCGTCGTGCTCGACGATGACGCTGATCTGCCGCGCGGCTTCCTCGATTCATTTCTCTTCGCGGCCGAAGCGGCAGGGCTGCAGATCGCGCAGCCTGCTCACCGCCTCCACTCCCACGCCGCCTGGCCGATCACGCGCCGCCGCCGCGGCGTGCGATCGCGCCGCACAACCTTTGTTGAGATCGGCCCGGTGACGGCCTTCGCGCCGGCCGCGGCGGCAGCGCTGATCCCGTTCCCGAAGCTGCGGACCGGCTGGGGGCTCGACGCGCACTGGGCGGCGATCGCCGCCCAGCGCGGCTGGCCGATCGGAATCGTTGACGCCACGCCAGTTGGGCACACGCTGCGGCCGGTCGCCGCCGACTACCCGCGCGAGGATGCGATCGCCGAGGCTCAAGAGTTCCTTCGCGGCAGGCCCTACCTGCGCAGCGACGAAATTCGCACGGTGGGTATTCAGCGATGAAGATTGCCGTCGTCTCCGAGTTCTACCCGCGCGCCCATGACCCGGTGCTCGGGATCTGGGCGCACCGCCAGGCGCAGGCAGCGATTGCCGCTGGCGCCGAGGTGCGCGCCATCGTTCTCAACCGCGTTGTGCCACCGGCGGCGACGCCGATTTTGAGCCGCCCGGCAGCGGCGCTAAAGCTGGCGCGCCACCCATCGCGCTCGCAGATCGATGGGGTCCAAATTGATTACGTCCGCTACGCCTCGCCGCCGATGGGCCGCTCCTACGGGTCTTGGGGCAACTGGGCGGCGAAGCCACTTGGCCGCGCACTGGCGAAGCTGCGCAACGAGTTCCCGTTCGACCTAATCCACGCCCACAACGCCGTGCCGGCCGCCGACGCGGTTCTAACCGCGCGCCTGACCGATCCGCTCGTCGTCTCCGTTCACGGCGCCGACCTTTACTACACCGCGCCACGCTTCGCTGAGGGGCGCACGGCGATCGAGCGCGCCTTCGCGCAGGCGCGGCTGGTGATCGCCAACAGTGCAGGGATCGCCGACGACTGCGCCGAGCTTGGCGCCGAGCGCTGCGAAGTTGTCCACCTTGGAACCGACCTTCCCGAAGGCCGCGCGCCGCGGCCCGAGCACCCAACGCTCGTCACCGTCGCCCACCTGGCTACGCGAAAACGCCACGCCGACGTGCTGCGCGCGATCTGGGTGCTGCGCGACCGCTTTCCCGATCTGCGTTACCTGATCATCGGCGACGGGCCGGAGCGCGCCAACCTTGAGCAGCTGACCGACTCGCTGGGGCTGCGCGAGCGCGTTGAGTTCGCCGGCCAGCTCAGCAACGAGGAGGCGCTGCGGAGGGCGCGCCAGTGCTCGATCTTCGTGATGCCAAGCGTTGACGAGGCCTTCGGCGTCGCCTACATCGAAGCGATGGCCGGGTGGCTGCCGGCTATCGGCTCGGTCGGCGAGCCGGGGCCGTTTGAGATTCGCCTTTATGGCCAAGGGATGCGGATCGTGCCGCCGGCCGACGTTGAGCGCTTGGCTGAGCGGCTCGGCGAAATGCTTGAGGATCCGGCGCTAATCACCAGCCTGGGCAACCATGCGCGGGCCACGGTGGAGCGCGAGTTCAGCTGGCAGGCCTGCGGCGCGGCGACCGTCGCCGCCTACGAGAAGGCGCTCTCAACGTGACCAAGCCGGCGCTGCTTGTTACAAATCAAGTGCCGCCCGACCGCGCAGGCGCGCTGGCCGAGCTAAACAGGGCTGAGGGAATAAAGCTCGCGATCTACGACGGCAAGCAGCACCACGGCAGCGCTGGCCTTGACGACCCCGGAGTTCCGTTCATCCGCTCGAGCCAGAAAGGGATCTACCGCCTAGCGGCAAGTGGCCGCTACCGGGCCGTGATCGCCACAAGCGCCGGGCGCGTTGCGCTTCCCGCCGCCTATCTGGGCGCCCGCAGAGCCGGCGTGCCGTTCATCTACTGGACGGGAATCTGGCACAAGATCGGGACGCCCGCCCACCTTGCCGCGGCGCCGCTCGTGCACTGGATCGAATCGCATGCCGACGCCGTGATCGCCTATGGCCCACACGTTGCCGCCTACGTCGAAAGCCACGGCGCGAAGAACGTTCACGTTGCGCGCCAGCCCGTTGACGTTCAGTTCTGGGGCCAGCAGGGGCGCGCCGCCGCTTGGCGCCAGCAGCTCGGCGAGCCGTCGCTGCTTGTAGGTATCGCCGGGCGCAGCGGCGTCAACAAGGGAGTCGGTTTGGCAGTAAAGGCCTGGCAGCGCTGCGGCCTCGCATCGCAGGGCGCAATGATGGCGATCGCCGGTGACTACGACGGCGGCCGGGCCGGGCAGCCCTCGGTGCGCGCGCTCGGCAAGCTCAGCGCCGGCCAGATGCGCGACCTTTACGCCGCCGCCGACATCTGGCTCGTTCCCTCGCTGGCGACGCGCGCCTTTCGTGAGCCGTGGGGGCTGGTCGTCAACGAAGCGATGCTTCAGGGCGCCGTCGTGGTAGCCAGCGACGCAGTCGGCGCCGCCGCCGGCGGGCTCGTCAAAGACGGCGAGACGGGGCTGATTGTTGAGGCTGGAGACGAGGCAGCGCTGGCAGCGGCAATCCAAAGCCTTGAGCGCGAACCGGCGCTGCGCGAAAAGCTCGCTGCAGCGGGGCTTGAGGCCGCCGCGGATTACGACTACAAGGCTTGGGCTGCGGGCTGCACGGCGGCGCTGGAAAGCGTCTCAGCCGGGCGAAGCGCCTGCTAGCGTTCACTTTTCCGGTCGACGACGTCGGTTTCCGGTTCAGCAGTTCGCCCTTCAGCCATGAATCGCTCGCTAAAGACGACATCACTGCCGGCGAGCCTGATCGCTCTGGCACTCTTCGGCGCGCTGCTCGCTCCAACCGCAGCGCTCGCCAGCTGGGAAGACCTGCTGCAGCAGGCCTGCGGCCCGAAAGGTCAGGTGACCGGCACCTACACGCAGGCCGAATACAAAAAGGCGCTCGCGAACATCCCTGCCGACGCCGACCAGTACTCAAACTGCCGCTCAATTATCGAAGCCGCGCAGATTGCAGCCTCGACCGGTTCCGACGCGATCTCAGAGGCGCAGGCCGATTCAATCATTACGGCCGCCACCCCGGAGGAGAAGCAGGCCGTTTCAACAGCGGTAACCGAGGCATCAAAGGGCACGAATGCGAAGGTCGGTGACGTGATCGTTGACCCTGCAGCCTTCGGCACGGCGGCGACCGGCACGGCGGCGCTGAACAAACTTCCACTCTCACTAAAAATCATGCTCGTGCTGCTTGGCGCCGGCGCGCTGGCTGCGATCGGCGCCGTCCTAATCCCCCGTGTCCGCAATTACTACGCCAGTCGCTGAGCCGCTCGCGCTCCAGCTCGAAAGCGACCCGGCGGGCCGCGGGGCGCCGCTTGGCCGCGCCCTGCTGACGCTTGCCTTCGCGGCGCTCTTCTGCGCGCTCAGCTTCCACGCCCGCGGCGGCCTGCAGACGAAGACGCTGACCCACGTTGAGGTCTTCCTGATCGCGCTAGCCGGAATCCTCGGCGCGCTGGCTCTCCTCGCCGGCGCCGCTACCCGCAAACCATGGGGGCTGATGTCGATCGGCTTCTTCGCGCTGCTCGTCTTCATCACCGGCGCCTCGATCGTCTGGGCGATCGACCCCGCCGTCGCTTGGCTGGAGACGAACCGCACGTTCGCGCTGCTGGCAGCCTTCGTGATCGGCGCCGCACTGGTCCGCCTCGCCCCCGGCCAGTGGCGCTCGCTGCTCGGCGGCCTGCTGATAGCGAGCTTCGTGATCAGCATCTACGCGCTGATGACAAAGGTCTTTCCGGCCGCGCTGGCCGAAAACGAAACCTACGGCCGCCTGCGCGAACCATTCGGCTACTGGAACGCCGTCGGCCTGACCGCCGCGCTCGGCCTGCCGGCCGCCGCCTGGCTTGGCGCGCGCCGCGAAGGCCACGCCGCCACCGCCGTGCTCGCCTTCCCGCTGGTTGGAATTCTCACCGTCGCATTGATGCTCGCCTACTCGCGCGGCTCGCTGCTGGCGGCGGCGCTGGGCCTTGCCTTCTGGCTGATTCTCGTTCCACTGCGGCTGCGCTCGGCAACGGTGCTGATCGCAGGGATCGGCTTCGGCGGCCTGCTCGGCGTTTGGGCCTTCGGCCAGAGCGGCCTCAGCGCCGACCGCATTGAGCTGCCGCTGCGCAGCAACGCCGGCACCGAGCTGGGCGTGGGGCTGCTGGCGCTTGTCGTGATTCTGCTGATCATCGGGCTCCTTGCCACTTGGCTGCGTGAGAGGCGGCCATGGCCGGAGCGAACGACGCGAACTTGGGGCGCAGTGCTGTTGATCTGCCTCGCGCTGGCGCCGGTTGCGCTGGCTGCGGTGCTCGCCACCTCAGAGAAGGGATTTAGTGGCAGCATCTCAAGCGGCTGGAAGAGCCTGACCGACCCGAACGCCAAGCAGCCGCGAAACGACCCGGCGCGGCTTACCGCGATCGGTAGCGCCCGAGCGCGCTACTGGCGCGACGCAATCACGATCTTCAAATCAAAGCCTGTCCTTGGCGTAGGCGCCGGCGGCTACACGGCGGCGCGACTGATCGTCCGCAGAGACGACCTTGACGTGCTGCAAGCGCACGGCTTCATCGTCCAAACCGCCTCCGATCTTGGCATCGTGGGGCTGGCCGTGACGCTCGCGCTGCTGGCCGCTTGGCTGGCCGGCGCGTGGCGCGCCACAGGCCCCTGGCGCGGGGCGCAGCGGCGCCACTGGAGCGATCAGCGGGCGGGAATGGTGGCGCTGGCGGCCGTTGTCGTCGTCTTCGGCGTTAATTCGCTCGTCGACTGGACCTGGCTTATCCCCGGCACCGCCGTGCCAGCGCTCTTTGCCGCCGGCTGGCTGGTGGCGCGCGGGCCTCTGGGCGAGAGCATCGAGCCGGCAGGCAGGCTCCGTGACAGGCTGCGCAGCGGGCTTCGAAACCGCTGGCGCGCCGGCGGCGCAGTTCTCGCCATCGCGATCGCAGCAGTGGGCGCATGGACCGTGACGCTGCCGCAGCAGTCGACAAACCAGAGCAACGCGGCTCTCGAAGCGCTGATCGTCGGCAAGAACGCGCAGGCGCAGGATTTGGCGCGCGAAGCGGCGGTCACGAACCCGTTCTCAAACGTGCCGCTCTACACGCTGGCTGGCGCGCAGACCGCGGCCGGCGATCTTCCGGCGGCCGAGGCGACATACGAAAGCGCGGTTCAACGCCGCCCAGCGGTAATCGCTGGCTGGATCGCGCTGGCCCAGTTCCGCCTCAACGAGCAGGACGACCCGGTCGGTGCGCAGCGCGACATCAAGGCCGCGCTCTACCTCAACCCGCGCGCGCTGCAGGCGAAGGCAACCTTCCTGCTCGCCTATCGCGCCGTCAAACGCGCCGAGCAGAAGAAGAAAAAGAAGAACAAGAAGAACTGATCTTCTAGCGCGCGCGAGCGATCAGCGAGCGCCGCAGCAGCGGCGGCCCGTCGACGGCGATCACGCTGACCTGCTCGAAACCGGCGCCGCTGAGCAGTTCGCGCAGGGTGTGCGCAGTGAAGAAACGAAGGTGGTCGGAGCGCGGATCGAGACGCCGCTCGAGTGGGCCGCCAGCCAGCGCTTCGAAGGCGACCCGGAGCCGCGCATGGTTTGGCGTCGTCGCCAGCAGCATTCCACCGGCAACGAGCACGCGTTTCAGCTCGCCGAGCAGCTGCGCCACGTCAACGACGTGCTCGAGCGTTTCACCGCACCAAACGAGATCGAACGGGCCGTCGCCGAAAGGCAGCGGCGCGCCCTCTTCGCTCTTCACGAACTCGGCGCCCGGGGCAACCGTACGTGCGCGGCGGAGCGCCTCGGCCGAAGCGTCAACGCCGACCACGCTCGCACCCGCGCCAACGAGCGCGGCGCTGAAACGGCCGTCACCGCAGCCCACGTCAAGCACGCGCTGGCCTTCGATCACATCTGCAAGCAGCAGCTCGCAGCGCTCGTCAAAGCGCTCTGGCCGCGCGCCCAGCGGAACAGCGGCCCAAACCTCTTCGTGCCAATCGGCCACCTAGAAAGCGCCGCGACGGCGCAGAACGGCGGGAATCGTCTGCACGAGAATGCTGAGGTCGAGCGCCAGCGACCAGCGCTCGATGTAAAGGAAGTCAAGGTTTACGAGGTCATCGAAGTCAAGCTCCGAGCGGCCAGATACCTGCCACAGGCCGGTCATTCCTGGCAGCACGAGGTAGCGGCGGCGGTGCCAATCCTCAAGCCGCGCGTAATCGCGCTGGGGCAGCGGCCGCGGCCCGACGATCGACATCTCGCCGCGCAGCACGGTCCAAAGCTGCGGCAGCTCATCGAGCGAGAAGCGGCGCAGCAGGCGGCCGACCGGCGTGATCCGCGGGTCGCGCCGAATCTTAAAGAGCGGCCCGTCGGCCTCGTTCTCAGCCTCCAGCTCCTGCTGGCGCAGCTCAGCGCCCTCGTACATCGTGCGGAACTTAAGGCAGGCGAACGGCACGCCGGCGATCCCCGGCCGCCGTGAGCGGAACAGCACCGGCCCGCGCGAGCTGAAGCCGACGGCGAGCGCGATCAGCAGTAGCAGTGGGCTTAAGATCAGCAGGCTGAGCGCCGCGCCGGTGAGGTCGAAGAAGCGCTTCAGCGCGTAGTCGGCGCCATCAAAGACGGGGGCGCGCAGCTCAAATAGCGGCACAGCCGAGCCCGGCACGAACTCGGCCCGGCGCGCCAGCAGCTCGCTCGTTGAAGGTGCCACGCGGACGCGCACACCACGCTCGTGGCAGCGATCAACGATCTCCAGCACGCGCTGCTCACTGAAGCCTGGGTCGGCGATCACGAGCTCATCGAAGTACTGCTCGTCGAAGGCCGCATCAAGCTCGGCGGGGCCGACGATGTCAACGACCTCAACCGGGTTGGCGCGGCCCGAGCCGAGCGCCGCGGCGACCGCCTCTGCGTGCCCGCCAATGCCCACCAGCAGCGCGCTGCGACGGTAACCGGCGGCGCGCAAAATCCTTCCACTAACGCGGTCATAGAGCGCGCGCAGCGAACCGACGACCACAACAGCAAAGATCAGCGTGCCCCAGAAGATGTAGTAGCTGGAGAAGTCGCGGCCGACGATCAGCGAGTAGATCAGCGCGACCAGCGCTACGGAGAAGAGCGCCGAGACGACAGCGCCAAGGCCAGGCCGCGAGCCGCGGTCGCCGTAGAGGCCGGCGCGAGCGAAGAGCAGCAGCGTAAGCAGCACCGCGAAGACGGCGTAGTTGTAGGCCTGCGTGGCGTTGGCGCTAAAGCCAACGCTGTCAAAGAGCAGCGACTTGCTCTGCAGCGCAATAAGGATCGCGAGGTAGATCCCGACGACGTCAACAACTACAAGCGAAGCCACGCGCGCAGCGCTGCGCAGCGCGTCCATCGTCAAGATGAAAGAGAGCGGCGTTTTGCGGCGGCGCGAGTCGTGGCCGTCGGCGACGACCTCCAGCTCCGGCGGCGCCGCGAACGGGTCGCGCGGGGCACTTTTTGGCAGGCGGGGCTTCTCGGTCATCGCTCTTCTACTCGTTACAACACCGCGAGGACACGAAAGTGACGCTCGCAGGTCAGCTTGGAATACCCAGCAGCGCTTCGGCGCCGGACTCTTCGATCGTCTGCGCAAGACCTTCGCGCAATCCAACCTTCGGCTCCCACTGCAGTAGTTCCTGCGCGCGCGTGATATCTGGCTTGCGCTGCTTCGGGTCATCTGTAGGCAAAGTCTCGTAAACAATCTCCGAGCGCGAGCCTGAAACCTCGATCACGATCTGCGCCAGCTCGAGCAGCGTGAACTCATTCGGGTTGCCGATGTTGGCAGGCTGATGCTCGCCCGATTCGCTAAGGGCAATCAGCCCGCGGATCAGGTCGGTGACGAAACAGAAGGAGCGCGTCTGAGCGCCGTCGCCATAAACGGTGATCGGCCGGTCGGCGAGCGCTTGGCGCAGGAAGGTAGGAACCGCGCGGCCGTCGTGGGAGCGCATCCGCGGGCCGTAGGTGTTGAAGATCCGCACGATCGCCGTGTCAACGCCCTGCTGGCGGTGGTAGGCCATCGTCAAAGCCTCGGCGTAGCGCTTCGCTTCGTCATAAACGCCACGCGGGCCGATCGGATTTACGTGGCCCCAGTAATCCTCAGTCTGCGGGTGAACCTGCGGGTCGCCATAAACCTCGCTGGTTGATGCGAGCAGGAAGCGGGCTCGGTGTTCCTTCGCAAGGCCGAGTGTGTGGTGCGTTCCGTGCGAGCCAACCTTCAAGGTCTGCAGCGGCAGCCGTAGATAGTCGATCGGCGAGGCCGGCGAAGCAAGGTGGTAAATCGAATCGATCGGCTCCTCAATGAAGTACGGCTCGGTGATGTCGCAGTTGACGAAGCTGAACTCATCGGCGCGAATGTGCGAGATGTTCTGCAGCGAGCCGGTTTCAAGGTTGTCAACGCAGATAACGCGGTCGCCGCGGCGCAGCAACTCGTCGCAAAGATGCGAACCAAGAAAGCCTGCGCCGCCGGTAACTAGGGAAGTGGCCATCGGCCAAGAGTACGGACTTAAAGATCTCTTCGGCGGGCCGTTTCGTGCGGGCGAAAGGCCCTAGTCTCTTCCTATGACCTCAACCGCCTTTGCCGACGCAGTAAACGAACAGATCGGCCACGAATACGCCGCCCACCAGCAGTACGTAGCGATCGCCGTCTTCTACGACGCTCAGACGCTGCCCCACCTAGCGCAGTTTTTCTACAAGCAGGCGCTTGAGGAGCGCGGCCACGCGATGATGATGGTCCAGTACCTGCTCGATCAGGACGCTGGTCCAATCGTTCCTGGAATCAAACCGCCGAAGACCGACTTTGACGACATCGCCGCCCCGGTCAGCCTCGCGCTCGAGCAGGAGAAGATGGTCACCGAGCAGATCAACGCAATGGCCGCGCTGGCCCGCGACGAGGGCGACTTCGCGGGCGAGCAGTTCATCCAGTGGTTCACTAAGGAACAGGTCGAGGAGGTCTCCTCGATGTCCAACCTGCTTACCGTCGTGGAGCGGCTGATCGACAGCCCAATGCAGATCGAGGACCACCTTGCCCGCGAGATGGCCGCCGCGGGCGGCGGCGGTGACCCGACCGAGCCAGCCCAGGCCGGCGGCGCTCCCGCCTAGCGCTGCCGGCGCTTCGGGGCTGAGCCTTCAACCCGCCTGCGCTCGTCGCCTTCAAGCTCAACCTTCCAGATCGGCGCGCAGGCCTTTAGCTCGTCAATGATCTCGCGCGCGCCGGCGAACGCTTCGCCGCGGTGCGGCGCGCTGGCGGCGACGATCACGCTCGCTTCGCTCAAGGGCACCGTGCCTACGCGATGTTCGGCGGCGGCGGCGCAAAGCCCGTGGCGCTCAATTGCCGCGTCAACGATCCGCGCCATCTGCTCCAAGGCCATCTCGGCATAAACCTCATAGTCGAGCGCGTCAACCTCGCGCGTAACGCCGCAGAAGCTGACGACCGCCCCGGCGCGCGGGTCGCGGACCCGCTCCAACAGCACATCGAGCGATAGCGGCGAATCGCTGAGCGCAACGTGCGCCTGAGCGCCGCCGCCGGAGACCGGCGGGATCAACGCCAGCTCATCACCTTCGGCGAGGATAAGGTCGTCGTCTGCGTACTCGCGGTTGACGGCGAGCAGGCAGCCGCTAGCGTCGATCTGCCCGCTCAGCGCGACCAGCGCGTCAGCGACGCTGGCGCCGTCGGCCAGCTCAAGCTGCAGCGAATCGCTGCCGAAGCGTTCGCGCAGGCCTGCAAATAGTCGGACCGAAACCTCCACAGCGCGCAGCGTACGGCACAACCTCTTTTTCGATCCGGCGGTACGGTTCCCCAATGGCTTCTTCAGAGCAGGACGAGCGCCTGACAATCGCGCCGATCGTCGGCCCGGGCGACCCGCGCCGCTTCACCGATTCGGGAATTGAGATCGACGCCCTCTACAGCGAGGCCGACGTTCCGAAAGATCTTCAGCTCGGCCAGCCCGGCGACTTCCCATACACGCGCGGAGTGCACGAGCAGATGTACCGCTCGCAGCAGTGGACGATGCGCCAGTACGCCGGCTACGCCAGCGCGAAAGAGTCAAACGAGCGCTACCGCTACCTGCTCTCGCGAGGTGGCACCGGCCTTTCGATGGCCTTCGACCTGCCAACCCAGCTCGGCCTCGACTCCGACAACGCGCTCTGCGAAGGCGAAGTTGGCCGCACCGGCGTGGCGATCGACACGATCGACGACATGCGCACCGCGTTCGATCAAATCCCGCTCGATCAGGTTTCAACTTCGATGACGATCAACGCGCCGGCCTCGGTGCTGCTGATGCTCTACGACCTAGTCGCAGAGGAGCAGGGCGTGCCGAGCGAGAAGCTGCGCGGCACGGTTCAGAACGACATCCTCAAGGAGTACATCGCGCGCGGCAACTACATCTACCCGCCCGAGGCTTCGATGCGGCTCACGACCGACGTCTTCTCCTACTGCGCCGAAAAGATTCCAAAGTGGAACACGATCTCGATCTCCGGCTACCACTTCCGCGAAAAGGGCTGCTCGGCAGTTCAGGAGGTCGCCTTCACGCTCTCGACGGGGATTGCCTATGTGCAGGCAGCGATCGACCGTGGCCTGGACGTAAACGACTTTGCGCCACGCCTAGCCTTCTTCTTCAACGGCCACAACAACGTCTTCCAGGAGGTCGCAAAGTTCCGCGCCGCGCGAACGATGTGGGCGCAGATCATGAAGGAGCGCTTTGGCGCGACCAACCCGAAGGCGATGATGCTGCGCTTCCACACTCAGACCGGCGGCGTCACGCTGACCGCGCAGCAGCCGGAAAACAACATTGTCCGCGTAGCGCTGCAAGGCTTCGCCGCCGTCTGCGGCGGCACGCAGTCGCTTCACACAAACGGTTTTGATGAGGCGCTGGCGCTGCCGAGCGAGCAGGCCGCAAAGACGGCTCTGCGCACGCAGCAGATCATCGCCGCCGAATCGGGCGCCGCCGACACCGTTGATCCGTTCGCCGGCTCCTACTACGTTGAATCACTGACGGCAGAGATCGAAAGCCGCTCGGCTGAGCTGATCGCGAAGGTTGATGAGCTCGGCGGCGCCGTTCACGCGATCGAGTTCATCACGGCCGAGATTGACGAATCGGCTTGGGGCTACCAAGAGCGCTACCGGACAAAGCAGGACATCGTCGTCGGCGTCAACGAATACATCGAGGAGCAGATCGAAGTTCCCGGCCTGCTGCGCGTTGATCCAGAATCGGAGCGCGAGCAGCTCGATCGCCTAGCGGCGTTCAAAGCCGATCGTGACCAGGAGCTAGTTGCGACCAGGCTCGAAGAGCTGCGCGAAGTGGCACGCGGCGACGCGAACTTGATACCAGCGATCCGCGCCGCGCTGAAGGATCGCTGCTCGATGGGCGAGGTTTGCGGTGCAATGAGGGACGTTTTCGGCGGCTACAAACCGGGCTTCTAGCTCCAAGCTCCTAAGATCCTCAAATGGTGGCGCTGCGCGTATACGACTTTGTGCTTTGGATTCAAGTTGCCGCGATGGTTATCGCCTTCGGTGCGCCGTTTCTCTATCCAGTAATTTTGGCCCGCGTGACAAACGCCAACCCGGAGGCGCTGCCCGGCCTTTACAGCGCAATTATTTACGCCGGGCGCAGCTTGATTACCGTCGCTTACCTTGTGCTCCTACTCGCCTGCGCCTACCTCGCTAGCGCCGCCAGTCTGTGGGGTGAGCACTGGGTCGCGGGAGCAATCGTCATTTTGGTCGTTCTAATCGGTCTCAGCCACGTCCTCGCGCTGCCGACTGCGAAGAAGCTGAGCGCAATGGCAGCAAAGGAGCTGGGAGCTCGAGCCGGCAGCGGATCGGTCACCTTCTCGGCCGAATACGAAAAGGCTTATCGCAAGCTCAACATTGTCTTCCTGGCGGCGAACGTTTTGGTCTTGATTGCGCTCTACCTGATGATCGCCCAGCCGGTATAGCCCTGAGGTAGCGCGGGCGCGGCGTTGCAGAGCCCGTTTTCGGCAGGAATGGCCTCTCCAGAAGGGAAGGGCGTACGACGATGTCAGCGCACCGTGCAGAGCGCAGGCTTGTTAAGTCTTCGCCGGAGCTTTGGGCCGGGGTCAGCGATCAGGATTCGCTCGGCCACTACCTCCATGCCTTTGGTGAGATCCGCATAACCGGGACCGATCCCGATACCACCGTCGCCTGGGAGGGCGATCAAGTTAGCGGCACGGTGGCGATCGCAGCGGCCGGTTGGGGAACGAAGGTGACGCTGACGGTCGAGGTCGAGGATCGCCCGGCCGCCGCTACCGCTCCGCCCACGCCCGGTGCAAAGGTGACCGCCACGCCGCAGCCGGCCGCCACGCCAGTCCAAACGCCGCAGCCGGCCGCAGCGCCAGCGCCAACGGCCGCGAAACCGGCCAAACAGGGATTCTTCGCGTGCCTGTTCGATTTCGGGCCATCGATCCCCGATCCGCCGCGGCAGGCCACCGCGAGCGACGAGCCAGCGCCTGACCCAACGCCAGAACCTGAGGCAGCGCCCGAAGCTGCGCCTGAGCCGATGCCCGACCCGATCGTCGTGCCTGAAGTTGAGCCAGAGGTCAGCACCGAAGCTCCTGAACCGGCTCCGATCAGCGCCGAATCAATCGACGCGATCCTCGAGGGGGTACTCGACGACCTTGGCGCCGCGCACCACCGCCCCTTCTCGCGCTCATAAGCGCAACGCTGGCCGCAGGCCCTGCCGCCCTGCCCAGCATCTAGACTGGTGCGCCTAATGGCGAGCGCATCTGAGTCAGAAGATTTCACCGCAAAGCTGGCGCTGCTCGGCGAGATGCGCGAGCTGGCGATGCACTCATCGCCCGAAGCCGAGGCCAAGCAGCATGACCGTGGTAAATACACGGCGCGCGAGCGGATTGAGAAGCTGCTCGACGAAGGCTCGTTCGATGAACTCGACACCTTCATGCGCCACCGCACCTACGACTTCAACATGCAGGAGAACCGCCCTTGGGGCGACGCCGTAGTAACCGGCCATGGCACGATCGACGGGCGCCGCGTCTGCGTCTTCAGCCAAGACTTCACCGTCTTCGGCGGCTCGCTCGGCGAAGTAATGGCAGAGAAGATGTGCAAGGTGATGGATCTTGCGGCGAAGATCGGCTGCCCTGTAATTGGCATCAACGACTCCGGCGGCGCGCGGATTCAGGAGGGCGTCGTTTCGCTCGGCGCTTACGGCGACGTATTCGTGCGCAACGTGAGGTGCTCGGGCGTGATTCCGCAGATCAGCCTGATCATGGGGCCATG
>SYIT01000073.1 GCA_005798685.1 Actinomycetota bacterium | reverse complement strand
GCGCAGGCCAGCATCGCGACGACGACTTCAGGGATCATCGGCAGGTAAATGCCGACGACGTCGCCGGCGCCAACGCCGCGGGCCTTCAGCGCGTTGGCGGCCCGCTTTACGTCGGCCAGCAGCTGCGCGTAGGTGATGTCGCGCTGCTCGCCCTCTTCGCCGAACCAGTGGAAAGCTACGCGATCGCCGAGGCCGGCCTCAACGTGACGGTCGAGGCAGTTGTAGGAGGCATTGAGCTTGCCGTCCTCAAACCACTTGTAGAAAGGAGCGGCCGAGTCGTCGAGTGTTTTCGTGAATGGCTCAAACCAGTCGAGCTCTCGCGCTCGCTCGCCCCACCAGGCGGGTGAGTCGGTTGCGGCTTCGGCGTAGATCGCTGGGTCGTTCAGCGATGCCGCTTCAGCAAATGCCGCTGGCGGATCGAACGACTCTTGCTCAAGCAATTCCTCTAAGCGCTTTTCAAGCTCGAGCTGATCCGGTTCGGCTTTCATGTGCCGATGCTAGCGGCCGACTCTCTGGCGCGCTCAGCGTTTAGCTTTTGCTGCTTTGACGCGCCAGGCGCCGCGCATCTCCGGATGAATCCGGCAGAAGTAGCTGTAGGTGCCGGGCTTCAAGTAGGTAGGCGTTGACCATGTGGCGCGGTTGGCTGCCGCCGTTATACCAATCGGCCCGAAGCCGAGCTCGCCAGAATCAACCTGGGGGCCGTCGGCGAGCGGGTAGCTGACGCCAGAGCTGCGGTTGCAGGGGGCCTTACATGGAGTAACTGTGTGGAAGATCTCGCGCAGCGGGTCCTCGTTTACGAATGTGATCGACTTGCCCTGGGCGACGAGTGGCGGCCGGCCCTTCTTGCCCGGCATCGTCAGGTCGCCTTGCTTGTAGACGAAGTCCTTGATCTTGACCTTTGCCAGCGTTGGCCCGTCGGCGAGCTTGCGCGCGTCAGCGTATCCCTGCGTCTTGCGGCCGCCGTAGTCGCGGTTCTCTTTCAGTTCGCCGTGAGTCAAGACTTCGGTCTGGTCGATCGCGCTCGGATCGACGAAAGGATCCGGTCCTCCCGATGGGGAGTCGGAGAGCGCAACCGGCGAGATTCCCATCGACTCGTACCAAGCTGATTTCCTAGTGTCGTAGGTGACTTGGACGCTGAGGATGTCGCCCTTCTTTACTGCTACGCGCCAATCAGGCGAGGTTGACCCCATCGACATGTTCCATGAGGCGAATTTGGCCGCGCCGTAGTAGTGGGCGTTGGAGCGGAAGATCTTGACCGTCTTGTCACCGCGAGTGACGAAAAGCTCGGTGTAGAGACCACCGGGATGGAGGTGGCCGGCGGTCGCGACCAGCGTACCGTCGCGGGGGACGCGGACGCGGTTACGCGCCGAAAGTGAGTCCGACGCCTGCGCCGGGTAGGTGTAGCGCCCATTGATGCCGGCATTGCGCTTGACGTTGAAGACTGGGTAGGCCTTGCCGCCTTCAACGTCAACGAACTGCGTTTGCACACCGATCATCGATGCCGCTGCCGGGGCCGAGGCGGGCAGAAAGTCGACCGTGTACTCAAAGACCACGTTTTCGGGGTTGGCGGTGAAGTTGTGGATCATATGGTTGAGCATCAAGCGATCGGTTGGCTTGTATGGGTAGCCAAATCCGGTCGGCAATGTGACATGCGTCTTCTCCTCGCCGGAAGCGACAACGATGTCGCGATTGAGCAGCATCACGAGGTGATGGAGGTGGATCTGGTCGACAGGAGGCGTGGTGCCATCGGCGAGCTTGAGATCCGGCCTGAAGCCAACGATCCAGCCCGCCTCGCTGGGGCGCTGGTCGGCCTTAATGTATTCATAAAGGTTGAGGTTCTGGCCGGGCTTGATTGAGAGCGGCACCTTGTAGGTCTTCGTGATCGTGCCAGGAGGGAGCGCAGGCTTGACGATCTTCGGAAGAGGTGGTGTGGCTTGAGCGCTCGCGACGCTCGGTACTGCGGCCGCAATTGCGGCCACCAGCACGAGGAGAACTAGAAGACCACGGCCACGAAGGATCTCTCCCATCGTTTAATAGTACTAATCGCGCGACGGAATGGCTGCGGTTCTAGCGCCAACAACTATGCTGATGAGAGGACGCCGGCTAGAGAAACACCGGCGATCTCGTAGATGTCGCGCATGTGGCCGAGCCCGACTAGTGTTTGGGTTTCGTCGGCAACGTCGCCTTCACGAACGCGCACAACAATCTCGAGCGAGTCGCGCGCGGCGCGAGCAGCGACCGCGACTTCGACATTTATTAGGTCGCTGGACGTCACGGCAGCGAGCGCCCGCGCACGATCGACATGGACTCGCCTGAGGACTTCGCGATCCTCGCCATGGCCAATCACGATGGGTATTCCATAACCGCGCGCCAGTCTGACGTTGGGTGCGTCTTCAGCGACCTCGACCGCAACCGCTGCGATGCCACTATCACGCAGCAGCGAACAGAGCCGCAGGCCTACCTGCCCGAGGCCGATCACGATCACGTGGCCGTGCATCGGAATAGAGCGCCGGCCAATGATCGTTGTCAGTCGCGGGTCGATTAGCCGCTGCACAAGGCCGGCCGTGAACATTGCTGCAAAGGCAATCGTCAGCAGCATCGTCAGCGCTGAGAAGAGCTTCAGCCAAGCTGGGCCGCTCGAGACTTCCGGCTCAGCAGCGACCGTTGTAAGGGTGCGTGCGGCGCCATAGATTGCGTCGACCGGCGTCAATTTCAAAACGGCAGCGAGCAAAATCGCGTCGAGCAGAAAAATGCTCAACATGCCAGATAGGCCGATGATCAAGATGCGGGCTCCCGCGTAAGTTGGGTTGAGGATCCCTCCAAGCTGACCGAACAGATCGAGGCCGACTCGCTTCGGGGACGCGGCCGCGATGCACGGCGCTGCCAGCGACGGAGCGACAATGTCGGCCAACGAGACAACACGGCAGCGCGGAACGGAGCGCCGCAACTCGCCGGCGATAGTGCGGTCGAAGACCGTCACGACGAGTTCAATCCCTGGCCTGAAGTGCTCGACGACCAGTGCCAAGCGCAGCGCGACAATGTCGTCACGCGCAACTACTGCAACCCGCTCGATTGGAGTCTCCAAGGCGCGCTGGATTGCCTTGTCGTTAGGGTCGCGCAGCACTAGTGGCTCGCTTCCACCGGCGCGCAGCTCCTTGATCGTCTCGTTGGCGAGCGCTCCACCATCCGAAATTACGAGAGTCTCCACCAGCAACACCCTAACCGGCGCCGATGCGGATGAGAGGACTCGAACCTCCACAGAGTTGCCTCCACACGGACCTGAACCGTG
>SYIT01000072.1 GCA_005798685.1 Actinomycetota bacterium | reverse complement strand
GGCCTCGTTGATCTCCCACAGATCGATGTCACCAGGCTGCAGCCCAGCCTTCTCGAGCGCCTTGAGCGAAGCGCTGGCCGGCGTCGTTGCGAGGTAGGCGAAGTCGTTGGCCGACTGCGCGTGAGCGACGACCTCAGCGAGCGGCTCGTGGCCGTTGGCCTCAGCCCACTGATCGGAGGCGACAACGATCGCGCCGGCGCCGTCGTTGACTCCCGGCGAGTTGCCTGCCGTGTGGCTGCCTTCCTTGCTTGCAAGCCCAGGCAGATTGGCCAAAGTCTCGAGCGAAGTCTCGCGGCGCGGCGCCTCGTCAACCTCAACGACGGTGTCGCCCTTGCGGCTCGAAATCATCACCGAGACGATCTCCTCCGGCAGGCGGCCGTCATCGGTTGCGGCGATCGCCAGCTCATGAGAGCGGACAGCCCAGCGGTCAAGGTCGGGGCGCGCGAGCTCAAGCTCGTCGCCGATCTCGGTCGCCTCATCGAACATCTGGCGGCCAGAAAAGGGATTCGTGAGGCCGTCGTTGACCATCGCGTCAAGCGCCTTTGTCTCACCCATGCGGAAGCCAAAGCGCGCGCCTGGAAGCAGGTAAGGAGCGTTCGACATCGATTCCATGCCACCGGCAACGCCAACCTCAACGTCGCCTGCACGGATTCCCTGGTCGAGAATCACGAGCGCGCGGATACCTGACGCACAGACCTTGTTAATCGTCTCCGACGAGACCTCCTTGGGAATACCGGCCGCAATCTGCGCTTGGCGCGAAGGGATCTGCCCCTGCCCGGCCTGAATCACTTGCCCCATCACGACGTGGTCAACCTGCTCGGGAGCGACGCCTGATCGCTCAAGCGCAGCGGCAATCGCGATGCCGCCAAGTTCGGTTGCTGGCATCGAGGCCAGCGCGCCGCCCATCTTTCCAACGGGGGTGCGGGCGCTCCCAAGAATTACGGTCGTAGGCATTGAGGCTCCTGATCGGCTGACGGTCGTAGCCAGGTAATATTAGTCGCGCAGCGCTGCCAGCGACAACTGGCGACGATTTAGCCCTAGGGTTGCGGCATGGATTTTGGCCTTTCCGACGATCACAAACTGCTGCGCCAGACGGTTCGCGACTTCGCTGAGCGCGAGATCGCACCGGTCGCTGAAGAACTCGACCGCACGAAGGCCTTCCCCTACGAGATCGTCAAACAGATCGGCGAGCTCGGCTGGATGGGAATAGCCTTCTCCGAGCAGTACGGCGGCGGCGGCTCCGACACGCTGGCCTACGCGATCTGCGTTGAGGAGCTGGCGCGGGTCGATTCATCGGTCGCGATCACGCTCTGCGCGCACTCCTCGCTAGGAATTCAGCCGATTGAACTGTTTGGCAGCGACGAGCAGAAAGAGCGGCTGCTGCCGGAGCTCTGCTCTGGAGCGAAGCTCGGCGCCTTCGGCCTGACCGAACCTGAAGCTGGCTCCGACGCTGGCGCGCTTCGCACGCGCGCCGTGCTCGAGGACGGCGAATGGGTGATCAATGGCTCAAAGCAGTTCATTACCAACGCCGGAACAGAGATCTCAGGCCACGTGGCGATCACCGCGATCACCGGCGAGGCCGACGGTCGGCCAGAGATTTCGAACATCATCATTGAGAACGGAACGGCCGGCTACGAGCAGGGCGAGCCCTACCGCAAGATGGGCTGGAACGCCTCCGACACGCGCCCGCTGACCTTCGACGATTGCCGCGTGCCGGAAGCGAACCTGCTCGGGCCGCGCGGCGCCGGGCTGCGTCAGTTCCTAAAAGTGCTCGACTCAGGCCGGATCGGTGTTGCCGCAATGGGCGTTGGGCTGGCTCAAGGCGCGCTTGACGAGGCGATCAAGTATTCGGCCGAGCGGCAAGCATTCGGCCAGTCAATCGGCCAATTCCCGACGATCGGCGCAAAGCTCGCCGACATGGCGACCGAGATTGAGGCCGCGCGGCTCCTGACCTACAAGGCCGCTTGGGAGAAGGACGAGGGGATGAACTTCAGCCTCACCGCCGCGCAGGCGAAGCTGAAGACCGGGCGCCTGGCCGTGCGCTGCGCCGAGGAGGCGGTTCAGATTCACGGCGGTTACGGCTACATCGAGGAGTACCCGGTCTGCCGTTTCTACCGTGACGCCAAGGTGCTGACGATCGGCGAAGGGACCGACGAAATTCAGCAGATGGTGATCGCCCGCGCACTGACGAGCTAATCGGCGAGAATCGGCAGCTGTGAGCGAAGCCGCCACCCCAGCCGCAGAGTTCGAGCCCGGCCGGATTGCGCGCGCGGCGACCCGAGGCAACGGCCGCTCGGGGCTGCTGGTATTCGTCATCTGCTTTGCCGTCTATCTAGCCGGTATTGGCCTGCCAGCAACGCCTAGCGCGCAGTTTGCCCCGGCCGAGACGCGGATCCTGCTGACGACTACCTCGCTGCTGGATGACGGCGACTTCGAGCTGACCAATCAGTACCGCGAGCAAGCTTGGCGAGCCTTCGGTGGCTCGCCGGTGCAGCCGGCCGGCGTGCTCGTCAACGGCCGCTTGATCGAGCCGCACGGCTTCCTCTTTCCGACGCTGCTGGCGCCGGCCTACGCGCTTGGTGGCACAGCCCTAGTGCAGGCTCTGCTGGCACTGATCACGGCGCGTGGGGCCGTCGCGGCGGCGGCGTTGGCGCGCAGATTGGTGCCCGACCCGTGGGCCAGCGGCGCCGCGATCGCGATTGGCTGCAGCCCGCCGATCGTCATCGCCGCCACTGCGATTCGGCCGGCAGCGACCTGCGCGGCGATCGTTGCAGCGGCCGCGCTGCTGGCGCTGCGGGTCCGCGAGTCGCCGAGGACGCGCTCGTCGCTCGGGGCTGGTGCGCTGCTGGCGCTGCTGCCGTGGATCGGCCTGATCGGGATTCTCCCCGGCCTAATCATCGCGCTGACCCTTTTCCGTTGGCTGCGGCAGCGCTCGCGCGGCTGGATCGGCTTGATCGCGATCGAGCTGGTTCTCGTTTCGGCCGTCTTCTACGTCTCGATCAACGCCCGCCTCTTCGGCGGCCTGACGCCAATGGCGGCCTCCGCAATCTCCAACCCCCCAACCGGCGCAACCAATGTCGCTGATTACATCGACCGCATCCCAAGGCTGGCGGAGCTATTCGTGACGCCGCAGCTTGGCCTTCTGCTGACGGCGCCGCTGCTGGGCATGGCGTTCGTTTCGATCGCGCTGGCTTGGCGTTCACGGCGCGCGCGGCTGGCACGGGCGCTGCCGGAAGCGGCCGATGTTGAGGTCGCCGCCCAGCTGATGACGGCAATCTGCGCCGCCACGGTGATCGGCGCCGTCTTCTTTCTGCCGACGCTCAGCGGGCTCTCCCCCGGCGAGCCGCTTGTCGTTGCGCTTCCAACCGCAGCGGCGCTCAGCTCGTGGGGAATGCGCCGCTATCCAAAGCTCGGCGTCGCGCTGGCAGTCGTAGGGATCGCATTGACGATTTGGCTGCTGATCGCCGCGCGGATTGCGGCCGCGGCCGGGTTGGCACCGCTCAGCGGGCCGCTGCCATGGAGCATCTTCGGCGGCTGAGCCCGCCGCGGCTCGCTAGTCGCCCAGCTGCTCGAGAATCTCGGTCGCAGCGCTGGCAGGGTCAAGTTTGCGTTCGACGACCGCGTCAAAGAGTTTGCGGAAGCTTTCGTCCCCGTCAACGCGCTGCTCGAGGTCGCGGCGCATCCGATGTGTACAGATCGAGATCACCTCGCTGCGCAGGTTGCGGCGGCGGCGCTCAGCCAATGTTCCTTCGGCCTCAATGAAGGCGCGGTGGGCGTCGAGCTCCTCGGCCAGCTCGGCGACGCCGTCGCCGCGCAGCGCCTCGGTTTTCACGATCGGCGTCGGCCGTCCGTCGGCCGGTGCGAGGCTCAGCACGCCACGAATCTCGCGCACCATCGTCTCCGTCATCGGGTGGTCGCACTTGTTGACGACGATGATGTCGGGGATCTCCATCACGCCGGCCTTCAGCGCCTGAATCGAATCACCGGAGCCAGGCATCAGGACGAGCACGATCGTGTCAGCGTGGTCGATGATGTCAACCTCGGCTTGGCCGACGCCAACCGTCTCGAGGAAGATGTCCTGGCGGCCGGCGGCGTCCATCAGCAGCGCAGTCTGCAGCGCCGCTTCGCTGAGGCCGCCGAGCGCGCCACGGTTGGCCATCGAGCGGATGAAAACGCCTTGATCGAGAAAGTGGTCGGTCAGGCGGATTCGATCACCGAGCAGCGCGCCCTGCGTGAACGGCGAGGACGGGTCGATTGAGAGCACACCGACGCTGCGGCCCTGCTCGCGGCGCAGAGCCGTAAGCGAGCTGATCAGCGTTGACTTGCCGGCGCCGGGGGCTCCCGTGCAGCCAACGATTGCCGCCTTGCCGGTCTGCGGGTAGACCTCGCGGACAAGCTCCCAGCCGCGCGGATCGTCGGACTCGACGAGCGTAATCGCGCGCGCCAGCGCGCGCTGATCCCCGGCAAGCAGGCGCTCTGCGAGGGTGTCGGCGGCGGCAGGATTCACTGCCTTCGAGGTTAGCGGGCGGGCCGGTGGTTGGGCGATCGATGGGGCTCCCCGGCTAGGCTTGCGGGGCGATGGAAACAGCCGTTCCAACGAGTGATCCGGCCGGCGCGCAGGATCAGCCGCCGCAGCGCACTGCCCCCGCCCCGCTGCGCGGTGGACCGATCGCTTTTCTGCGCTTCGCGGCCGCCAACGGGATGCTGAACGCCAAGTACGCGCGGCTGGTTGCGCGCTGGGCTTGGCTGAGGCTGCGTTGGCGCGGGCGCCTGCGCGGCGACGGCCTTTTCTTCGTTTGCCCGAATGTGACCTTCCAGATCGGCCGCGAGGCGGTCGTTGAGATCGGTCGCTGGTCGTGGATCGGCGACGGCTGCAAGATTCGCGCGCACGAGGGCCTCGTGAGGATCGGCGACCGCACCGTGCTCGGGCAGGAGTGCACGATCTCGGCCTTTCAGCACATCTCGATTGCCAGCGAGTGCATTCTCGCCGACCGCGTGATGCTGATCGACTTTGACCACGCCACCAACGACGTCGAGCGGCCGATCCGTGACCAAGGGATCTACAAGCGCGACGTGCGCGTTGGCAACAATGTTTGGATCGGCTACGGCGCCTGCCTGCTGCGCGGCGTCACCGTTGGCGACAACTCGATCATCGGCAGCCTTGCCGTAGTCACGCGTGAGGTTGAAGCGAACGCCGTCGTCGGCGGCTCCCCTGCGCGCGTGCTGCGGATGCGCGAGCGGCCTGAAACTTTGCGCTGGCGCTAAGCCTTGCTGCGCGAGGCAGCCAGGGCCTCGCCGTAAAGCTCGTTCGTTTCGCGCGCCACATCAACCCAGTCGAAGCCGAGCACGTGCTCGGAGGCCTCGGCGATCAGCCTCTCCCGCAGCTCAGTGTCGGTCAGCATCCGTTCAATCATCACACCGAGGTGATCGGCGTCGCCGCCGTTGAACCGCAGCCCCACGCGGTCACCGCCAGGGACGACCTCGCGCAGCCCGCCGGTGTCGGCAACGATGCAGGGGCAGCCGCTGGCCATCGCCTCAAGCGCAACGAGCCCGAACGGCTCGTAGAGGCTTGGGATCACGCAGAGGTCGGCGATCCGATAGAGCGAATGGAGCACGTCGTCGCCGATCCAGCCGAGAAAAGTTCCGTACTCGCTCAGCCCTAGCTCCTCCGCTTGCTGTTTGAGTGCCGTTTCGTGGGTGCCGGAGCCGGCGACGAGGAAGCGGACCTTGCCGACCCGCTCAATGATTGGCGGCAGCGCTTCAAGCGCGAGCTGGAAGCCCTTCTCGTAAACGAGGCGGCCGACGAGGATCACGAGCTGCTCGTCGGGCTGCGCGAACTTGGCCTTCAGCGTTTCAAGGTCATCGATAGGCTGCAGGTCGAGCGGGTCGATCCCGTTGGCGATCACGTCAATGCTCTGCTCGTCGAGGTCGAGGATGTCGGCTACATGGCCACGCATGTAATAGGAGCAGGTGATCACCCGGTCAGCGCGCGCCGCCATCGCCCGCTCAACGCCATGAATCCAGCTCTGGGGGTGCTTGTCGACCCAGCCCTGATGACGGCCGTACTCGGTCGCGTGAATCGTCACGATCAGTGGGCAGCGATAGCGGTTGGCGAGGTGGTCGCCGGCCACGAAGACGAGCCAGTCGTGGCCATGGACGACGTCGAAGTCATAGCGGTCGCCGAGTTCAACGCCGGCCGCCAGCATGTCGGCGTTCATGTGCTCGATCCAAGTGACGAACTCGCCAAGGTCGCCGGGGCGCCTGGGTTCGGGCACGCGGTGAACGACAACGCCGGCGACCTCCTCCTCAGCGGCCAATTCGCCGTCGCCACGGGTGAGCACGTGAACGTCAACGCCCTGAACGACTAGCTGCTCGGCGAGCTTGCGCACGTGGCGCGCCAGCCCGCCCTCAACAACCGGTGGGTACTCCCAGGAAAGAATCAAGGCTCGCGTCATGGCTCAAGCAGCGGTGCGAGGCTCAGCGCTGGCGCGAGATTGCGAAGCGCAGCCTCGCCTAAGGGTACCGAGACCAGCTCGGCGTTGAAGTTATCGAGGTGACCGCTGAAGCGCTCAATCGGGTAAGGGCCGGCGAGATCATCTGCCTCCAGGAAGGCCCAGTCACTGGCCTGCAGCGCCAATAGCTCGCGCGCTGCGCGAGGCGCGAGGCTCGGGCCGGCGGCGAGCGCGCGCAGCTCGGCGTCGCGAGCTGGGCCGGTGATCGCAGCGACCTTCGGTGACGACCAAGTGCGCAGCGAATTCGCTTTACCCCAGCTCGTTGCGCGGTCGAGCCCGATCGGCCAGGGGTCAGCTTCGACTTGCTCGAGCGCGTCGTCGAGCGGGGCGAGTCCAACGCCGCGCCGCTGGCAGGCTTCTACGAAGGCCGCAAGAAAAGTCGGGCCCTCATGCCACCAGAGGCCGAAGAGCTCAGTGTCGAAAGCCAGCGTGCAGAGCCCGCCGCCAGCCACGCGTTCGGCGCAGCGCTCGGCGAAATCGTCGGCGTCGTCCTTGGCCTGCTGCTCGGCTCGCTGACTGTCATAAACCTCGCCGTCGTTGGCCCACGGGCGATGGTCGTAGGTCGTGCGCTGGTGGTTGTCGCGGTAAGCGCCGCCAGCCGGATAGCCGCCCGAGCCCCAGATGAGCTCAATTAATGCGCGGTCGATCGGCACCAGCAGCGGACCATCGGCGCTGCGCAGCGGCCGCAATTGGCGCGGGTCGCCGGCGCCGAAGTGCTGCGTCAGCTCAACGCAGGCCGCGTGAACGCCCGCCTCCTCAAGCAAGCGATCGATCCACGGCTCATGCGCGCACTCAGGAATCCAGAAGCCGCCGCGCCACTTGCGCTGGAACCGCCTGCGATGGCTTGCGGCGCCGTTCTCGACCTGGAGCCTCACGCCGGAGTTGGTCGCCAGCAGCGGCAGAATCGCGTGCGTCGCGCTGCTGGTCCAAGCGGCGTGCGGCGCAAGTCGCGACAGCAGATCGCCGCCGCAGCGATCAACCGCGGTTAGCGCATCCGAGTACTGGCCGGCTGCACGGTCCAGCTCCTCGGCAAGGTCATCGCGGCCGCCTGCGCGGCAACCTTCCGCGTCGAGCCGGTGCGACTGCGGCCGCAGCTCGCGCAGGAACGCCGCGCATCGGTCCGCCACGCCGGGCGCCTCAAGCTGGTCGCAAAGGACGGGGGTCAGCGACAGCGTCAAAGGAGCGCCGTCGTCGAGCAGGTCGGCGATTGGCAGGTAGGAGGTGGCGATCGCCTCCCAGAGCCACTCCTCGCCAAACGGCCAGGTACCGAAGCCCTCGACGTAAGGCATGTGAGTGTGGAGGAGAACCGCCACCTGCCCGGGCCGCGCCATCGTCAGGGCCTCATCACTGCGAGCAGGTCGAGCGCGCCGTCGAGCGAGCGTTGACGCTCGCTCACGAGCGCGAAGTCACGCTCCGAGATCGCCGGCACGAAACGGTCGTAGAACCGTTTCGTCAGTTTCAGCCTTCGGTGAATCGAATCCCAGCCAAAGCGTTCGATCGCAACCTGATGGGCCCGCAGCGCGCGGGCGTGATGAAGGCCAAAGATCTCTACCTCGCCAAAGTGGGCTGAGCAGAGCTCGCGGAACTCGCCGGGGAGGTACTCGTGAACGTGCCATGGGTTGCCGGAGCGATCGGCGCCCTCCGGCGCCAGCGTCAGCACGTTGGGGGTCGAGATGTAGACGGCAGGATTCTCGCCCTGCTCGACCAAGCCACGACAGTGGTCGAGGATCTCCCCCGGATTGGTTACGTGCTCGATCGTCTGGAGGAAGACGACGGCGTCACGGGGCTCGTCGTAGGAATCGATCAGCGTGCGCTCGAAGCTGAGTCCGGGGCGGGCGTAGCGGGCCGCGGCGTGGGCGTGGGCTTCCGGGTTGGCGTCAACGCCGACAACGTCGGCGGCGCTGCGCGCCAGCACCGCGCTTCCGTACCCCTCGCCGCAGGCCAAGTCGACCACCCGCAGGCCGCCAACGCGGGCGCCGATCCACTCGTAGACGACAGAGTGGCGGCGATACCAATAGTTCTCCTCGGGAACATCAGGGAGCGTTCGCTCGCCGGTCAGCTCGAGCGGTGGCACGCCTGCAGGCTGGCCCGATTGGAAGATCCGCGGCGCGCCGGGGTCGGTGCGCTCGGGCGCCTCACCAGCCCCCATCAGGGTGCTTGTGCGCCTTTCCCGGTGGCCTCGCTGCCAGCCGGCTTCACGCGCCTGAGAAGGCGCACGCGGCCGCCGTGATCGGGCACGATCGTAAGCGAGCGGCGCGTAATCCGCTCCGGCCCTCCAGCCGCCTCAAGATCGAAGTTAGTCAGAACCGCGCGCAACACAGCGCGCATCTCAAACTGTGCAAAGGCCGAACCGATGCAGCGCCGCATGCCGCCGCCAAAGGGAATCCAGGTATAGGTGCCGGGCGCTGTTTCGATGAAGCGCTCGGGGCGAAATTGGTAGGGGTCGGGGTAGATGTCGTCGCGCAGGTGGACGAGGATGATCGCCGGAGCCACGCGCGTTCCGGCGGGCAGCCTAAAGCGCCCTTGGCCAACAGTGATCGGCTCTTTGAGCAGGCGAATCACGATTGGAAGCACCGGCCGCAGCCGCATCGTCTCGCGGATCACAGCCTCGGCGTATGGCTCGTCGCCGCCATCGCGCAGCTCCTCCGTAAGCCGTTCCAGTGTCTGCGGCTGGTGCGTCAGCTGCTCAAAGGCCCATGAGAGTGAGCTGGCAGTCGTTTCGTGGCCGGCCAGCAGCAGCGTCATCAGCTCGTCGCGAAGCTCCTCGTCGGTCATCGCTTCACCATCTTCGTCGCGCGCCAACAGCAGCATCGAGAGGATGTCCTCGCGCTCTTCGAGGTTGGCCGCGGCGCGGTGCCCCGAGATAACGCGGTAGAGCTCTTCATCGACCGGCCTAAGAACCTCATCGAGGCGCTGCTGGAGCCGCTCTGAATCTGGCCCAAGGATCAGGCTCAGCGCCATCTGGCGCATGTCGGTCGTCTGCTGGAGCATCGTCCGCAGCAGCACGCGCAGCCGCTCCATCTCCAGCCCGTCTTCAATTCCAAATACGGCCCGCATGATCACCTCAAGCGTGATCGCTTGCATCCGCGGAAGCATCTCGATCGTCTCACCCTCCTGCCAAGTTGCCAGCTCGCGCCGCGCGGCCTCGGCCATGATCTGCTCATAGCGCAGCATCCGCTCGCCGTGAAATGGCGGCAACAAGAGCCGCCGATGGCGCAGGTGTTCGGCCTCATCGAGCAGCAGGATCGAGCGTGAGCCCAACACCGGCTCAAGCAACTTGTTGGCCTCGCCGGCGTGCATCACCTCGGCCGAACCGGTGAAGACGGTGCGGATGTCCTCGGGGTCGCTGAGGACGACGAGCGGAAGCCCATCGATGAACTCCAGCGTGAAGACGTCGCCGAAGCGCTCGCGCTGGCGCACGACAAACTCCTGTGGGCGCATCACCCACTGCAGGGCCTGCGCATAGCGCGGCTGCCGCGGGCCGGGCGGCAGGTCAAGGACGGTTGGGGCTGAGATCGCCATCGCTTCAGTTTCGCAGCTTCTAACCGAGCCGTCAGCAGGCCGCGGATTTCTGCCGATCGCTAGCCTCCGCCTTCGCGATGGCCGCACCAAAGACAGCCGACGAGATCCGCGACGTCAACACGCGCTACCACAGCGGCGCGGCGTCAGCCTACGACGCCAAGTGGGGAATCGACTGGGGAATGGTTGGCCGCGACCAGGTTCTGACGAAGCTTGAAAAGGCGCTCGGCGGGCCGCTCCCCCACTTTGGCCGCTCGCTTGAGGTTGGCGCCGGCACCGGCTACTTCTCGCTTCACATGCTGATGGCGGGAGCGATCGATGAGGCCGTCTGCACAGACATCTCGGCGGGAATGATTAAGGCGCTGGAGGGCAACGCCGCCAAGCTCAACCTTGACGTCGCAACGGAAGTCTGCGACGCCGAAGCGCTGCCGTTCGAGGACGGGAGCTTCGACCTCGTGCTCGGCCACGCGGTGCTTCACCACATCCCCAACCTGGAACAAGCCTTCGCCGAGTTCTTCCGCCTTCTAAAGCCTGGCGCGGTTGTGATCTTCGCTGGCGAGCCGTCGCGCAACGGTGATCGCATCGCGCAGCTGCCAAAGCGCGCAGCGACGACGGCCGCGCCGCTCTGGCGTGCGGCGCTGCGGGCCGCGCCAGCAACCGTCGGCGATAGCGACGGCGGTGCGCACAACCACGACCTTGAGCAGCACGTTGATGTTCACGCCTTCGTTCCCTCTGAGCTTGAGGCGTTAACCGACGCTGCCGGCTTTGAGGAGATTCACGTGCGCGGCGAGGAGCTGCTGGCCAACTGGTTCGGCTGGACCAACCGCGCGCTGGAAGCGACCGCCGCGCCTGAGGATGTGCCGATGTTCTGGCGCCAGTACGCCTTCCGCGGCTACCTTGCCTTGCAGAAAGTTGACCGTAGCCTGCTTGAGGGACGACTGCCGGCGACGATCTTCTACAACCTGCTGCTCAGCGCTCGGCGCCCGGGCTGATCCCGGCTAACTCGTCGCGGGCCAGCGCGGCGCGGCCCTTGATCGCCGCCTGCTCGGCGGAATCAAACTTCTGCCAGCCGCGAACTGCCATCGCCATCCGGTGGTTGCCGGCGAAGCGCTGCTCGTTGCGGCCGATGAAATCCCAATAGAGAGCGCTTACCGGGCAGCCATCCTCACCGGTGCGCTTCTTCGGCGAGTATTGGCACGACGCGCACCAGGCGCCGCCGCTCATCTTGTGGATGTAGTTGCCCCCTGCCGCGTACGGCTTCGTCATCATCGCGCCGCCGTCGGCGTAGAGCGCCATGCCGGCGGCGTTCGGTGCCATCACCCACTCAGCTCCGTCAACGAAGGCGCGCTCAAACCAGCCGACCACCTCCCACGGCTCAAGCCCAGCCAGCATCGCGACGTTGCCGAGCACCATCAGGCGCTCAATGTGGTTGGCGTAACCGTGGCGACGGACGCCGTCAACGACGCCATCAAGGCAGGCCCAGCCAGTCGGCTCGCCCCAATAGGCGGCGGGGAGCGGAGCGGTGGCTTCAAGCGCGTTATCGCTCTGCCACTGCCCGCTGCGTAGCCAGTACATCCCCCATACGTACTCGCGCCAGCCGATCACTTGGCGGATAAAACCCTCGGCCGCTTCGATCGGCACTCGGCCTTCTTCCCAGGCGTCCTGCGCGGCCTGTGCCACCTGTAGCGGCTCAATCAGCCCGAGATTTAGTGGAACGCTGAGCAGCGCATGGAAGAGGAACGGATCGCCGGGAACCATTGCGTCCTGCCAGGCGCCGAACTGCGGCAGGCGATGCTCGACAAAGTCGGCGAGAGCGAGCTGAGCTTCGGCCGCCGTCACAGCGAAGCGGCGCGGCTCGTCTTCGCCCCAAAGCTCGAGCTCCCAGCCGACCAAGTCGGCGCGCACCTGCTCGTCAATCTGATCTTCGCTCGGCCGCCAAGCTGCGGGCGCCTCAACCCCGCTCTTCGGCGGCCGGCGGTTCTCGGCGTCAAAGTTCCAGCGGCCACCAGCCGGCTCTCCCTCGCCGTCAACGAGCAAGCCGAAGCTGCGCCGCTGCTCGCGGTAGAACGGCTCCATCGTCAGCGACTTGCGGCCGTCGGCCCAGGCCGCAAACTGCTGCGGCGAGGTCAAAAACTGGTTGCTGTCAATCAGCTTCACTCCGCGCGCTGCCAATGCCTTGGCCGCGGAGGTGCGGTTGGGCTGTGCACAGACGATCTCGCCGCGCTCGCCCTCCAGCGCCGCTTCGAACGAGGCCGCGCCGCGGTGCTCGGTCACCTCAAGGCCACGGCCGCGCAGCTCCTCCGCGTAGTGGCGCATTGCGCTGAGCACGATCTGCGCGCGTGCACGGTGGACTGGGCCTCTGCCGAGTACCGATAGCGACTCAACCATCACAACCCGCTCGGCTCCATCGAGCGCTGGGTTGGTGGCCATCAGCTGGTCGCCAAGGATGAGTGCGGTGCGACCGATCGCCGATCAGTCCTTCGGCGGAGAGACCGCTCGGTAGCGTTCGATTGTCGCCAGCCGCGCCGCCGCGTGCTCAACCACCGGCGCCGGGTAGTCGCGGCCGATCACGCAGCCAGCCTGCTGCTGCTCTTGCTCGCTCATCTTCCACGGCTCTGCGAGCTGGGCTTGCGGCACGCCGTCAAGCTCCGGCACCCAACGGCGGACGTACTCACCGCTTGGGTCGAAGCGCTCCTGCTGGAGGATCGGATTGAAGATCCGCCGAAAGTAGGGCGCGGGGTCAACGCCAGTCGAAGCGATCCATTGCCAGTTGCCGTTGTTCTGCGACGGCTCGGCGTCGAGCAGCATCTCTTCAAACCACTGCTCGCCGCGGCGCCAGTCGATCTGCAGATCCTTCGTCAGGAACGAACCGACGACCATTCGGGCGCGGTTGTGCATCCAGCCGGTGGTGGCTAGCTGGCGCATTCCGGCGTCGACCAGCGGATAGCCGGTTTGGCCTTCGCACCAGGCCGCGAAGCCCTGCTCGTCATCGACCCATTCGAGCTTGCGAAACTTCTCTTGATATTCGAGTTTGATGTTGTCCGGAAACATCAGCAGCACGTGGGCGTAGAAGTCGCGCCAGGCGAGCTGACGGACGAATGCCTCGGCCCCTGCGCCGCCTCGCTCTTGCGCCCGATGTTCGGTCTCGCGCGCCGAGATGCAGCCCCAGCGGAGCCAAGGTGAGAGGTCGCTGGTACCGCCACTTAGGTCATCATGGCGGTCGGCGTAAGCGTCGATCGGACCGTCGAGCCACAGCTCGAGCGCGGCGCGCGCTGCGGGCTCGCCGGGCTGGCAGAACGGTTCGCTTAGCTCGGCGCCAAGCTGAGGCGCGGTCGGCAGCTCGCCGCAATCGAGGCCGTCCGGCAGCGGCAGCGCCTTCGGCTGACCCAGCACCGGGCGGCGCGGCAGCTCTCGCTCCGCCTTCCAGAAGGGGGTGAAAACGCTAAACGGCTTGCCGTTCTTGGTCCGTGGAAGTGACACATCGGCGCAGAAGTTGCCCGGCGAGGGGATTGCTTCGACCCCGAGCGCTGTCAGCGTCTCAGTGACTCGGCGGTCACGCTCCAGCGCGAACGGCGAAACGTCGCTGGTCCAATAAACCTCGCTGGCGCCTAGCTGCTCGGCCAGCTGCGGAACTACCTCCTCTGGCGAGCCGGAGCGCACACACAGCCCACCGCCTAACTCCTTGAGCTGCCCGTCAAGCTCGCGCAGGCAGTCGAGCATGAATGCCGTTCGCGGCCCGCTCGCAAAGCGGCCCTCAAGCAGTCGCTGATCGAGCACGAACAGCGGTACGACGCGATCGCAGCTCACAGCGGCTGCGCTCAGCGCCGGGTGATCATGCGTGCGCAGGTCGCGGCGCAGCCAGACGATCGCGATCTTGTCCATCATCGAACTGTACGCCGCGGCCGTACACTTGGATTATATGGATGAAGAGCGCGTTCAAGACTTTCCGATCTTCCCGCTGGGACTTGTCGCCTTGCCAAGCGAGCTAGTGCCGCTGCACATATTTGAAGAGCGCTACCGCACGATGATCGCCGAGTGCCTCGACAACGAGCGCGAGTTTGGGATCGTTTGGACAGACGAAGACGGCGCCCACGCGACCGGCTGCGCGATGGAAGTAACCGAGGTGACGGAGCGCAGTGAGGACGGGCGGATGAACATCGTCACGCGCGGCACGAGGCCATTTCGCGTAGTCGAGGAGCGCCACGACCTCCCCTACCCGGCGGCAGTGATCGAATTTCTCGACGACGCAGAGATCGATGTCCCCAGCGACGACTTCAGCGAAGCCCACGCCGAGGCCTGCGAAGCCTACGCCGACTTAGTCGAGCAGGCGACGGATAAACAGCTCGAACCTGAAGAGCTATCCGCGAAAAGCGCCTACGAGATGGCGGCGACGGTTGACTTCGGCGCCGAAGCCAAGCAGGGCCTGCTCGACCTGCGCTCGGAGGCGAAGCGGATCAGGCTCGTCGCGCAGCTGCTTCGAGCAACAGTCAAGCGGCTCGAATTCGTTGAGCGCGCGCAGGTTCGTGCTGCCTCAAACGGTCGCGTTCGCTTCAGCTAGAAGGTCAGCGCGGCAGGCCGCAGACGTTCTTTGCCAGATCCCGCGTTAGTTTCGCGAGCGCAAAGAAGACCGGCGGCTGCGGCCGCGAGCTGTCGCTGAAAGCGACCGTTCCGAACTCAGTTCGAACGTTGTAGCGCAGAATCGTGTACTTGCCGGGAGCCAAGTTGAGCGTCTCGCGAGCCGGGCCGGGTTCTTCCTCGTCGCCGTTTAGGTCACCGGCGATCGCGCGCGCGTCGATTAACTGCGCACTACTGATCTCATACTCCTTGCCGCCGTTGCAGCGCACCGTGCCACCGTCACCGACAACCATCGTCAACTTCGCGCCCGGGGTTGAGCCGCTGCGCTCGAGCACGTAAAGGTCGGCCGACGGGCCGCCGCAGCCAGCAACGGCCGCCACGGCGAGAGCCGCCAGCGTCAGTGCCCAGAGGAGCCGTTTCACAGCCCCACCGCCGCGCCGCCGCGTCTCGGGTCGCCGCCGCCCTCGCAGCGGCCGCTCTGAAGGTCGCGCGCGACTGCCTGCGTGCCACCAAAGAAGAGATTCTCGGCGCGGAACTCCACCAGCTCTCGCTGCCCTAAATCGATGCCCTCGAGCGCTACTCCCGGCTCAACAAAGAGCATGCCACCTTCGCTGTGGAGACGCGGAGCGTTGACGGCGGCCTGAACCTCGCCGCCGTGGTCAATCAAATTGACGATCACTTGGAGAATCGCCGAGCGAATGCGGTTCGAACCGGCGCTGCCAATCGCCAGTTCGGCGGTCCCGTCGGCGGCCAGCACGACGGTCGGCGCCATCATCGACGGCATTCTCTGCCCTGGCGCGGCGCGGAAGAAGCCGAGCGGGTTTAGATCTTGCTCGCCCATCATGTTGTTGAGGTGAATCCCGGTGCCCGGAACGACAACCGCCGAGCCTTCACCGTTCGAGCAGGTGACCGAGCAAGCGCGGCCATCGTCATCGATCACGCTGATGTGCGTCGTTGAACCGAGGTTGGCGGCGAGGAAGCGGCGGAGGAAATCAGGGTCAATCAGCCCCGCCGTGAACTGCGGCGTGCGCAGCGCCTGAATTTCGTCGATCACTTCGAGCAGCTGCGCGTTTGTTGGAACGCCTTTCGGGCACAGCTGCTGCAGGCGCGAGAAGGCCAGCACCAGCAGCACGCCACCGGCCGAGGGCGGCGGGTTGGTGAGAATCGTGCGGCCGCGGTACTCCGCGGCCGCGGGCTCTCGCGCGATCACCTCGTAAGCGGCAAGGTCGGCGAGGTCGAGCAGGCCGCCGAGCTGCTGCGCCTCAGCGACGGTTGCATCGGCAATGTCGCCGCTATAGAACGGCGCCGCTCCATCGCTGCCAAGCCGCTCAATCGTCTCAGCCAGCTGCGGGCTAGCAAACGGCTCGCCGAGCGCCAGCGGCCGCCCGCCGCGCGTGAACTCATCCAGCGCGGCCGGCGTCGACGCGAGAATCTCGCCAAGAATTTCAAAGACGAAGGCCTGCGGGCCGTTTAGCGGCACGCCCTCGCGCGCCAGCTGCGCTGCCGGCGCGGCGAGCTCGCTCAGCGGCAGCGTCCCCCAGCGCTCGACGGCGGCGGCGACTCCGGCCGGGCTGCCGGGCACGCCGCAGGAGGCGGCTCCGTAGTGGAAGGTCTGAGTGGCGTCGCCGAACGAAACTTCCACAGCTTCGAGCGGGGCATGCTCATCGCCTGCGCCGTGCCCGGGCGCGGCAACGAAGAAGTCGAGCAGCGCCGGCTCCTCTCCTGCGCCAGCGACGAGCATGTAGCCGCCGGCGCCGGGCCCGGTCAAGAGCGGCTCACAGACCCATGAAGCAAGCATCGCTGCAATCGCCGCGTCGACTGCGTTGCCGCCGGCGCGCAGAACCTCGGCGCCAACTTCGGCTGTCTTCTGATGGCCTGCGGCGACCATTCCCGTAGCGCCGCTCATCGGACGTAAAGTAGTGGCAACGGCGACGGCGGCGGATCTCACCCGCTGGAAACCGGCTAACCGCCAGGCATGAACTCAGGCACATCGAGCGTGTCAACGCCGGTGCCTGTGCGAACCGTGTTCTTGCCGCTGCGGCCGCTGCGGCCGCGCTCAACGCGTGGCTCGCCGGCCGGCTCTTCAACCCGCTGGCGCCTTGCGCGCTGAGCCGATTCGCCGTAGCGGGTGGCAACAACGGTGACCCAAACCTGGTCATCAAGCGCGTCGTCAACCATTGCGCCGAAGATAATCGTGGCATCGGGGTGCGCTGCCTCAGAAACCGCCTTGGCAGCCTCGTTGATCTCCCATAGCGAGAGGTCGCTGCCGCCGGTGATCGAGAGCAGGATTGAGCGCGCACCATTGATGTCGGTCTCCAGCAGCGGCGAGGCAACGGCCTGCGCAGCAGCATCGAGCGCGCGAGATTCGCCGGTTCCCATGCCGATTCCAAGCAGCGCCGGGCCAGCGTCGGACATGATTGTGCGAACGTCTGCAAAGTCGAGGTTGATGATCCCCGGCAGCGTGACGAGGTCTGAGATGCCCTGAACGCCTTGACGCAGAACGTCATCGGCGATGCGGAAGGCTTCGACCATCGAGGTGCGTTGGTCGAGCACTTCGAGCAGGCGGTTGTTGGGGACGACGATCAATGTGTCGACCTCTTCGCGCATCGCGTCGATCCCGAGCGAAGCAGTCGAGGAGCGACGCGTTCCCTCAAAGCCGAACGGGCGCGTTATTATGCCGACCGTCAATGCGCCGACCTCTCGTGCGATACGAGCGACGATCGGCGCAGCGCCGGTACCTGTACCGCCACCAGCCCCGGCGGCGACGAAGACCATGTCGGAGCCCTTCAGCAGATGCTTGATGCGGTCGTAATCCTCCATCGCAGCGGCGCGGCCGAGCTCAGGGTCGGAGCCTGCGCCAAGCCCGCGCGTCAATGCTTCACCGATGTGAACGTTTACGTCGGCTTGGGTCTGCTGGATCGATTGAACGTCGGTATTGATGGCGATGAATTCGACACCGGCAATGCCGGCTTCGATCATCCTGTCGACGGCGTTTACGCCTGCTCCGCCAACGCCGACCACGCGCAGGGCGGGGCCACCCTTTTTGGCTTTCGGCGAACGATTACCGACCGGGTCCGGTGCCGGTGGCATCAGCGGCGGTTCGATCACCGGCGCGTCAAGAATGTCGTCCGGGATCTCTGAACTGAAGGCGCTGCGCAGGCGCTCCTGCGGCGTCGGGGTTTCGCGCGCCTGCGGCTCGGGGCCGGCCTCAGCCTGCGGCTGATCGGGGCTGGCGGCCTTCGTCGGCTCGCCTTCCGGCTTGCCCTTCTCGGTGCGGCGGAAAAGCTCAGAGAGCGGGCCTTCACGCATGCTGGCGCGGCTTTTCTTGTTTTTAGCCATGTGAGAGCACCTCCTTGGCGAGGGCGCGATAGGAATCTGCGGCGCTGCCGTTTGGCTCGTACTTGAGCACCGACATCCCTTGGACGGGAGCCTCGGCAAAGCGGATCGTCTTCTTGATCCGCGAGGCGAAGACGCGGTCGCCGAAGTTCTCCTCGAGAATCTCGATCGCTTCCTTGGCGTGAACGGTGCGGGTATCCATCAGCGTCGGCAGGATGCCTTCGATCTCGATATCCGGGTTGAGGTTCTCGCGAATCATCTGGAGCGTGTTCTGGAGCTGAATCAGGCCGCGCATTGAGAGATACTCGCACTGCACCGGGACGATCACCTTGTTCGCTGCCGTTAGCGCGTTGATCGTGAGCAGGCCGAGGCTTGGCGGCGTGTCGACGCAGACAAAGTCGTAGTCCTCGGAAACTGCCTTCAGCGACTTCTGCAGCGAGCGCTCGCGGCCGATCTTCGTTGACATTGCGATCTCAGCGCCGGCAAGATCGATTGAGGCCGGGGCTAGGTCGATTTCGCGAGTGACGATTACGTCACGGATTGGCTTGTCGTGGACGAGCACGTCGTAGATTGAGTTGTCGAGCGTGTCAGGGTCGATCCCCTGCGACATCGTCAGGTTGCCCTGGGGATCCATGTCGATGCAGAGCACGCGGTGGCCCGATTCGGCAAGCGCAACAGCGAGGTTGAGCGTCGTCGTCGTTTTGGCGACTCCACCCTTCTGATTGGCGAATGCGATGACTTTTGGCTTTTTCTTATCCATGCGAGTGCTCCGGTCGTCTGTTGGACCCGTACTCGCGCTGTATTCGCAGCCGTAAGCGCTATTCCTTCCCGAAATCGGAGCATTTGCCAGAAATCGCTGAAAGCGGCAGCGCCTAGCATCTCTAGAGCAATGCGCCCCTCTCTTCACAGCAGCCTGCGTGATTGTTCGGTCGTGATCTGCGCTGGCTCCGGCGGCGTTGGCAAGACGACGGCGGCGGCGGCGATCGCCGCTGGCCTTGCTGCGGGCGGAAAGCGCGTCGCTGTGGTGACGATTGACCCGGCGCGTCGGCTGGCCGACGCGCTTGGGCTGGAGCAGCTGACAAACCAACCGGAGCTAGTCGACGGTGAGCGCTTCAGCGCCGTGGGGCTAAAGATCGAAGGCGAGCTGTGGGCGATGATGCTCGATTCGCAGCGAACCTTCGATGAACTGATCGAAACGCTCTCGCCCGATCCACAGACGCGCGACCAGATTCTCGGTAACCGGATTTACCAGCAGCTCTCCGGCGCCGTCGCAGGCTCGCAAGAGTTCACGGCGATCGCGAAGCTCTACGAGCTTGAGCGCTCGGGCCGCTTCGACGTGATCGTGCTCGACACGCCGCCTTCGCGCAACGCACTCGACTTTCTCGACGCGCCCGACCGTCTGACCGGCTTCTTCGACGGCCGCGCGCTGAAGCTGCTGCTGGCGCCAACCGGCTTTGCGGCGCGGGCGCTGGGCGTTGGAACTGGCGCAATCCTTGGCGTGCTGAAGCGGATAACCGGCGCCGAGCTGCTCGAGGATCTTTCGGTCTTCTTTCAGGCCCTTGGCGGGCTGATCGACGGTTTTCGCGAGCGCGCTGAGGCCGTGCGTGCACTCTTGGCTGACCCCGCAACGACCTTTCTCGTGATCACCTCACCGCAGCGTGACTGCGCCGAGGAGGCGATCTTCTTTGCAGGGAAGCTGCGCAGCGCTCAGATGGACTTTGGCGCACTGATCATCAACCGCGTCCACTTTGTTGGAAACGAAAACGAGCCCGCGCCGGCGCTGGCGACAGTCGCCGGTCAGCTGAGCGGCGAATTTGAAGCGCCGCTTGCCGCCAAACTGCTCAGCAGTTATTCAGAGGCGCTGGCCCTGGCTGAGCGCGACGCGGCAGCGATCGAACGGCTGATCGAGGAGACCGGCGAGATGGAACCGGTGATTGTGCCAGAACAAGCTGGCGACGTTCACGATGTTGAGGGGCTGGTCGCGATTCACGACCAGCTGTTCGCAGCCGCCTAGAAGGGCGGCCGCAGCGATTCAAACTGGCCGGTCTCGGGGCCGCTCGGTGGCTCGGAAATTGCTTCGATCGGCTGCTTTGGTGCCGCCTCCGGCTCGCCATCTTCGAGCAGAATCGAGTCGGCAAGGCCAACGAGGTCGCTGCTGAGGTGGCCGCAGCAGGCGTCGCGCAGCAGCGCCCGCAAATGGCCGTCGAGTTCACTGACGTAGGGCTGCAGCTTGAGCTCACGATCAACTCCGGCGATCAGCGCCGGCTCCAGCGCGGCAGCGTGGGCGATCCGTTCGGTCATTGCGGCGCGGTTCTCAGGTTCCGCGCAGAGCGCCGCAAGGCGACCGGACATCCGCCCGCTGGCCGGCCCCTCGGGCTCCAGCAGCGCGCGGGCGGCAAGCAGCAGATCGGTCAGCGCCTCGGCGGCAAGAACGCGCTGATGCGCCATCTCGTAACGGCGCAGCGCCCACGCCAGCTCGCCCGACTTCGGTTCGCGGCGGCCGACGAGGCTGAGGAATGCGCGCAGCTCATCCTCCTGCGCCGGTTCGATTAGAACCAGCGGCTCAACTTCGGCGGCATCAGCGTTGATCGCAACCGGCTGCCACGGCCCAGCGCCAATTCGTGACCAACCGAGCGGTGCAATCGCTACCGGCTCCGGGTGGTAGAGACTCAACCCGGCGGCCAGTTTGCGCAGCGACGTGCGCGACTGCTGCAGTGGCCCAACGTCGCCGGGTACCGGCGCGCGGCGCACAATCACGAGCGTCTGCGGGTTGCCATCGAGCCGCGACCAGCGCGCCTCGTCGGGCGCATCATCGAAGCGCTCGCCGCGAGCCAGCGTCAAACCGTCACCGAGGCTTACCTCTTCCGAGCCAAGCTCAACGCCGAGCAGTACGGCGACAACGGTGTGTTCGGCGCGCTCCTCGGCGACGCAGCGCTCAAGTTCAAGGTAGGCCTTGTCGAAGCAGCGCTCGTCGAAGACGAAGTCGTTGGAATCAACGAAGACTCGCGCGAGGAAGCAGTGCAGCGCGGCGTCGGCGCTCTGGCGGCTGGGGCCGGGCGGGCGCACGCCTTGAGAGTCGAGGTAGTCGGCGAGGCTGCCGATCGCGATCAGCGCGTGGGCCGCAGGCAGAAAAGTCGGTAGGCGCGCAAGCACGCTGCTGCGCTCATTGATGAAATCTGCCGTCATTGGGCGGTAGCAGTAGAGCGGCGTGTCGCGGCGCCCCTCTTCGACAACCTCAAACGGCAGCTCGTGACCGCCGTGGGCGTCACTGGCAAGCTGCCAGGCGGCTTCCTGCGTGAATGCGTGCAGCGCAGAGCGCAGTTGGCGAAGGCCCATAAGCGTCGGTTCGCCAAAGCTGCCGCCGATCCTGCCGTTTGGCCGGCGCGGTAGATTCAATGAATGACGTCAACAGGGCATACCCACGAAGATCACGATCACGTCCACGGGCCCGGCTGCGGCCACACGGCGATCGTCCACGAAGGCCACATCGACTTCATTCACGATGGCCATCTGCACCAGCCGCACGGTAATCACGTAGACGAGCACACGCTGCCGGTCAATGACGAGCTCCCCGACGCCTGCAATAAGGCGCACGACTGCGGTGAGCACGTTCACGGCGCTGGCTGCGGCCACGAGTCAGTGCCTCACGGCGAGCACACCGATTACCTCGTCGACGGCCGCCTCCACCACCCGCACGACGGTCACTGTGATGATCACGGCGGCATCGAATTAGCCTGAGAATCAGTCTCATCGCTAACCTCTTGGGAGATGGCGAAAGCGAAGGAGAGGGAGTCGCAGTGGGCGGCTTCGACGAACGAGCGGCTGGCTCAGGCGGGCTTCCGCCGCGGCGGTGCGCGCGCCGCCGTCGTTTCGCTGCTCGATGAGCAGAGCTGCGCGCTCAGCGCCTACGAGATCGAAGGGCTTCTCGCAGCGCGCGAGCGAGCGGTCGGCCGCGCCAGCATCTACCGGATCCTCGAACAGCTCGACGAGCTGGGCGTCGTCAGCAAGGTCGAGCTCGGCCAAGCGCAGGCGCGCTATGAGCCGGTCCGCCCGGACCATCACCACCATCACCTCGTCTGCGACAAATGCGGCGCCGTGATCGCCTTCGATGACGAAGCGCTGGAGCGCGCCGTCCACTCGATTTCTAAGCGCGTCGACTTCGCAGTCGAAGGCCACGAGATTGTGCTCCACGGCTTCTGCGCCGAGTGTCGCTAGCTAACAGCTCGCGTAGTGAACGAATTAGCAGCGCGGCGGCGAAGGCGACGACGAGCGCGCAGGTGACCGCCGCCCCGGCCGCCAGCTCGGCGTGGTAGGAGGCGTAGAGCCCCGCCAGCGAGGCAACCCAGGCGATCGCGACCGCGACCATCATCATCGGCCCGATCCGCTGCGTCAGCAGCCGCGCGCTGGCCGCTGGGCCGATCAGCATTGCGACGACGAGAAGATTGCCGAGCGCCTGTACGGCGACGAGCGTGGCGCCGGCAAGCAGCAGAGCCAGAACCAGATCAAGTTGCGCCGGCGAGCGGCCAAGCGCCTTCGCGTTCAGACGATCGAAGCCGGTCGCAAGCAACCCTTGATGGAGCACGAACAGGATCGCGAGGACAATTGCTGCGTAGCCCGCAGCCAAGGCGATCTCACCAAAGCCAACGGCGAGCAGGTCGCCGAAGAGAATCCCGCCCAGCCCTGCCGGCGTGGCGGGCGCCAGCCCGAGCAGCACGCCGGCGCCAAAGAGCGATGTGATCACTACTGAGACGGCGATCTCGCTGCTGAGCACTTTGATTCTGCCGACGAGCGCGATCAGGCTGGCACCAACGGCTAACCCAATCGCTCCGCCAAGCACGAGCGGCAGCCCCAGCAGCGCCGCACCGACCAGCCCCGGCAGCATCGAGTGAGCCAGTGACTCGGCGCTGTAAGAGCGGCCCGCGAGCACGATCCAGCAGCCGAGCGTGCCGGAGACCAGGCCGAGCAGCGCGAGTTCAGCGAGGCTGCGCGCGACGATCGGTTCGCTCAGCGGCTCAAGCAGCCACTCGATCATCGATCGGCCTCGAAATGGTGATGGTGATGGGGCGGTGTGATTGCCAGCGACTCGTCACCGGGGAGCGGAACCAGCGAGGAACCGTAGGTCCGCTCGATCACTTCGCGCGTCAGCACCTGCGCCGGGTCGCCGAAGGCGATTTGAACGCGGTTGCAGCAGAGCACCAGATCCCAGCTGCGCGCCTGCTCGATGTCATGCGTCGCCATCAGCAGCCCACGGCCTTCGGCGGCGAGCTGATCGAAGAGTGCCGCCAGCAATTCGGCGCTGGGAGCGTCGATTCCAGCGAACGGCTCATCGAGCAGCAGCAGCGGCGAATCCTGCACCAGCGCGCGCGCCACCAGCACGCGTTGGCGCTGCCCGCCAGAGAGCTCACCGAAGGTCGTATTGGCCTCGTCTTCAAGCCCGACGCGGCGCAGCGATTCGCTCGCCAGCGCGCGGTCGGCGCGCGACGGGCGCCGCCACCAGGGCAACCGCGAGACTGAGCCCATCAGCGCAACGTCGAGCGCGCTGACCGGGTAATCGAGCCGCGAGCGCTCACTCTGCGGCACCAACGCCGAATGTCCCACACCGAGCTCCAGTTCACCCGAAGATGGCGCCAGCTCACCGGTGATAACGCGAAAGAGCGTTGATTTTCCGCCACCGTTGGGGCCCAGCAGCGCTACGCGCTGCCCGGCCTCTACGGCGAAGGTGATGCTGCTGATCGCAGGGACAGACGCTCCCGGATACCGAGCCGCCAGCCGGTTGCTGCGAACGAGCGGCTCACAGCTCAGGGCTCGATCCTGCATCTCTCCTTACCCCCGGTCATCCCCGCGACCATCGCTTTGGCATTGGCAGCTTCGGCGCCGAGCACGGTTCCCTCTGGCGAATCGGCAGCGCCGAGCGTATCGCCATAGAGCGTGTAGTCAGATGAAGCGCCGGTGTCGCTGGCAATTCGCTCGGCAAGAGCCGGGTTCAGCGAACTCTCAGGGAAGATCGCGTTCACCTTCGCCTCGCGGATCAGCTTCTCAAGCGCCGCGACCTCACCGGCAGATGCCTGCCCTTGCGTAGAAGTTGAGGGGAATGCGGCGCCCTTCGAGGTAACTCCGTAGCGCTCGGTGAAGTAGATGAAGGCGTCGTGGTCGGTGACGATCAGCCGCTCGTTTGCCGGCACCTTGTTCAGGCAGGCACGAATCTGCTTATCAACCTTCTTGATCGTGGCGCGGTATGCATCGGCGTTGGCCGTGATCTGATCTTTCGCCGCCGGATCGGCCGCAATCAGCGCCGTCTCCACCTCGGTCGTCGCCGCTTCGAGGTTGGTGAGGTCGTGCCACCAGTGTGGGTCGGTCTCACCATGGCCGTGCGCTTCCTTCTCATCGGCGTGCGCTTCGCCTTCCTTCTCATCGGCGTGCGCTTCGCCTTCCTTCTCATCGGCGTGCACTTCGCCTTCACCGGTTGCGTAGCTGACAGGCAGCCCGCTACTGAGATCGACGACTTCAGCCTCCGAACCTGATTCCTTGACGAGCTTTGTCGACCATGCGTCAAGCCCGAGCCCACTGGCAAAGACGATCTTCGAAGCGGCGACTGCACCGACGTCATTTGGGCGCGGCTCATAGTCGTGGGCTTCGGAGTTGGGCGTCAGGATCTGCTTAACGGTCACCGCGTCGCCGCCAACTTCGCGAACGAGGTCACCGACCTGGGTTGTCGTCGCAGCGACGGTGATCTTGGAGCTGGAAGCTTCGCCACCGTCGTCACTGCCGCAGCCGGCGACAGCCAGCGCGCTCAGGCCGAGCAGCGTTAGCGCCAGCGGAGCCAGCCGCGGGCGGCGTTGATGGATCAGCACGGCAATTGCGACGAGCGCGAAGACGATCCCCGCGAGCACGGCGATCGCCGCCCCTGGAGGCACGTTCAACTGGTAGGCGAGGGTCATTCCGATCGCTCCTTCTGCCGCGGCCAGCGCGGCGGTTGTTAGCTGCCAGAGCGGCAAACGTTTGATGATCAGCCGCGTTGTCGCGGCCGGTACTACAAGGATTGCCGTAGCAAGCAGAGCGCCGACGGCGGCAAGCGCGGCAACGGCGGCAAGCGCGATCAGCGCGATCAGCAGCGAGTCGCTGCTGCCGCTGCGATCGGTGAAACCTGCCGCCAACCAGCGTGGGCCAAAGATCGCTGTCGCCACTGCTGCGGCGAGCGCAGCGACTGCGGCGAGGATCAGTTCCGGCGTGCCGATCGCCAGCAGGCTGCCGAAGAGCAGCCGATCAACGCTTCCCTGCGAGCCAAAAACGTCACTGGCGAGAATCACTCCAAGCGCCAGCGCGCCGGCAAGAACAAGCGCCGTCGCGCTGTCGCCGCCGACCGAACGCCGGCGCAGCAGCAGCGCGATCAAGGCCGCCATCACAAGCGCCGCGCCAAACGCTCCAAAGATTGCCGAGAAGCCAAGCCCGTCGGCGAGCACAAGTCCGGGGACGGCGGCGGTGCCGACGGCGTGGGCGTAAAAAGCCAGCCCGCGCAGCACGATCCAGACGCCAAGCAGGCCGGAAACAGATGCCAGCATCAGAATCTCGACGATTCCACGCTGGAAGAAGGGCAGCGCGAATGGGTCAAACACGGCTCGAGCTTATCAAGAATGGTTCTTACTAGCGTCTTTAGTGCGAAGCTGGTTCCGGCAGGACGGCCCAAAGCGACGGCGAACTAAGGCTCAATGGCCACAAGGCAAAACCCGGCTGCCGGCGGCCAGCAGGAGAACGTCCATGAGCAAGGGCCGCTGCGTGCCCTGCTGGCCTCAACCGCGGGCCGCGTCCTTACAGCGATCGCCGCAGCGCTGCTGCTGGCGACCGTCGTCGCGATGGTTGCGATGTGGCCGTCGAAGGACAAGACCGAGCCGAGCCAAGCGCTCGGCGGAAAGACGGTGGCGGCCGAAGTCCAAAGCACCTCGCTCACGCCCTGCGGCCCGGCCGGCCAGCGCTGCCGCGAGCTGACGGCGAGAGTCAGCGAAGGCCCGGATAAAGGCGATATCGCTGTACTAACTCTTGGGCCCGAGGAGGCGACGCAGTCGGTCGATCCCGGCGCGACGATCCGCGTCTCGACGGACTCGAGTGCGCCGACCGGCGCAGCCAAGTATGGCTTCGTTGATGTTGACCGCCGCACGCCACTGATCCTGCTCGTGATCGCCTTCGCGATCATCGGCGTCGTTGTCGCGCGCCGCCAAGGGTTCTTCGCCGTGATCGGGCTGCTCTGCAGTGTTGCCTTGATCACGACCTTTCTCGTACCCGCGATCCTCGCCGGAGAGCCACCGGTCTTGGTCTCGGTAGTCGCCGGCATGGCGGTGATGTTCATCACGCTCGGACTGACCTACGGGCTAAGCGCACAGAGCCTCGCCGCGGCGACGGGGATCGGCATCTGCCTGCTGCTGGCAACGCTGCTGGGCAGCCTTGCTCTCGATAGCGCGCAGCTCGACGGCCGCGGCGGTGAATATTTTCAGGTTCTCAGCCAGGCCAACGTTGCCGGCATATCGCTGCAGGGGATCGTGCTCGCAGGAATGGTGATCGGCGCGCTCGGCGTGCTTACCGATACCGCCGTAACGCAGGCCTCGGCCGTGATGGCCGTCCGCCGCAGCAACCCAACCCTCGGCGTTCGCGAGCTCTACCACGAAGGGTTCACAGTCGGGCGCGACCACCTTGCGGCGACGATCCACACGCTCGTGATGGCCTACGTCGGAACGCTGCTGCCACTGTTGCTGGTGCTCGAGGCGGCTGACGTGGGAATCAGCGACGCGCTCAACGGCCAGCTGCTCGCCGAGCCGCTGGTGGCGACGATCATCGGCTCGATCGCACTGATGGCAAGCGTGCCGCTAACAACGGCGCTGACCGCGGTTCTCGCCGTCCGCGTGCCGGCCGAAGCGCTCGCCGGCGGCCACGAACACGCCCACTAGGCTGCGCGCCGAGCAACGCGCTGCTGCTTTACTTGCAGTGTGTGCGTTCAATGCATGATCGGGGCAGCAACTGCCGGAGCCGCGGCGACCGGCATTCGCTCCGTTGCGGCCGTAAAGCTCAGTCGCTTCATGACGCCGCTCCGGATGCGCGTGATGACCGGTTCGCTGATCGCCACTGCGCTGATCCTCGCCTCAACGGCGCTAAGCGGCAGCGGCGCTTAGGCGCTCGGCGCCGAAAGAACGGCGCCATCTTCGCGGTCGAGCCAGCGCTCGCCAAAGCAGCGCATGTCCTCGATCATCGGCAGCAGCGCGCGACCCTTGTCGGTCAGCGCATACTCGGTCCGCGGCGGCAATTCGGGAAGCTGCTGGCGCTCGACGATGCCCTCCTCCTCAAGCTCCCGCAGACGCAGCGAAAGCGTGCGCGGGCTGATCCCCGTCAGTGAGCGCTCGAGCTCACAAAAGCGCGAGCGACCTTCGTCGAGCTCACGCACGACGAGCAGCGTCCACTTGGCGCAGACGATGTCAGCGGTTCTGCAGACGGGGCATTCGGGATCAACGGCCACATAACCACTTTACCAAGTGAAGTGACGCCGCAGTGCCGTTCACATTGCGCGGCGCCCTCCACCCTCGATGTCGATCCTGCCCTCAAGCAATACGTTCAGCGTTGGTACACATGGCTACGCAGCGGACTGGGCGGCCACGTGAGCACCAAAGGACGAAAGGCCCCACAGCGGGGGACCGACCGCTACGGGCTTACGAGGGAGATCTCAGCGCTATACCACGCCCAGCGACCCATGCTCCACCTACCCCGCCCCCGCCTCATCTCCCCACGACCAAGGCGACCACGACGCGTCCAGGATCCCGTCCCTCCACACACGACCTGTACCGCCCCCTCCTACTCGCGCCGCACCCACCAGGGCCCTCCCCCACTCCCCATCCAGTCGGTTTCGTCCCCCCCTCCACCGGCTGCCTCGGGAAATTGTGAGTCGAGGGTTGGCTTTTCGATTCCGTGGGCGTCGAGGATTGCGTCGAGTTCGCGAGGGGTTTTAGCGTTCCCGAGCTCCTCAGCGAGCGCTGGGTTCTCTTCCAAGGCCTTAACTAGCGGATCAAAACTCATCGATTAGCTCCATCCGTCGTTGGGTTATCTGCTCTTGCGCCTGCGCAGCGTCAGCACACAAGCAAACGCCACGATACCCGCGGCCCCAGCCCTGTCAACCAGCGAACCACGCTACGCCAGTTGCTTAGCACCGTCCGATACCATCTAGAAACGCGGATCACGCCTGATCGTGGGCGCCCACCTTATCCCCCCAGCCTCCGGGAACTGGGAGTCCGGGCCTGGCTTTTCAATTCCGTGGGCGTCGAGGATTGCGTCGCGTTCGCGAGGGGTTTTAGCGTTCCCAAGCTCCTCAGCGAGCGCTGGGTTCTCTTCCAAGGCCTTAACTAGCGGATCAAAACTCATCGATTAGCTCCATCCGTCGTTGGGTTAACTGCTCTTACGCCTGCGCACCAACAGGACACAAGGGCACACACTACGATACTTATGGCGCCAGCCCTGCCAACCCGCGAACCAAGTGGCCAAGTGAGTAGCAAAGGACGCGAGGTGAGAACCTGGACTTACGTACTAAAGGGGAGCTACCAATTGCTATCGCTCGTTGGGAGGTAACCACGCGCCCCCCGGGGGCACCCCGACCCACCCCGCGGCCTCGTCCAAAGCTGCCAACCTCCTTTGTCGCGCGGCGTGCCCATATGCCCCCGCCCTGGCAACCGAAAGCAAAAATACGCCACCGGCGGCATCTGGAAATTGTGAGTCGAGGGTTGGCTTTTCGATTCCGTGGGCGTCGAGAATTGCGTCGCGTTCGCGAGGGGTTTTAGCGTTCCCGAGCTCCTCAGCGAGCGCTGGGTTCTCTTCTAAGGCCTTAATTAGGGGATCAAAACTCATTGGGTAGCTCCAAACGTCTCGTAGTTAGTTGGTCTTCCAACTGCGCGCTAGCAGGCGCGCAAGCACATCGATCACAATACCCGCGCCCGCACAGCACAGTCAACCAGAGGGCGCAGCACAACCGCTCAGGCTACGTCGCGGAGCTTCTGTGCTTCGGCCAGCGACTGCAGCTTCTTCAGCGACTGGTTCTCGATCTGGCGGATCCGCTCGCGCGTGACGTTGAAGGTGCGGCCAACTTCGTCGAGCGTGCGTGGGTGCTCGCCGCCGAGTCCGTAACGGAGCTCAAGCACGCGGCGCTCGCGGTAGGAAAGATTCTCCAGCGCTTCGCGCAGGGCCTCCTTCGTGAGGACCTCTGCGGCGCGCTCGTAAGGCGACTCGGCCCGCTCGTCGGCGATGAACTGGCCGAACTCGGACTCTTCCTCGTCGCCAACAGGCTTCTCAAGCGAGACAGGCGCCTGGGCTGAACGCTTGATCTGATCAACCTCTTCGGGATCAATGCCGGTTACTGCGGCGATCTCCTCCGGCGTCGGCTCGCGGCCCAGCTCGGTGACGAGCTTGCGTTCGGCGCGGCCGATCTTGTTGAGCTTCTCAACGACATGAACTGGAATGCGGATTGTGCGCGCCTTGTCGGCCAGCGCGCGAGCGATCGCCTGACGGATCCACCAAGATGCGTAGGTCGAAAACTTGAAGCCCTTGCGGTAGTCGAACTTCTCCGCCGCGCGGACGAGGCCGAGCGTGCCTTCTTGAATTAGGTCGAGGAACGGCAGGCCTTGGTTGCGGTAGTTCTTCGCGATCGAAACGACTAGGCGCAGGTTCGACTCAACCATCTTGTGCTTGGCGTCAAGGTCGCCGCGCTCGATCTTCTTCGCCAGGTCAACCTCTTCTTGGGCGGTCAGCAGGCGAACCTTGCCGATGTCCTTGAGAAAGAGCTGCAGCGAATCGGTCGTCATGTCCGGACGCAGGTCGATTGCGGCCTTGGCGCGGCGGCGGGTGCGCTTGTCGGGGGCGCGCTCGGCCTGTGCGGCGGGAGCCGAAGGATCATCGTCGATCAGTTCGATCTCCTGGCTTTCGATCCAACTCTTCAGCTCATCACGGTCCGAATCATCAAGGTCGAGCTCGGCGGTGGCGCTGGCGATGTCGGCGTGCGAGAGCACTCCGGTCTGCGCGCCGCGGGCTACAAGCGTCTTGATTTCGTCCAGTTCCTGAAACTCAGTGACGGTCATAACATCCGTTTCATACTCGAAGGATCATCCAGATCCGGCGGAGCCGGACCCTAGTGACAGTAGAAGATCGACGCTGAGACTCCCCCCCGGCAGCCAACCGAACGACTGTGCAGTCCCTTCAGGGTACCGCCGTCGGCGCCGGCTCCGGGAAAGATTTACACGCTAAATCCCGCATCTTTGGTTTCGGCGTGGCAGAATGGAATGATGTCGCCTTCAGAGCCAAAGGATCCGACGAGCGAAAAAGACGTGCTGGCGAACCTTCCGCGCAGCCGGCGCCAGCGCCCAAGCGCGCGCCGTGAAGCGGCAAGAATGTCACAGGCCAGCGCCAAAGCAGCGGCCGCCAACAGTGATGCTGCAGACAAGTTGGTGACCGAGATTGAACCGCTTGCTCCGCTGAAGACGGCGGAGCCGAAGCGCAGCAGCTCCGTCCCGCGCGCCGGCTACGCAACGCCCGACCAGGGCAAGAACTTTGGAAACGCCGACCCGGCCGGGCTGCTGACCGAGCTGACGCGGGCAGCGCTGCGCCTGCTGCCCGGCTAGCAGAGCCCGTCAATACGGGACCTCCGCTACCTAGTGCAGCTTGCTGTACTCTTGAGGACTTAATGCCGAACCGTTTCGCGCCCTGCGCGAGACGGGCGGGGGAACCACTGCGAGCCTCGGCTCGCTGGGGCGAATCGGACACTAGATGTCTGTAGGGCCGCTCGTTTGGCCCGAGCCCGTCAGCTCACCTCGTAGGCCACCAACGAGACAAGAACAAGATCCGCTTTTCGTACCGACATCTGCTTTCAGTGCCCGCCGCAGCGCTCCTGCTCGCTGGCGCCGCCGTGCCCGCGCCCGCGCAAGGCCCGGGCGGAACCGAGGCAGGCGAGTCGCTGCTTAGCGCTCCCCATTCAACGGTCGGCAGCGTGATTAGGCTTAGCGGGATGCTCGCCGGCAGCGGCGCCGACCGCCGCGCCGAGATTCAGCTTCAGGGCCGGGCGGGCGTCTGGCTGAAGGTTGCTAGCGGCGCGGTGGCTCGCGACGGCCGCTTCCAAATCGCTTGGCGCGCGCCGCGCAGCGGCCGCTTCCTCGCCCGCGCCGTGGATAAGGGCGCGGGCAAGAGCGGGCTGGCGGCAACGCCGACGACCGTAATCACTGTCCACAACAAGACGCAAGCGACCTGGTACGACCAAGCCGGCACAACCTCGGCCTGCGGCGTGAAGCTGCGTAAGAAGACGCTTGGCGTTGCCCACAAAACGCTGCCTTGCGGCACGCTCCTGGACTTCACCTTCCGCGGCAAGTCGATCACCGTTCCCGTGATCGACCGCGGCCCCTACGGCGCCGGCATCAGCTACGACTTCACGATCGAGGTCGCTAGGCGGCTCGGCTTCGTGAACACCGGGCGCGGCGCCGTTGACGTGCTGCGCAGCGGCACAAAGTTGACGCAGCTGAGCGCCGCACAGCTGCCCGGCGCGATTCCCGCAGCGAGCTAGGTCGAGCGTGGCCGACGAGCCGCTCAACATCACGCAGGCCCAGGCGATGATCGCCGGCTTCAGCAGCCTGCTTCCTGCCGAGACCACGGCCGCCGACGACGCGCTGGGCTTGGTGCTGGCTGAGCAGGTGATCGCGAGCGGCGACGTGCCGAGCCGCGCCAACAGCGCGATGGATGGCTTCGCGGCGCGCTCAGGCGAGGCTGGCCGCGCGCTGCGCGTGATCGGCGAATCGCGCGCCGGGCACCCCTGCGATGTGACTGTCGGAGACGGCGAAGCGGTACGGATTTCAACCGGCGCGGTGATGCCCGAAGGCGCCGACGCGGTCGCGCCGATCGAGGTCGTCGAGGACGAAGGCTCCAACGTGACCTTGCTGGAGCAGCTAAGCGCCGGGCGCAACGTTCGCCTCGCTGGCGAAGACCTGCGCGCCGGCGACGCGGTCCTTGCTCCGGGCCGCGAGCTTGGGCCAGTCGAGCTGGGAATCGCCGTTGCCGCTGGCCGCGCCGAGCTGCAGTGCGTGCGCCGCGCCCGCGTCGCAGTGATCGGCACCGGCGACGAACTGCGCGAGCCGGGAGCAAAGCTGGCTGCGGGAGAGCTGCACGACTCCAACTTGACAACGCTGCAAGCGCTCGTCCGAGCGGCCGGCGCAGAGGTAGTGCTCGCCAGCCACGTCGGCGACGACCCGGCCGCGACAATGAGCCGCTTCGCTGAGGCGCTGAGCCAAGCCGACCTCGTCGTCTGCTCCGGCGGCGTCTCAGTTGGGCCTCACGACCACGTCAAAGGCGCCTTCATCGAGCTTGGAGTCGAAGAGCGCTTCTGGCGCGTGGCGCTGCGCCCCGGGCGACCAACATGGTTCGGCAGTCACGAGGCGAAGCTCGTCTTCGGACTGCCTGGCAACCCGGTTTCAGCGATCGTCACCTTCCTACTCTTCGCAGCTCCCGCGCTGCGCGCTATCCAAGGACGCTCGCCGCAAGCGACGAGCAGCGCCACGCTGGGAGAAGCGATCGCCCGCCATCCCGACCGCGACGAGTGCGTGCGCGTGCGTCTTGACGGCGGCGAGGTATTCGCTACCGGCCCGCAGGGTTCGCACATCCTCAGCTCGGTGGCGCTGGCCGACGCGCTAGCCGTAATCCCTCGCGGCGAAGGATCGCTCGCCGCCGGCAGCCCGATCGAACTGCTCTCGCTGCAGCCCTAAGCGGCTTCGAGGTAGGCGACAACGCGGTTAGTTAGCGCCGTCAGCGCAGGCGCCGCATCATTAACTGCTATCGGGCGCTCAAGCAGAAGTTGATCAAGCTCAGCGCCGAGCGTCGGATCGGCGCGCGAAACAAGCCGCGCGGCAACTTGCGCTGCGCGGCGCGTTGCCAACGGGTCGAGCGTCCAGATTGCCTCGAAGCGGCGGTCGAGATCACCGTCATCGCCAGGCTCGGTGACCCCATGCTGCTCCCAGGCCAGCAGGCATGCGCAATAGCCCGGAGCATCGACGACAACCGCCCATTCGTTGCCGAGCGCGTCCTCAGGAGCTAGCGGAATCTCAACCGGCCCACCCTTCGGCGAGCGTTCGGCCTCGAAGTCTGCGAAGACGACGGCAGCATCGGCCTGTTTGGCGAGCTGGCGGTAACGCGGCTCGACGGCGCGATAGAACGATTCGTGCTGAAAGGCGCCGACCAGAACCGGCGCCGCCGCGCTGGCCAGTGTCTCGTGCTCGATCGCGCGGCTCAGCGCCATCAGCGTCGACTTGCGCAGAATCTGCGGACGCACGTCACGACCGGAGGAGGCGACAGCGGCGTAGAGCGAAGGGCGGTCAGAGAGGCTGCCGTCTTCGATCGCGCGTTCGATCGCCGAGGCGATTGAAAGCCCGCGGTGACGATAGGCCTGAACGCGGCGCAGCGTCTCTACGTCTTCAGCGTTGTAGCTGCGGTAACCATTGGAGCTGCGCTGAGGCTTGGGAAAACCGTAGCGCTGCTCCCACATGCGTAATGTCCCCGAAGCAATGCCGCTTTGCTCGGCAACGTCTTTGATGGCTAGATCATTCATTGACTTAGATTGAAGCGGAAGCTTTCCGACCTCCCCCACAGCTTCTGAATACGGAGCGTCCGCCTAGATAGGTCATCCTTGAACTGAATCCTGCGCGTACCTGACACATGGACACTCACGAAACACAGTCAATCTTGCTGACCGGCGCGACCGGCGCGGTCGGCGGCGCGCTACTGCCAAAGCTGCTCGAAAGCGGCCACACTGTCAAGGCGCTGGTGCGCAACCCGGCTCAGGCGTCGCTTGGCGACCTTGAGGTCGTCGAGGGTGACGTGCTCAGCGGCGCGGGGCTCGACGCAGCAGTCGAAGGCGTAGACGTTGCCTACTACTTGATCCATTCGATGGGCCGCTCGCCGGGCGACTTTGAGCTAAACGACCGGATCGGCGCAGAGAACTTCGCTAGGGCGGCGGAGAGTGCCGGCGTGCGGCGGATCGTCTACCTCGGCGGGCTGCCTCCTTCCGGTGGTGGCTCGGCGCACCTTTCGAGCCGCGCTGAGGTTGCCGAGATTCTCGCGGCCAGCGTTCCCGAACCGGTTCACGCCCGCGCCGCGATGGTGATCGGCGCCGACAGCGCTTCGTTCACGATGCTCAGCCAACTAGTTCACCGGCTGCCGCTGATGGTCGGCCCGAAGTGGATCGATACGCGCACTCAGCCGATCGCGGCCGATGACGTCACTAACGCGCTGGAGGTACTGGCAGACTTCGAGGCTCCACCGAACGACGTTGAGCTGGGCGGGGCGGAGATCGTAAGCTACCGCCAGATGATGGAGCGCTTTGCGCGGATTGAAGGCCGGCGCGATCCGATGATCATCCCCGTGCCGGTGCTTTCGCCGCGACTCTCCTCTTACTGGGTCCGTTTCGTAACCAGCGTTGAACCGGCGCTCGCGCGGCCGCTGATCGACGGGCTCAAAGAAGAGATGATCGTGCGAACGCCGCCGCCAGCCGGCATCAACGACAGCCCGATGGGCTTTGACCAAGCCGTTGAGCGGGCGATGCTGGAGAGCACCACCGAGGCCAAATGAACGCGGTCCTGATAATCATTGCAACGCTGGCCATAAGCGCCGGGTTGGTAGTGCTGGCACTAGCGCTCGTAGCGCTCGGAACAAAACTGATCAGCCGCCCGAGCAGGGTCGGCGCAGTTGAAATCGGCGCGCTTCACGACTCAACACACAGCGACCAGCGTGGCGCCGTGCGATCGGTTCAGTCAGCCGACCTGCAGATCAACTCAGAGCTGCTGGAGGAGATCTGGACGCCGGTTAACCTGGAGCGCCTCGCGCGCACCTACTGGCGCTTCCTGACGCGCTGCACGCTCGGGCTAATCCGAATTCTGTACACCGACGAGGAGCGCTTTGTCGTCTTCGTTCGCAGACCGTTCGTGCTGCTCGCCTTCCGCAAACCCGAATACGAGATGGATGATCTTCGTGGCGTTGTGCGCTGGAAGATCGAGCGGGGCGTGCTGGTAGCCGCGCCGGGCATTGACGGCGATGGATACCTCGAGATTGACGTTGCTCGCAGGCCTGGCGCGAAGCCCGAGATGAACACGCTTCACGTTGACGTCGAGATCGCCAATTACTACCCACGAATCGCCGCCTCAATCGCTCAATGGGCCTACGCGGCAACGCAGTCGAAGATCCACGTGCTCGTCTGTTACGCCTTCCTGCGCTCAATTGCCCGCGGCGACCTCGCCGAATCGAAGGCGGCGCGCTTCGCGCCGATTGACCAGCTGCCAGCGCCGAGCGGCCCACGCCCGCGCGACCGCGCCGTCAGAGGCAGCGACAGCGCCACGGCTACGAGTAGCTAGCTAGGGGATGAAATAGCTGTGGGCACTGAATTACAGATGCAATTGGTCTGGTTGAAACGCGATCTACGGACGCAGGATCATGCTCCACTGGCAGAGGCAGAGAGATCAGGTTTGCCTTACCGCGCGATATTTATCGTCGAGCCCAGCCTGGTTGCGCATCCCGATTGCTCGGAGCGGCATCTGCGCTTCCAGTGGCAATCAATTCAGGACATGCAGAAGCGTTGGGCGAGCGTTGGGAGGACTGTAGATCTGTTCTGGGGCGAGGCCGACGCAGTGTTTGCCTGGCTGCTGGCGCGCTATTCGGTCGCGCGAATGTATTCGTATGAGGAATCGGGCATTGAGAAAACATTCGCTCGCGACAAGCTGATCAAAGAGATCTTTGCCTCGCGCGGCGTGGAGTGGAAGGAGTACCAGCGCAACGGCGTGGTGAGAGGGATCAAAGACCGAGCAGGTTGGGATAAGCAGTGGTACGGAGTTATGAGCCAGCCGATCGTGACGAACGAATATCAACCGGCATCGGAATCAGAACGGGAAGCCTTGCTTCACCCCTTTGTCCTGCCCCGCTCAACCTCAGCTAATTGGGATTTGCCGGCCCCGGGGATGCAGGTTGGTGGAGAGTCCTTGGCATCACGATACCTGCAGGGGTTCTTGAGCGAACGCCACAAGAGCTACCACTTTCACATTTCGAAACCTCTGCCTAGCAGGAGGTCGTGCAGCAGATTATCGGCCTACCTTGCTTGGGGAAACCTATCGATCAAGCAGGTTTACCAAGCCTCTAGGGCCTTGCCGAAAGAGGATCAAAACGGCCGAGCAATGTCGGCCTTTCTGGCGCGCGTGAAGTGGCACGATCACTTTGTGCAGAAATTTGAGCAGGAGTGCAGTTACGAGTTCCGCGCCGTCAATCGCGCCTTTGAAGATCTTGGCGCTGAGAACGATCGAGAGTTGCTGCAGGCCTGGCAGGAAGGGAGGACGGGATATCCGCTAGTCGATGCGAACATGCGCGCCGTCGCTGCAACGGGATGGATTAATTTCAGGATGCGAGCGATGCTGGTGAGCTTTTTAACTCACCATTTGGATATCGACTGGCGTTTGGGTGTCTACCACTTGGCGCGGCATTTCCTCGATTACGATCCGGGCATTCATTTCACCCAGTTCCAAATGCAGGCCGGAACTACCGGGGCCAACACGCTTCGGGTTTATAACCCAGTGAAGAACGGACTTGAGCACGATGCCAACGGTGACTTTGTCCGCTTGTGGCTGCCTGAGCTGGCTGGTTTGCCAAATTATCTGATTCACCAGCCCTGGAAAATGACTGAGATGGAGCGCCTGCTGTACGGCGTCGAGGTGGGCAGCGATTATCCCTCCCCCGTCGTCCCACTGCAGGGCAGAAGCAATCCGATGGTGGCTCGAATTTACGCGCTGAGGAAAACCGAATTTGCGAAGTCAGAGAAGCTACGGGTCTTGAGAAAACACGCCAGGCCAGCGAGCAAGCGGGCCTCAACGAAACGGGGCAAGGCGAAATGAAGGGCGTGAAGAAGTCAAATTTACCGAGCAAAGATTGTGCAACGTGCGGGCGCCCATTCGTGTGGCGCAAGAAATGGGAGCGGGACTGGGAATCGGTCAAGTACTGCAGCGACCGCTGTAGGAAAGGCGGGCGCAGCAGCTAATCGGTGGTGATTGGCGCGGCTAGCCGGTCATGCCGCGCATCTTCTCGCGATTGTGACGAGCCTCTACGCGGCGAACTGTTCCCGAGCTGGAGCGCATCACGATCGACTCGGTTGAGGCAACGCCGCGGCCCTCGTAGCGGACTCCTTGCAGCACGTCACCGTCGGTTACGCCGGTCGCCGAGAAGAAGCAGTCGTCGCCGCGGACGAGATCATCTTGCGTGAGCTGTTGCTCAAGGTCATAGCCGGCCTCCAGCGCCGCCTCGCGCTCGCCTTCGTCGCGCGGCCACATGCGGCCGATTAGGGCGCCGCCGATCGCCTTCAGCGCGGCCGCTGAGATCACCCCTTCGGGCGTGCCGCCAACGCCCCACAAGAGGTCAACTGGAGAGCGATCGCTGACGGCCAGCAGCGCCGCGCTCACGTCGCCGTCGCTGATAAGCCGAACGCGCGCGCCGGCGCCGCGGATCTTCTCAATCTGCTCCTCGTGGCGCTCGCGGTCGAGCACGACGACGGTTACATCGCCGATCTCAATGTTGCGCCGCTCGGCGATCAGCGCGCAGGTCTCGGGGACCGGCCTATCTAGGTCAAGCAGGTCGGCGATGTCGCTGGCACCGGCCATCTTCTCCATGTAAACGCAGGGCCCAGGGTCGAACATCGTGCCGCGAGGCGACACTGCGATCACTGCCAGCGCGTTCGGCATTCCCTTCGCCGTCAGCGTCGTTCCTTCGAGCGGATCGACGGCGATGTCG
>SYIT01000071.1 GCA_005798685.1 Actinomycetota bacterium | reverse complement strand
GGCGCCGATGCGCGCCGTCGCGCTGCCGAGCCGCAGGCCGCCAACGACTGCCGGGACGGCCAGACGAAGGGTCAGCTCACCGCCGCCGCGGCGCGTTAATACGAGCCGCTCGCGCGCTCCACGTGGCAAGGCGCGCCGCGCCGCGCGGGCCGGGTCGCCGCCGACTACCTGAGCGCGCGCCGCTGCGCGTGCAGCGATACCAGCGAGCCACCACGAATGTCCGACGATCACCGCCTGCCAGGCGCCAATCGTGAGCGCCGCAATCAGCGGCAGTAGCGCAACCAGTTCAACGGTCGTTTGCCCACTCGTCTCGCGCAGCTCGGCCACGCGGCAATCGTCACCCCAGTTCGGTCACGCCTCTAGCACCGCTCTGTTACGGCGCCGCAACGCCCCGGCGCGGCGCTAAACGATCGCGCGGTAACGCTGCCAGACGACGAAGAGCGCAGCGCCGCAGCAGCCCAGCAGCAGCAGCGCGGTCAATAGGCCCCCGCCGCCCGCAAGCAGCCGCGACCAACCGGCGAATGTCACGACGAGCACGCCGACGGCGCCCAAGCCGAGCGCACGGAAGCCAGCGGACAGGCGCTCAAAATCAGAACCAAAGCGGCGATAGGCAAACGAGAACCCGAGCGCGAAAACTAGAATAAAGGCCAGCCTTAATGCGCGGCCAAGGGCGGCGCCAACTTCACTGCCGGCCGGCAGGAAGGCCAGCGCCGCGGCAGCGAGCAAGATGATCCCGATGTTGGCGGCGGTCCGCATTAGCCAATCCTACGCTGCGAAGCGAGCCAAACGGAGCTCAGGCCAGAGCGTCGGTGGATCAGGCTTCGAGCGGAGCCGCTTCGTCGGCCGTTTGAGCGACGAAGTCAGCGGGCGGAGCGTCCGGCACGATCTCAGCGCCCTCACGCAGCTCGGCGGCGAAGCGGTAGCCGACGCCGAAGTGGGTGTGGATGTAACGCCAGTCAGGTGAAGCAGCCTCAAGCTTGTGGCGGAGCTTGCGAACGAAGACGTCAACAGAGCGGTCGCCGCGAACCATCGCGTAGCCCCAAACTCGCTGGTAGATGTCTTCGCGCTCGAGCACGCGGCCGTCGGCGTTGGCGAGCAGCTCAATAAGTTCAAACTCGCGTCGCGTCAATGCGACAGAGCGACCTTCAACGAAAGCTTGGAAGTGATCGCTGCGAATTACTAGCTCGCCGGCCTCAACCGGGCCTGCGCTGCGGCGCTCATCAACTTCGCGGCGGCGGCGAACGACGGCCTCGACGCGAGCGATCAGCTCTTCCGGGTGGCAAGGCTTGGTCAGCCAGTCGTCGGCTCCCAGTCGCAGACCGCGAACGCGCTGAGCAACGCTCGAGCGGCCGGTACAGACGACAACGCCAAGGCCAGGCATCGCTTCGCAGAGCCGCTCGAGATATTCCCAAGCCTGCGGCCCAAGGACCGCGAGGTCGATCACGATCGCGCTGAGGCGCATAGCGACGACCTCATGAACCGGCGCTGGGCCAGCGAGCGTGCGGTGCTCCCAGTCAAGCCGATCAAGGCGCTTATCGAGCACCTGAAGGAAGCCGGAGTCGTTGTCGATTACAGCGATCCGCAGATCAAGTGAAGCGGCTCCTTGCGAATCAGGCTGGGGACGAGTGCTAGGGAGATTATTCATGCCTTCTCAATCTTACGGAGCTGCAACGGCGGAAGCGAGCGAAAAACAACAGCGATAACCGAATGTTCACAGCTATCCGGAAGGAAATTCCTTGAAAAGCCCGGTTTCAACGAATACGACCTGCTCGCCAACAGCGACCGCGTTGTCGCCAATCCGCTCGATCGCTCGCGCCATCAGCGTCAAAGTCATCGCCCACTCGCGCCGATCGACCTCGTCACCAATGGCAACGGCGAGCTGAAAGACCTCTTTGTTGAGCCGGTTGACTTCGCGATCCTGGCGGAACAGATCATTGGCGAGGTCTACGTCGCGGCTCTTGAAAGCCGCGCGAGCCTCAACAACTTCAGAGCGCGCGGCGGTGCCCATTCGCAGTACGCGGTCGAGCAGCTCGGGCACGACCGGCGGCTCGCTGCCGACGATCGGGATTAGCTTCGCGATGTTGACGCATTGGTCGCCCATCCTTTCAGCGTGCTTGATCAGGTGCAGCAGCGCGGCGACGAGCCGCAGGTCGCTGGCAACCGGGGCTTGGAGCGCAAGCAGGGAAAGAATCCCTTGATGAACTTCGAGGTAGCGGCCGTCGATCCGGTCGTCGTCGGCGATCACGAAGGTCGCAAGCTCAACGTCCTGATTCTCCAGCGCTTCCATCACGCGGTCGATCTGCTCGACGACGATGTCGAGCGCGCCAAGCGCCTGCTGCTCAAGCAGTGCCAGCTGGTCGTTGAACTGCGGCCGTGCCGTTACTCGTTCCAAGAGATCAACCGAACTTCCCGGAGACGTACTCCTCGGTGCGAGTGTCGTGCGGATTGGTGAAGATCCGGTCGGTCGGGCCGTACTCAACGAGGCGGCCGATCCGCGCATCCTCGGACGCGCCCAGGTCAACGATGAAGAACGCAGTGCGATCCGAGACGCGCGCAGCCTGCTG
>SYIT01000070.1 GCA_005798685.1 Actinomycetota bacterium | reverse complement strand
CTGGCCGACAACGCCGACCGGCTCGCGCGTCGTGTAGGCGTGGAACTCAGCGCCCGGCATGTACGGAACCGAAGGGTTGATAACCGAGCCGTGAATCTTCGTAGCCCAGCCCGACATGTACCAGAAGAGATCGGCCGAAAGGGCGACGTCGGCGGCAAGGGCAACGCCGAACGGCTTGCCGTTATCGAGCGTCTCAAGCGTTGCCAGCTCTTCAGCGTTCTCCATGATCAGATCACCGATGCGGTGGATCACGCGGCCGCGCTCCGATGGATTCATCGTCGACCAAGGACCGTCCTCAAGCGCGCTGCGCGCCGCCTTGACTGCGCGATCAACGTCCTCGCTGCCGCCCTCGGCAACCATTGCCAGAAGTTCGCCGGTTGCTGGGTCGATCGATTCAAAGGTCTTGCCGCTGCTTGCCTCAACCCACTCGCCGCCGATCAGCAGCCTGCGTGTGTCGCTTGAGACGTTGTGTTCGATTCCTGATGTGGTCGTGGCCATCTGGCGCTCCTTGGGTTGTAGCCAAGCGCCCTAGAGGGCGCAACGCTGAGTCATCTGAATCTGCGTGCCAATAGGCACAAAGTGACCGTAGCGTCAGCAAACGGAAAATGCAACGACAGCGAAGAGGTAGTACCCCCAAGCGGAATCGAACCGCTGCTACCAGGATGAAAACCTGGCGTGCTAACCGCTACACCATGGGGGCTAGTGCGAGGGCGAAGTGTAGAGGCGGCGGGTGCTTCGAGGTCAGCCGAGGTCGAAGACGCGCTGCGAGTTGGCGCTGAGGAAGAGATCGCGCGTCTCGTCGTCGAGCTCCAGCGCGTCCAACCCAGCAAGCGCGGCCTGCGGCGTGACCATCGGGAAGTTTGATCCAAACAGCACCTTGTGGCGGCCGCTGCCGGTCTTGATGTAGGCGACGAGCTCCTGCGGCAGGCGCGCGAGCGTCCAAGCAGAGGTGTCGATGTAGACGTTGGCGTGCTTTCGGGCGACAGCGACCATCTCCTCGGTCCACGGGTAGCCGACGTGGCCACAGACGATCACCAACTCAGGGAAGTCAATCGCCACCTGATCGATATAGGGGATTGGCCGGCCCGGCTCGCTCGGCATCAATGGGCCGGCGTGGCCAACCTGCGTGCAGAAGGGAACACCAAGCTCAACGCACTCGGCGTAGAGTGGGTAGTAGCGGCGGTCGGTTGGCGCGGCGTCCCACAGCCACGGCAACATCCGCAGCCCCTTGAAACCGTCCTCTTTGACGCGGCGGCGCAGCTCGCGGATGCTCTCCATTGGAGTGTCGAGGTCGGCTGAGGCGAGGCCAACGAAGCGATCGGGGTGCTCGGTCACCCAGCCGGCCACTTCTGCGTTGCTGATCATCTCGCCGAAGCGCGGTGAGCTCCAAGCCGAAAGCGTGGCCTTCGAAACGCCAGCCACGTCCATTGCGGCGATAGTCAGGTCGATCGGGATCTCTTCGGTCGGCAGCTCCTCGCCAACCCAGCGCCGCAGCGAAGCGAAGATCGGGCTGCCAACCATCCGCAGCGTCGGGTGCTGCATCCAGGCGTCAATAATCACTGATCGGACGCTACTCGTTGCGGCGCGGCGGCGCGACTGACAGACTTATTTGCGATGCCATTACTCACCCGTAGCGCGCAGCAACCTTCGTCCGCTCAGCTCAGGCACGCGGCGCTCGGCGCTGGCAGCATTGGGGCGCTTGCCGTGGGGGCTTTCGCAGTAGGTGCGCTGGCGATTGGCGCGCTCGCGATTGGCCGCCTGTCGGTGGGGCGCGGCCAGATCAAGAAGCTTCGGATCGATCAGCTCGAAGTCGGCAGCCTCCAGGTTGAAGAGCTGGAAGTTGTAAGCAGCAAACCGGCAACGCCCTAAGCGGGCTACAGTTGCCGCGCGCCGCCGTAGCTCAGTCCGGTAGAGCAGCGGGCTTTTAACCCGAAGCGCGCAGGTTCGAATCCTGCCGGCGGCATTGAACTGATTACCTGCCAGACTTGAGCAATGCGGTACCGGCTCCTTCTGGCAATGTCGACGTTATGCCTCGGGTTGGCGGCGCTCCCAGCCGCGGCTGGCGCGGCAACGCGCGAGCTGACGCTTTCGCCTTCAGGCTCGGACTCCGCGAGCGGTAGCGCCAGTGCGCCGCTGCGAACGCTCGGCGCCGCTTGGCGCAAGATCCCTGCGGGCAACTCTGGAAGCTGGCGACTGCGGCTGAAGGCCGGCAGCTACCGCAGCGGAGCTCCGGTCTATTGGGAGAAGCGCAACGGGCCGATCGAGATCGTGAGCGTTGACGGCCGCGACGCAGCGCGCCTTCCCGGAATGAACGTCTACCGAGTGGGCGGCCTCACGCTGCGCGGCGTAAGACTTGACGACGGCGGCGATGTTTTCCACTGCGAGCTCTGCAAGAGGGTGCTGCTCGACCACGTGACGCTGCGCGGCGACGGCGCGCAGGAGACGATCAAGATCAACCAGTCGAGCGACGTGACTATCGCCAATTCCGACGTCTCAGGCGCCGGCGACAACAACTTCGACGCCGTCGCGGTTCGGCGAATCAAACTGCTGAAGAACCACTTCCACGATGCTGAAGACTGGTGCGCCTACGCGAAGGGCGGCTCGACCGAAGTGATCGTGCGCGGCAACCTCTTCTCCGAGTGCGGCACCGGCGGCTTCACAGCCGGGCAAGGCACCGGGATGCAGTTTATGGCCTCGCCATTTATTCACTATGAAGCCAGCTCGGTGCTGATCGAAGGCAACAGCGTCCGTGACACAGAGGGCGCAGCGTTCGGCGTCAACGGCAGCGCCAACGTCCTGATTCGCCGCAACATTGCCACGCGAATCGGCGCCCGCTCGCACGTTCTCGAGGTCGGTTACGGCGGCCGCTCCTGCGACGGGCGGCCAGGCGACGCGGGGCGCAGCCGCTGCGCCAGCTACATCCGCGCCGGCGGCTGGGGCACGAGCGTTGTTGATGACGGCGACAACTTCATTCGAATTCCAAACCGCAACGTCGCAATCTACGACAACGTGATTTCAAACCCGGTCGGCGCCGCAAGCCAGTGGCAGGTGTTCTCGGTTGCCGGCGCGCGGTCGGGAGCCAGCGGCGGCGTGCCGAGTGGGCGGCGAGCTGATGACGGGCTAAGAATCGTCGGCAACGCGATCTACGACGGCGGCACCGGGCACTCACTGGGCCTTGGCGATGGCAACTGCCGCGGCGGCTCTAGCTGCGCTCAATCCCGCGTGATCGCCGAGAATGAGATCAACGGCAGAATCCCGACCGTCACGCAGCGCAGCGACGGCTGGCTTGAAGTGACCGGCTGGGCGGCATCGCTTCCTTTGCACAAGCCTCCAGCGCCATCGCTGAGCGGCCGCGTGCGGCCCGAGCCTCAGCTCTGGCGCCGCTGGCCGTAGCAACGCGGTCGGTCTCTAGTGGCGAAAGTGGCGCTCGCCGGTGAAGACCATCACCGCGCCGCGCTCGTTGGCGGCGGCGATCACTTCG
>SYIT01000069.1 GCA_005798685.1 Actinomycetota bacterium | reverse complement strand
CTGCTTGAACAGCTGAGGCGACTGTGGAAGCGCGTACCAATCACCCAGGTTCATCCGGCTTGGGACGAGGAAGTCGCGCGCACCTTCAGGTGTTGACCTGGTCAGGATCGGCGTTTCGATTTCGAGGAAGTCGAGTGCGATCAGCCGCTCGCGCAGCGTCTGCGTTACCAGTGCGCGGGTAATCATCGTCGCTTGCATACCAGCCCGGCGGAGATCGAGCCAGCGATAGCGCAGCCGTGTCGTTTCGTCAACGGCGCCGTCTTCATCGATCGCGAATGGCGGCGTCCGGCTTGACGCCAGCGAGCGACCCTCGGAGACCTCGAGCTCGATCGCTCCTGTCGCCATTTCAGGGTTCACGTTCTCGGCGCTTCGTGCCAGCAGCTCGCCGCTCACCGAGACAACGTGCTCGGGGCGGAGCTGCTCGGCAAGCGCAAAAAGCTCGGCGCCGTGCTCCGGATGGAAAACGATCTGCAGGATTCCAGAACGGTCGCGCAGGTCGATAAAGATCAAACCGCCGTGGTCGCGGCGCCGATGAACCCAGCCCGCTACGCGAGCCTGGCCACCAACGTCCCCCGAACCAAGCTCGCCGCACCAGCTGTCGCGGTACTGATTGGCCTGAGGCGCCTGCATCAGGCGACTCCCCGCCCGCGCAGTACGGCTGCTAGCGCGGCATCGGCGTCCGCAAAGGCTGTCGTTTCACCGTTCTCAAAGTCCTTCAACTCGACCGCCTCCCGCGAGACGACCGCGACAAAGCGCGTCTCCAGCCGGTCGGCATGTTTGAACTGGCCTTTGATCGACCGGCCAGCCATTTCGATCTGCGTTGGCACGCCGGCTCGGCGCGCTGCCGAGCTGAGCGAAAATGCAGTGGTCCGAGTAGCCGCGTCGGTATCTGCGAGCGCGACGAAAAGCACCGTCAGCGGAGCTGGTTGCGGCAGCCCCTCCGCTGCCAGCAATATCCTTTCGATCCCGGCCGCCCAGCCAAAGCCAGGCGTCGGTGGGCCGTCGATCTGCTCGGCAAGGCCGTCGTAGCGGCCGCCGCCGCCAACGCCGCTCTGCGCGCCGAGCGCCTCAGAGCTGAACTCGAAAACGGTGCGCGCGTAGTAATCGAGCCCACGAACGAGAGTTGGGTCGATCGTATATGGCAGCTCGATAGCGTCGAGCAGCGCGCGAACCTCGGCGAAGTGATCGAGGTCTTCTTTTTCGAGGTGATCGAGCAGCAGCGGCGCTGTTGACATCACGACTCGCGTGGACTCATCGGCCGAGTCGAAGGCGCGAAGTGGGTTGAGTTCGATCCGCGCCTTCGCATCCTCGGTGAGCTGGTCTTCGTTGGCGCGCAGATGCGCCTTGAGTAGCTCGCGGTAACGCTCACGCGCCGGGGCTCCGCCGAGGCTGCCGACTCGAAGCTGCAGCCCCCCAACCCCGAGCTGCTCGAGTATTTCAGCCAGCAGCGCGATCGACTCAGCGTCAACGGCTGGATCATCGGAGCCGAGCGCCTCAGCGCCAATCTGCCAAAACTGGCGGTAACGACCCTTCTGCGCGCGCTCGTAACGGAAGCAGCTTGAGAGATACCACAGCTTTACCGGCTGAGGCAGCTTGTGCATGCCGTGCTGAAGGTAGGCGCGCACGATCGGCGCTGTGACCTCCGGGCGCAAAGTTAGCGAGCGCTCTCCCCCATCCTTGAAGCTGTACATCTCCTTCTGGACGATGTCGGTGGCCTCGCCAACGCTGCGCGTGAACAGTTCGGTCGGCTCGAAGGTTGGCGTCTCGATCCGCTCATAGCCGGCGCTCTCGAGCACCGAGCGGGCTGTCTTCTCAACCACAAGGCGCAGCGGCGCCTGGTCAGGCAGGATGTCGAAGGTGCCGCGCGGCGCCTGCAGCGGCTCGCTCACGAAACGCTCGGCAGGTCTTGCATGAACGGGTTGGTTGCACGCTCCTGTCCGATCGTCGTGATTCCCATGTGGCCGGGTAGCACGGCGGTCTCATCGGCGAACGAGTCGGCGAGCATCGCCAGCGAGCGCATCAACTCAGCGTGGTCGGCGCCCGGCAGGTCGGTCCGTCCGATCGATCCTTGAAAGAGCACGTCGCCGCTGGCGATCACGTAACCGCCGTCCGCATCCTCGGGGTCGCAGAAGGCGTAGGTGACGTGACCGGGGCTGTGACCAGGCGTGAAGAAAACCTCAATCTCAAAGCCGGCCAGCTCTAGCCGCTCGCCGCCGCCGACGAACTCTTCGGCCTGCCAGCTCTCAAACGGCCCGATCCCCTCGTACGGAACGTAGGTCATGATGTCGGCGAGGACGTGGCTCTCCAGCTCCGGACAATAGACGGGCGCACCGGTAACGCGGGCGATCGGCGCGACCGCGCCGATGTGATCGAAGTGAGTGTGCGTCAGCAGAATCGCTGCGAGTTCAGCGCCCAACGCCTCGATTGCCTCGAGAATTCGTGGCGCTTCTTCGCCCGGGTCGATCAATAAAGCAGCCTTCGACTCGGGGCCACTGCGGAGCAGATAACAGTTCTCCTGCACCGGGCCAACCGTTAAGACCTGAATTTCCAAGCGCTCAGCTCGCCGCCTTGCCTGCCGCCGCGCCCTTGGCGAGGTAGCGGCGATAGAGCCAGCGGTCTATGTAATAGCTGAATGGGACGTAGAAAATGTACGCCACCGCGACCCCTATCCACGTAAATCCAGTCGAGCTCTTAAGCAATAGCAAGTTGAGCAATACCCAAAACGTGACGAAAGCGAGGCCCCCAATCGCAGCCCTGCCCCAACTTGGCGGGCGCGGGTTGTAGTCAAAACGCCCTTTACCGGTGCCCGATGCCTCAACCTCTCCAGCGTCGTTGTCGCGGTCCTCCGAGCTACCTTCACTATTCGTCTGAGCCATCTGACCTCGAAGATTAGAGCATTCTGGAGCGTCACCCTCTTGCGGCGGATGGCGGGGCTGGGCCATCACTGCTAACTCTTACCCGCTCAGCGCTTCGCCTTGCCTGCCGCCGCGTCCTTGACCAGGCGGCGGCGATAGAGCCAGCGGTCGGTGTAATAACTGAGCGGGATGTAGAAAACCAGCATCAGCCCAGCCACCGGCAACGTTTCGTTGATTGGAACCTTCAAGAGCAGCGTGAGAACCGCGACAAAGATCACTACGGCAACCATCGAGCGCGTTGTCGCGCTGCGCCAGCTAGGGGCGCGCAGCGGGCGGCCACCGACCCCTCGTGGAGCAGCGCCCTTGGTGCCGCTGGCGGCCTTGTTCTTGCTCTGCTCGCGATCGCTCAGCGGTCGCCCCGTGCGGCCGCGCGTCTCAACTATCCCGGCAGCGTTGCCACGGTGCTTTGAGCTGCGTTTCTTCTTCGCCTGAGCCATTTGACTTAGAAGCCTAGAGCGTCCTCGAGCGTCGCCCTGTTCCGGCAGGGCAGCGACTCAGGCCAAGCGTCGAACGCTGCCTGCGGCGCCAACCCGACGAGCTCGGCCTCGGCAACCTCGGCGCGCTCGCTTACGGCGGCAACGACCTCGGCCAAGCTGAGCGCGCGGTGATCCTCAATGTTCATCGAAACTTGGGCGACGCCGCCGCGAGCTGGGAGCTCGAGCCCGATTGCGCGGAGCCCGGGGAGGCCGGCTTCGCCGCCCTCCCGCAGTTGCGCAGCGATCGCCTTTGCGTCGGCGAGTGTTGCTGGCGCCGCGAGCTCAAGGTTGAAGGCAACGAGCGGAGGACGCGCGGCGACCAGCGTCGCGCCCTTCGCCGGATCAACCTTCGCCGGCCCGAAATCGGGGCGTAGCTCGCCGCTGGCGATACGTGCCGTCAGCCCGGCAATCCCGCCGCGCCGAAGTTCGGCGCGGGTGCGCCCCCCGGCGATCTCGCCATAAAGGAAAACCGGGAGCTCAAGTTCGCTTGCGAGCCGCTCCGCGGCGGCAAGCGCTTCAGCGATCGCGATCGCTCGGCGAACCTCGTCGAGGTAGACGATCGGCACGACGTCGACCACACCAACGTTCGGGTGCGAGCCGCTGTGTAGGGCCAGACTAAAACGCTCCAGCGCAACGCGCGCGCCATTGACGAGCGCGCCGGCCATTAGCCCAGGTTCGCTGGCGAGCGTGAAAACGGTGCGGCCATGATCGGGGTCGCTGTGAGCTTCGGCGAGCAGCCGCGCGGCGCCGCCTTCTTCGAAGCCGCTCCCAACGGCGGCCAGCGCCGCAAGATCCGCGCCGTCGGAAACGTTTGGCACAGCTGTGAGAAGCGTCGCCGGGTTCAGATTCACAGGCCAACCCTACTTCCGCCGCTGACTACCGATCTACGCGGCGAAGTTGGCGCAGCGCGAGGAGGCCAAAGAAGAGCATCATCCCCGCCAGCGCGAGCAGCCCCGGCCAGGTGTGCGCCCAGCTCGGTTCAATTCCGGAGACGGTTGCTTGACGACCCATCTGCAGCACGTAGGTGACCGGGTTGTAGGGCGCAGCAACAGCCAACCAGCCTTTTAGGAACGGTAATGGCGTGTAGGCGGTCGAGAGGAAGACCGCGATGAAGACGCCATTCTGAATCAGCGGGCCGACCTGTTGGCTCTTTGCGCGCAGGGCCAAAGTGATGCCCCAAAGCGAAGCGACGATGCTGAAAGAAATCGCGGCGAGATAGAGCATAAAGAGTCCGAACGCGCCCCCGGTTAAACCTGGCCCGAGCAGCAGTCCAGCAATGAAAATCACCGTCACCGGCACGAGGCAGCGTGTCACTGCGGCCATCACCGGCCCGAGGATCAGCAGCGGCCTTGGCGCCGGCGAGCTGAGCAGCCGGTCGAACCATCCGGCCTCGATGTCGCGCGCCAAATTTGCTCCAGTTGCGCCACCCGCGAAGCCGGCCGCCTGCAGGCACGAGAGCGGCACAAGCCAGGCGATGTATGAGGTCGTCGGGAATCCAACGAGCTGGTCGAGGCGGCCAAACTGGCCAAGACTGCCGAGCAGGAAGATCAGCGGTGCGACTGTCGTTGGCAGAAGACCGCCGCGAACCCGGGCCAGCTCGAGCAGCGAGCGCCGCCAGAGCGCGAAACCAACACCGCCCGTGTATGCGAGGCCGCGCGTGCTCACGAGCGCACCCTTGAGCGCATCGCCCAAACGGCAAGCGCGCAGGTGAGGGCGACCGACGCGATTCCAGCTGTGAAGCCGCCCCAGACGCTTCCGAGCGCGGGGCTGTCGAAGAGCGCTGCGCGCATCCCTTCAACTACGTAGCTGAGCGGGTTCACTCCCGAGATCGCCTCGAGCACGGGGTTGAGTAGGGCGCGTGGGAAGAACGCCGGCGCCGTGAAAAGCAGAACGAAGACGAACGGAAAGAGATTCTGCATCAGCGAAAGCGAACCGGTCCGCAGCGCGATCGTCGCGCCAAGCCCGGCGGCGGCCGAGGCGCTGAGAGCGGCAAGCATGACTGTCAGCACGACGCCGACCACACCGCCTTGGAAATCAGCACCCATCAGCAGCGCGACAGCAAGAAAGAGAATCGCCTGTACGACGCCGATCAGCGCCGTGCCAAGAACGCGGCCGAGCACGATGCTCGCGCGATGGATCGGCGCCGAGAGCAAGCGGTCGAAGAAGCCGCCCTCGATGTCCCCCGCGATCGCAATTCCCGCCATCAGGCCGGCCAGCAGAGTCCCCTGCATGATCGTCCCTGAGACGACGAAGCCAACGTAAGAACCGGTTGCCGGGAAGCCGGGCAGGTTTTGAGCCGCCGAGGTGCCGCTGGCGACCACGGCGAGCAGCAGTAGCGGCAGCAGAAAAGAGGGGAGCAGAAACTGCGCGCGGCGAAGCTGCACTCGCAATGCCCGCTTGGCGAGCGCCACGATGACCCGGGCTTGCGTTGCGGGGTCGCGTTCGAGCGCGAGAGCGCTCAAGATTGCTCTCCCCCAGCGACGTCCTCGGCGCGGTGGCCGGTTACCGCGAGGAATACGTCGTCAAGAGTTGGTTCCTCAACCTCAACGGCGTCAACTTCGATCTGCGCTTCGTCGAGCGTGCGCACGATCGGCGCAATCGCGCGCGCGCCAAGCGCGGTGCGGATCGTCAGGCCCCCGGCCTCACGGTCACTGACGGCGCCGTGAACCGCTAGTAGCTGGCGCGCAAGATCGCACTGCGATTGATCGATCAGCTTGACGTAAAGGCCCGGCTCGCCAACGAGCCGCCCCAGATCCTGCGGCGTGCCCTCGGCGACGATCTTGCCGTGGTCGATAATTCCAACGCGATCCGCCAGCTGCTCAGCCTCCTCGAGGTATTGCGTCGTCAGGAAGATCGTCGTCCCCTCCTCGTTCAGCCTGCGCAGCTCGCTCCAAAGCGACGCACGACTGACCGGGTCAAGCCCGGTCGTAGGCTCGTCAAGGAAGAGCACGTCCGGCCGGTGGACGAGCGCCATCGCGAGGTCAAGCCGACGACGCATGCCGCCAGAGTAGGTGTTGAGCAAGCGATCGGCCGCGGGCGCCAGATCAACACGCTCCAGCAGCTCGTCGGCACGGAGCTTCGATTCCGCGCGCCTTAGGCCGTGGAGCGCGCCTTGCAGCTCAAGCAGTTCGCGGCCCGTCATCAATGGGTCCAGCGCGGCCTCCTGCAGCGCGACACCGATCGAGCGGCGGACCTGCGAAGCCTGCTCCACGACGTCGTAGCCGGCGACGCGCGCGCGACCGCCCGACGGCCTAAGCAGGGTTGTGAGAATCCTTACAGTGGTCGACTTGCCTGCGCCGTTGGGACCGAGGAACCCGTAGATCTCCCCAGCCGCTACGGCCAGATTAACGCCGTCAACGGCTCGCAGCCCACTTGAATAAACCCGCTCCAAGGCCTCGACGATGATCGTCGCGCCAGCGTCCTTTGCCGCGGTGTGATCGGAAAACACGCCGAAGACCCTAGCCGGGGTAGGCTTCGCCCAATCGTGGGGCGCGCCTACTCAAACATCTCCGACATCCTTCCGCGGCGGGCGAAGATAAACGACCTCAGCCTCCCCTACCGCTCTGGTTGGCTCTACATTCTGGTTACCGCGACGATCCTCACCGCACTGCTCTGCGCGGTGGCAGTCTTGGGGCGCGAACCGTTTGTGGTCCCTTCGATTGGCCCGACGATCTTCATCATCGTTGCCTTTCCGCTCTCCGAACAGGCTCACCCGCGCAACATTTTGTTGGCGACCGCGACAACAATTGTCGCTGGGATCATCGCACTTGCGCTCTTCGGCTTGATCGGCGTTTCCCCCGATCTGAACGACCTAAGTTGGACGCGCTCCGCCGCACTAGTCGTCGCTGTTGCGCTTGGAATCGGCGGCATCATCACTCTGCGCGCACTCCACGTTCCAGCGGTGGCGACGGCGATGATCATTGCCGCCGGGCTGTTGCAGGAACCAGTCGACTGGCTTTCGGCCTTCATTGGCGTGCTCGTTGTTACGGTCGCCGGAGTCGCGATCAACCGTGCCTGCGGGAAGCCTCAGGCGCTTTGGTGGCGCCCGCAGCCGCCAGGCGAGTAGCCGAGGGCTGCTGGGTCACAGTGAAGCTGGGCTCGCATCGCTGGCGGCGCGGTCGGCGCGCGCGGGCCTGCGATAACACAACCTCAGCCACGCAGCGCCGGTCGCCAAAAGCAGCGCGAGGATCGCTGCGCCGAGGAAGATCACACTAAAGCTGCCGCCGTCGGCGAGCACGAAGGAAAACGACGTGCCCGCTCCACGGCAACACTGATCCTTTCGGTACGATCATCGCCCCCCGCCGGAGTAGCTCAGCTGGTTAGAGCAGCG
>SYIT01000068.1 GCA_005798685.1 Actinomycetota bacterium | reverse complement strand
CCGATTGCACTGGCCTGCGGCAACTCGTTCATCCTCAAGCCAAGCGACCGCGACCCTTCCGCGTCATTGCTGCTGGCCGAGCTACTGGCAGAGGCCGGGCTTCCCGAAGGCGTCTTCAGCGTCGTTCAAGGCGACAAGGACGCCGTAAACGCGCTGCTCGTCCATCCGGAAGTAGATGCAATCTCGTTCGTCGGTTCAACGCCGATTGCGCGCCACATCTACGAGACGGCGACCGCTCACGGTAAGCGCGTACAGGCGCTCGGCGGCGCCAAGAACCACGCGCTGGTGCTGCCCGACGCGAATATTGAGGTTGCCGCCGACGCGATCGCCTCAGCCGCCTTTGGCAGCGCTGGCCAGCGCTGCATGGCAATTTCAGCAGCCGTGAGCGTTGGCGAAGAGACTGCGGCGGCGCTCAGCGCGGCGGTCGCCGAGCGCGCCCGCGCGCTGAAGGTTGGCCCGGGGAACGCCGCGGGCACCGAGATGGGGCCCGTGATCACAGCGCAGGCGCGCGAGCGCGTCGCCGCTTACATTGACGCCGCCGCCGGTGAAGGGGCTGAGGTGGTCGTTGACGGCCGCGAGCTTAGTGTTGACGGGGAGGGCTTCTTCATCGGGCCGAGTGTGATTGATTCGGTTACGACCGAGATGAGCGTCTACCGCGACGAGGTCTTCGGGCCGCTGCTGGTGATGCTGAAGGCCGACTCGTTCGAGGCCGGGCTCGACTTGATCAACGCCAACCCTTACGGCAACGGTGCCGCAATCTTCACGGCAGACGGCGGCGCAGCGCGCGAGTTCCGCAGTCGCGTGCAGGCCGGAATGGTCGGCGTGAATGTTCCGATCCCGGTGCCGATGGCTTACTTCTCGTTCGGTGGCTGGAAGGATTCGCTGTTCGGCGACCTTCATGTTCACGGCCGCGAAGGTGTGCTCTTCTACACCCGTGGCAAGGTAGTTACGGAGCGCTGGCCACAGCGCGCGCAGGGCGTTGATTACGGATTCCCAACCCAGTCCTAGAGGTCAGATGTCAAAAGAAGATCCAGTTGTAATTACATGCGCGATCTCCGGCGCGATCGCAAACCGAGAGCAGTGCCCGGCGATTCCCTACGCGCCCGAGGAGTACGGCGCGGAGGCCAAGCGGATTGTTGACGAAGGTGGCGTGATGATTCACATCCACGCCCGCAACCCGGAGGGCGTTCCCTCCTACGAGATCGAGGACTTTGCTGCGATCACGGAGGCGATCCGCGCCAGCGTCGACGACGTGATCATCAACTACTCGACCGGCACCGTGGGTGTTTCAATCGAGAAGCGCGTCGCCTACCTTGAGGCGCTCAGGCCGGAAGTAGCAGCGCTCAACATGGGTTCGATGAACTACGCGAAGTACTCCAAGTCGCGCAAGGAGTTCGTCTTCAAAACCGTCTTCGAGAACTCGTTCGACGAGATCATCGAACTGCTTAAAGCGCTCAACGACAACGGGATCAAGCCGGAGCACGAATGCTTCGACATTGGCCACATCGGCAGCCTCCACCCGCTCGTTGACATGGGCCTCTTGAAGAATCCGCTCCATATCGACTGCGTGATGGGCGTGCTTGGCGGAATCCCGGCCAGCAAGCGCAACATGGCGGCGATGGTCGACAACATGCCGGCGGGGAGCCACTGGGGCGTGGTTGGGATTTCACGCGACCAGTGGATGCTGATCGAGGCGGCGCTGGAGCTTGGCGGCTCGATCCGCGTTGGCCTTGAGGACAACCTCTACCTGCCGAGCGGCGAGATGGCCGGCTCAAACGGCGAGCTGGTGGCCGTTGCGCGCCAGATGACCGAGGCCGCGGGTCGCCGGCCGGCGACGGTTGCGCAGGCTCGCGGGCTGCTCGGCATTCCAACCCCTGGCGCGTAGGCTTAAGCGATGGCGCTTCCGCTTGAAGATCTCCGCGTTCTAGACCTCTCGCGGCTACTGCCGGGGCCGTTCTGCTCGCTGCTGCTGGCCGACTGCGGCGCCGACGTAATCAAGGTTGAGGACACCGGGATGGGCGACTACGCGCGCTGGTCGCCGCCGTTCCATGAGGGCGTTGAGAAGTCGGCGGGCGGGGCGCTCTTTCTGGCGCTGAACCGCAACAAGCGCTCGATCCGCGTCAACCTCAAGAGTGACGAGGGCCGCGAGCTGCTGCTGAAGCTGGCGCAGGACGCCGACATCCTGCTCGAATCATTCCGGCCCGGCGTGCTTGAGCGGCTCGGTGTTGGTTACGAAGCGTTGAAGGCCGTCAATCCGGGGATCGTCTACTGCGCGATCAGCGGCTACGGCCAGGACGGCCCTTATGCCCAGCGCGCGGGCCACGACATGAACTATCTGGCCAATGCCGGTCTGCTCGGGCTAACCGGCGAGGCTGGCGGCCCGCCGGTTCAGTCGGCTGCGCAGATCGCAGACATCGGCGCCGGCTCGCTGATGGCCGCGTTCGCGATCCTCGCAGCGATCCGCGAGCGCGACCGCTCCGGCGAAGGGCAGTCGGTCGACATCTCGATGACCGATGGAGCGCTGGCCTGGATGGTGATGCCTTCGGCGGTGGCGCTGGCCGGCGGCAAGCCGCCGCGGCGTGGCGAAGGCGAGCTGGCCGGTGGGCTGATCTGTTACCGCCCCTACCAGTGCCAAGACGGCTGGATTTCTCTGGGCGCGCTGGAGCCGAAGTTCTGGCAGCTCTGGTGCGAGGGAACCGGCCACGAGGAGCTGATCGAGCAGCAGTTCCAACGCCCAGGCAGCGAAGCGCACAAGGCCGCCGAGGCGGTGTTCATGGAGCGGACGCGGGCGCAGTGGGCTGAGTTTGCGGAGCAGTATGACTGCTGCGTCGAGCCGCTGCTGGAGGTTGAGGAAGCGCTTGAGTCGGAGCTCTTTAGGGCTCGGGGGATGGTCACCGGCCTCACCCAGCCGGGGGCGACCAACCCGGTTCGCGTAGTGGCCAGCCCGCTCGCCTTCTCACGCACCCCCGTTGACAACGACCGCTTGCCGGCGCCGTCGCTCGGCGAGCACACCCACGAAGTGCTCGCCGCCGCCGGTTACAACGCCGAACAGATCGCAGCGCTGGAGGCCAGCGGCGCGATCGGCGGGCTTGACGACGCCAGCGGTTCGTTCCTTCGCTAAGCGGCCTCTACCAGCGCGCGCTGTGGCGTTCGATCACGCCGAAGCCGCTTGCCAGCTCGGCGCCGCCGGGGAGCGTGCCGGTGAAGGTGCCAAACGGCTGGCGGTAATCGCTGGCGAAGATCTTCAGGTCCTTGCTGCTCGCGCGCTCGGCCTCGGCGCTGAAACTGAATGATTCAGCGTGGCCGGGGAAGTTGACAGCGCTGAGATCGGCTGGAAACTCGGCGGCTGGTAGCTCGCTGGCCACGCCGTCCTGCCAGACGGTTCGCTCGCTCGCGCTCGGCGCGTCGTGTACGCCGCTGACAATGTTCCAAGCCAGCGCGGTGTCGTTGCTGCTGGTTCCAACGCCGGCCGACCAGCTCCACGCGGTTTCGCGGGCGTGGTAGCCGGCCGTGGCGTCGATCAGGCCAGCGGACTGGATCCGCTGCGGGCGCCCTGCGACCGCGACGCTGCCGCTGGCGATCACCGGCAGCTTGCGCGTCCAGATGTATGAGGCCCCGTGGCGGCTAACAACTTCAACCGGCTCGCCGCTTGGCCGCAGCGCCAGTTCGACCCTCGCCTCGCGGCCGCTGACGCTGAGGTGGCCGTCGTCGATCGAGACCAGTGAGCGGCCAAAAGCTGTCTGCTGGTGGAGCTCACCGCTGGCTCTGTCAAGCACCGCCCAAAAGCACTGGGGTAAGCCAGCGACCCGCACCGAAGCCGCGCAGAGCATCAACTCCTCGCCGTAGATCCCTGCGTAAACCCAGCGCTTCAGCGGGCGCCGACCGTGAAGTAGCGGCATCCTCGACGGTGGCAGCGCTAGCCCGGCGGGCCGCAGGCTGCCATCGCTGCGGACCGGGAGTTGGTCGAGGGTCACGACAAGTACGCTACCCGACCGGGTTATCCTTGCCGCAACCTTGCGAGTTGCCGCGATCCAGCTGACGGCCACGCCCGACCTTGCGACCAACATCGCGAAGGCCGATCGCTTCGTGCGAGAAGCGGTGGCAGGTGGCGCTGCGCTGGTGCTACTGCCGGAGTGGTGGGCATCCGGTGGAACGGCGGCGCAGAAGCGCGCCTCGGCGCAGAGCCTTGACGGTGACGCGCTCTCGTGGGCGGCGGTGACCGCGGCCGAGCTGAAAATCGATCTGGTTGCCGGCTCGGTCACGGAGCTGATCGACGGCGAGGAAAAGCTCCACAACACCTGCGTCCATCTTGGTCCTGATGGGGTGCGCAAGGCGATCTACCGCAAGATCCACCTCTTCGACAATGAGCTCGAAGGGGCGAGCTTCCGTGAGTCCGATCATCAGCTTCCGGGCGATCGGATAGTCAGCAGCGAGGCCGCCGATGGAACCATTTTGGGTCTCAGCATCTGTTATGACCTTCGCTTTCCCGAGCTCTATCGACTGCAGGCCGTTGACGGCGCGAAGATTTTGCTCGTGCCCGCCTGCTTCACGCGTAAAACAACTGAGGCGCACTGGCAGAACCTGCTGCTCGCCAGGGCGATCGAGAACCAGGGCTTTGTGATCGCCGCCAATCAGGTCGGTGAGATTGCGCCGGGGATGCAGGCCGGTGGCCAGTCAATGATTCTCGACCCCTGGGGCACGGCGCTGGCGCAGGCCGACACAACAAGCGAGGTGGTCATTGGCGCCGAACTGGATTTCAGCGGGTTGGAGAGAATTCGCAGCGAGCTTCCCTCGCTCGCCTCGCGCCAGCCGCACATCTACGGAAGCGTTCAGCGGGGCCTCCTCTGATGACAATCTCCAGCCAAGAGCAGGCAACCGACAAGCGGCGGATGATTCTCGACGCGGCGGTCAAGGTTTTCGCGCGTGAAGGCTTTCACGGCTGCCGCGTGGCTGACATCGCTGACGAGGCCAACGTCGCCTATGGCCTCGTCTACCACTACTTCCGCTCCAAGGACGAGATCCTCGACACGCTCTTCCTTGAGCGCTGGAACCTGATGCTCGAGGAGATCGCCCTCGTCGACGCTGAGCCGGCGCCAGCGCGCGAGAAGCTGGCCGCGGTTGCCGGCTTCATCATCGGTTCCTATCGCCACGACCCCGACCTGATGAAGGTGATCATCGTTGACGTGACGCGCGCCGCGAACTCTTTCGGCCGCAGTCATTTAGAGAAGATCCGCGAGGCCTACGAGCTGATCGGCGGACTCGTTGAGTCGGCGCAGCAGAGCGGCGAGCTGCGCACCGACATCACGCCGAGCTTCGCCGCGATGGCCTTCTACGGCACCGTCGAGCAGGTGCTCACCGGCTGGATCTTCGACATCCTTCCCGAGGCCGCCGAAGACTACGAGCAGGCGAAGGAGTTCATCGTTGGCACGATCTGCGACGGCCTCGAGCGGCGCTAGAGCGCGCCAAAGTGGGCAGGGCGCTTGCGGCCCAGCGCTTGCGGTGCGCTAACGTCCGCCCCGATGGACAATGAAATAATTAAGCGGCTCGCATGGATGGGCTTCGTCGCCGGGCTTGAGGCGCTCGCCAGTATCGCTGCGCTGCGCCTCGCGGCCTTCGTCTGGCAGCGCTTCCTCGACGAAGATCCACCGTCGTGAGCAGCGACCCGCCCCGGCCACCTGTGGTTCTAGGCCCACGCGAGCCCGGCCAGCCAGGCGCTGCGCCAGCCTACAGCGCTCCGGCGCCCGCGCAGCAGCAGCCCGCGCCAACGGCGTTCGAACCGCCTGCCTTCGAGCCAGCTTCGGCCGAACGTTCAATTTTTGAGCAGCGCCCTGAAATTTTGATCGGTCTCGCTACGGCAGGCGGCTTTGTAGCCGCGCAGATCCTCGGCCGGATGCGGGGCCGTTAGCCGATGACCAACGCCCCCGGCCCGAATGAGAGCGCCCTAGCCGCTGCAATCCAGCGCGTTACCGCTGACACACGCGGCCTCATTGAAGACCATATAGAGCTTGCCAAGGTTGAGTTGCAGCAGAAGGCAGCCGTTTTCGGCCGCGGCACCGTTATCGCCGTTGCCGCCGGCGTCTTCCTCGTTGGCGCGCTGCTGCTAACCATCCAAGGTGCAAGCTGGCTCGCCTGGTACCTGCTGTTCCCGGGCCAGACATACTTCTGGGGCTTCTTCCTCGTCGCCTTTTTGCTAATCATCTGCGCGATTATCGCCGCCCTGATTGCCGCCAAGCTGCTGAAGAAGGTGAAGCCGATCCCCGACCAAGCGATCGCCGCCGCGCGTCAAACGCAGGAGACGATTAGCGAAGAAGCGCACCTGATGAGCGAGCAGGTTCGCGAAGCTGTCGTGCTGGGGGAGGAAGACCGCTGATGAGCCCGGCACGCACCCAGGATCAACTTCGAGCGTCAATTGCTGAGCGCCAGAGCGAGCTAGCTCAGTCACTGACCCAGCTGCGCGGCGAAGTCGTTGCCGTCGCCGACTGGCGCACGCAAGTCAATCGTCACCGGCCAAAGGTGCTCGCCGGCGCAGCGGTCGCCGGCTTTGTGATCGGCGGCGGCATCGCCGCGCTGATCGGCCGCAGGCGCCGCTCCTAGTCGCCTAAGGCTCAAGCAGCGCGGGGTTTATTCCCGATACGCCAAGCACGCCCGGGCCGGCGTGGGTGCCGATCACGGGGCCGATCTCGGTGCAGAAGATCGGGTCGGTGCCGAAGATCTCGCGGCCGCGCTGAACTATCTGCTCGGCAAGTTCGGGCACTTCGATGTACTGAACCACCCAAGCCGATGCCCCGGCTTCCTTGCGCTCCTCGAGCAGCTCGACCATCCGCTCGAAGGCGCGACGGTTGGTGCGGACGCGCTCGACCGGCGTGATCACCTCGTCGAAGCTGAGGATCGGCTTGATTTTCAAGGCGCTTCCAAGCCACGCCTGCGCGGCGCCGATGCGGCCGCCGCGACGTAGGTATTCGAGCGTGTCAACCGAAAACCAGATCTTTACGTCGTCGACCGCGGCCAATGTGCGCTGCTTGACCGCTTCGACGTCGCGGCCGCCGCGCGCCGCGCTGGCGGCGGCGAGGACGATCAGCGCCAGTCCACCTGCGGCGCTGGCCGAGTCAACAACTTCGATCCGGCGATGCGAACCGTCGCCAGTGAGCTCCGCAGCCGCTTGGCGCGCGCTTTCGCAGGTTCCTGAGATGCCGGCGCCAAGGTGAACGGAGACGATGTCGTAGCCCGCCTCGATCAGCGGTTCGTAGACAGCGATGAAATCGCCGGGAGAAGGCTGCGAGGTCGTCGGAAGGTCACTGCGCGTGCGCAGGTCCTCATAGAAGGCGCGAAAGTTCGGCATCTCCGATTCGCGCGTCAGCGTTCCACCGTCGTTGACGTAGAGGCTGACCTGATGAATGTCGTAGTCGGCGATGATCTCGCGCGGCAGGTAATGGGTTGAGTCGGTTACGATGGCAACAGGCACAAAGCGACCCTATTACAACCCGCGTTACCCTCGGGCTGTGGTCACGCTTTACCGCTGCCCAGCGCCAACTAACTACCTCTGCGCCTGTGGCCGCGTTGCGCGCCGGCTTGAAGCGCTGGGAATTGAAAATGAGCAGCTGAGTGTTCCCTGGCGCAAGAGCGCTCGCAGCGAAGTAGAGGCGCTCAGCGGCCAGAACGTCGTGCCACTGCTCGTCACCGAAGAAGGGGAGGCGATCTGCGATTCACGCAGGATCCTTCAGCACCTAGGTGGCGCTGTCGGCGAGCGTGAGGAGGGGGCCGTCGCGCAGCAAGATGCGCCCGCGGATCGCGCCGCTGACGAAGATCGCGGCGGAAGCTTAGAAGGCGACGGTGCAGCCGTGGATCTCGGCCTCGGCAGCGAGCGTCGGCGTGGTGGCCTCGCCGACGAGGAAGCTGGCGGTGTTGATTGCCGTAGCGAAGATGCTGCCGAAGCCGAGCCCGGCCAGCAGCAGGCCGGGGAAGACGTTGAGCAGGTAGGTGGAGCTGAAGTCGAGCTCGATCAGGGTGATCGTTCCGAGTGCGGCGAGGATCATTCCGCTGACGACGAGCGGCCGCGGCCCACTGCGCGGCAGGATTCTGGTTTGAGCGCTGAGCGAAGCGATCACGGTGGAGACGACCATCGGCAGGAAGGCGAAGCCGGTTTGGATCGGGCTGACGGCGAGGTTCTGCTGCATGAAGTAGGTGGGGAAGAGGAAGACGCCGAGGATCGCTAGCGTGATCGGCGCGCCCCAGCCAGCCGTTTCAGACTTCGAGAAGCCGAGCACAACCATCGGCTGTGCGGCCCCGGCTACGGCGAGTACAAACTAACGGTGGGCGTGGTGAGGGCTACCGACGTTCGGGTCGGTCACGGCAGATGACGACAAGCGCAGCTAGCTCAGTCGGTTTTCGATCTGCAGCGGCGGCGCGGAGCTTGGCTCGGCCGTCTCAGGCAGCGGGTCAATGCCATCCGGTGCGGGAGCGCCAAGCACCGCGGCCAGCTCGCCACTCTCGTACATCTGCCCGACGATGTCGGCGCCGCCGACCAACTCGCCCTTAACGAAGAGCTGGGGGATCGTTGGCCAGTTCGAAAGCGAGGAGAGCTCCTGACGGATCCGCGGGTCGGCCAGCACGTCAACGGCGGCGAACTCGGTTTCGGTCGCAGCCAAGGCCGCGCAGGTCCGCGCAGAGAAACCGCACATCGGCTGCTCGGGCGTTCCCTTCATAAAAAGGATCACTTCATTTGAAGAGATCGCCTCGGCGAGTGATTCGCGAAGTGGGTTTTCAGGCTGGTCTGTCATCGGGGCTCCGTCGTTAAGGCTAGAGCATGAATGCTGCCGCCGAGTTCGCCCTCCTCAAAGATCGCGTAAACAAGGCGATGCTGCTCGACCAAGCTGAGGCCGGCGAACTCGGCTGCCGCAACACAGGCGCTGAAGTGAACGTTGTCATCGCTCGTCACGTCGGCCTCGGAGCCGGGAATCGCAGTCTCGATTCGCTTTTTTACTTCGGCGGCAGTTGGCATCAGAAGAGAGGGTAGAGCACCGCTATACTTCGTGAAGTGATGGGTTCAAAGGAAGTCACATTCAAGGCTAAGGGGATCGTCCTCAGCGAGATCGGCGCGACCAAAGCGCGCGAGTATCTCGACGCGCAAGGAGCCGACGTTGAGGTTGCCGGCCTCCGCGTAGGAGTTAAAGGTGGCGGCTGCTCAGGTTTCCAGTACCAGCTCGCCTTCGATCAGCAGCGCGAGAACGACGTTGTCTTTGAGGATCACGGCCTCAAACTGCTCGTCGATCCGCAGCACCTCGCCTACGTTGATGGGTCAGAGATCGACTTCGTGGAATCGCTTCAGGGAGCTGGCTTCCAAGTTAACAACCCCAACGTTGTCGCTGCCTGCGGCTGCGGCTCTTCGTTCCAAGTCAAGGACGAAGAAGAAGAAGCAGTAAGCGCGCTTTAGTCGTCCGCACGATCGATCGTCCACCAGATCACGCGGCAGGCAGCAGAGCGGTGCGGACGCCAGCGCTCTGCCAGCTCTTCAAGTGCAGCGCGCTTTGGCGTTTCGCTCAGGCCATAAGCCTGCTCGACTCCCTTGCAGATGGCAAGGTCGCCCCATGGCAGAACGTCTTGACGGCCGAGCTGGAACATCAGGAACATGTGCGCCGACCACTCGCCGATCCCCCGCACCGCCGTCAGCTCGGCAACGACCTCGTCGTCGGGCAGCTCGCTGATCTTTTCTAGGTCGAGCGCCCCGGACTCAACCTGCTCGGCCAGCGAACGCAGATAGGAGACTTTCGCGTTCGAGAGGCCGACGGCGGCGCGCAGCTCCTCGGGGTCGTCGGCAAGGATCTCAGCTGGAGTCGGCGGCTGGCCGCCGAAGCGCTCCAGCAGTCGGCGCCAAAGAATTGCCACGACATGGTTTGAAAGCTGCTGGCCCACGATTGTTCGAATCAGCGCTGCGTAGTGCTCGCGTTCTTGGTCGTTCTCCTCGACCAGCAGCACGTCGTAGCGCTCCAGCAGCTGCGCTAGAACAGGGTCGCAGTCGGCCAGATGGGCGCGTACTGCCGCGTCGTCGTGAGCGGTGTTCAAGCCGAAAGGGCGTCGGCCGAGATTGGTGCGCCATCGAGCGCGATCAAGGCCCGCTCGACAGAGGTTCGCAAACAGGTGAAGCTCGGCGTGTCGCGCTCGGTGTAGGCCGAGGCTTCGGTTGCGCGCAGTTTGTGAACGAGATCCATGAAGAGGCCGGCGTCATCGGTATCGAAAGCGACGATGAACTCCTGGTCATCGAGGCCAAACGAATAGGCCGTGTGGTTATCGACGCCTTTAGTTTCCTTGCCGATCTTGATGTGCTCCTGCATCACTTCCCAGCGCTGCTCGGCCGGCAGCATGTACCAATCGCGACGTTTGACGAACGGGTAGACGAAGACGTATTTGCCTTTGAACGGGCGGGCGACAAAACGAACGTCGTCGGAGTACTCCGAGCCCTTGCGCATGCCGAGGTAGGCGTAGGGGGTGGTGCACCATTTCATCAGCCCGCTCTGGCCGAGCACGACGCCGAATTCGTGGATGCGGTCAAGGTTCTCGCACTCCACCGAAATCATCAGGTCGCAGTCGCCGCGAATGCCGACGAGCGAGAAGGCCTGCAGCAGGTGGTCGGAGCCGAAATCCTCGCAGGCCGCGAGGAACTCTTCTTTGTCGGCCAAACGCTGCGCCGGGTCGAGCCGCATCCAGGCTGGATCGACGCTAAGAAAGGTGTATTTGACAAAGTGGCGCATTGCTTGGAATGACTCTCTCGGTAAGGGTACGGGCTATCGATTCGTCGAGACCGCCCGCGCAGTGGTCAGAATAGAGCCGATGCGTTTCCCAACCGCACGATTCGCGCGCAGCACGGTGGCCGCCGCTGCGCTTCTGGTCGCCGCTGCCTACTCGTTCATGCTGACCGGGTCGGCAAACGCAGTGGCCGGTGAGCCGGGCGCGCGGCGCGTCTTGATCGTCTTCCTTCCGGGGCAGCTCAACGAGGCGCCAGCGCCCGGCGCGATCGGTGCGGCACCCAAGCGCAGAGCGGAGCGGACCGTGACCGAGCAGCTCGCCGCCCACAGCCAGCTCTCGATTGGCCTCAGCAGCCCAGTGCAAGGGCGCTACCGCGCGGCCCAGGCGCTACTTGACATCACGCAAGGAACGCGGGTCTCACTCTCCAGCTATAACCCCGAGCTGCCGCCGCCGCTGCTGCTCGTGCCGGACCAGCGCGGCGCCTACTTTCGCGGCTGGATGGCGGTCGACAGGCGCGCCCGGGACGCCCCCGCTGAGCTTGTACCTGGGTTGCTCGCCGCTTCGATCGATGGCGGCGCGGCCTATGCTGGTGTTGACGGGCAGTTGCAGCAGGATGCGATTGTCGCCGCCGATCGGGCTGGGCGAATTGAGCGGCTCTCAATCGGGCCAGCGGCGACGCTTCCGGCCCGCGTCCAGGCGCTGCTGAGCGAACGGCGGCTGGTGGTGGCGACGCTCGCCGGCGACGGCGTTGGTGATCGGCAGCTAAGTCGGCTGCTGGCCGAGCGCGGCTCGAACGAACTTCTGATCGTGATGCGCTCGCCACCGAACAAGAGTGGAGCGCAGCTGCTTCCGATCGGGATCGCCGGGCTCGGCGCGCCAGGAACTCTGACCTCATCGACGACGCAGCTCGACGGAGTGATCGCGGGGATCGACCTACTGCCGACGGCGCTGGACTGGCTCAAGGTCAAGGTTCCCGGCGCTGTCAGCGGCCAGCCGGTAGAGCTAGTGCCTGGCCGCAGCGCAGAGCAGCTATTGACGCTGAAGGGCCGCCTTCAGGTCGTCAGCGACCGGCGATTTATTGCGCTCTGGAGTTTGCTCGGCGGCTGGCTAATTCTGACGCTGGCGGCGATGCTGATCGCCGATCGCAGTGGAATGCGCTGGGCGATGCGCTGCGGCGCGCTGGCGATCTTCTGGCTGCCATCGGTTCTCTTGCTGACTGCTGCGCTCGCTCCCTCGATCTTCGTTGAAGTGCTGATCGTTGCACTCGGTTCAATCGCGCTGGGCGTCGCGAGCGACCAACTCGTTGCTTGGCCGCGGGCACCAGCGCTGCCAGCCTTTGTGTCCGTCGGCGCTTACATCGCCGACCTAGCTTTCGGTTCGCCGCTGATCATCCGTTCGCTGATTGGCCCTAACCCGCTCTTTGGCTCGCGTTTTTACGGGGTCGGTAATGAGCTTGAGTCGGCGCTACCGGCAATCCTGTTGATTGGCCTCGGCGCGCTCTGGTTCGGGCGCGGCTGCTCGCGCCAGGCGGCTGCGGTCTTCGCGGGCTGTGGCCTCGTGCTCGGCGTCGCGCTCGGCGCAGCGCAGCTCGGCGCCGACGTCGGCGGCGTGATGACTGTTGCGGCTGGCTTTGGCGTCGCCGTGCTGCTGATGCTGCCTGGCCGTCTTTCGAAGCAGACGATCGCGCTTGTGGTGATTGCGCCCTTCGCCGCGCTCGCGCTACTGGCAGTAGTTGATCTTGTTAGCGGTGGTGATTCGCACTTCACGCGCACAGTGCTGCGCGCCGACGGTTCTGGCGCTTGGTGGGAGATCTTTGTGCGCCGCTTCGAGCTCGCTGGCCGCGGACTGATCCGAGGCTTGATGCCGGTCGCGGCGCTGATCGCGCTGCTAACCGTTGCACTCGGGATTGTTCGGCGCGACCGTCTGTTGGCGCCGGTTTCCGACGACCCCGGCTGGCGTGCTGGAATGGCAGGCGCAGCAGCGGTTGGCGTCTTTGGCGCTCTCTTCAACGATTCAGGGCCGATGCTGTTGCTGTTTGCTGTGTTTATTGCGCTCTGCGGCGCGATCTATCTGCGCGGCGATCCGCGCCAAGCTGACGGTCGCTCGCGCTAACATCGGTCGTCCGATGCGGATCGCCATTCTCTCGCCGTACTCGTGGAGCTATCCAGGGGGAGTTGCGCGCCACATTGAGGCGCTGGCTGCCTCCCATCGCGAAGCAGGCCACGAGGTTCGGATCATCACTCCGGTTGACCCGTTCGATCAGCGAAGCACGCGCCTGCACGGCGGCACTGCGCCGCAGAAGCGTCAGCTCGACGGCCACATCGTTGACCTTGGCCGCACGGTGGGAATTCCGGCCAACGGAGCGGTATCAAACCTCTCGCTCTCACCAGCAGCGGTTCAGCGCTTAGGCCAGACGCTCGCCGCAGGTGACTTCGACATAGTCCATATCCACGAGCCGGTAGTGCCGCTGATCAGTTGGATGGCGCTCAACTGCAAGTCAACCGCGCTCGTCGCGACTTACCACACCTACTCAACCAATCGGCTCACGCACGGATGCGCGAACCTGCTCGGGGCGAGCCGACGGATGCGCCGCCTGCACGCGCGGATCGCCGTCTCCGAGGCCGCCTCGTGGACCGCCCGCCGCTTCTACGGCGGCCGCTACAGCGTGATTGCCAACGGCGTTGAGGTGTCAGCCGCAGGCCCGCCGGTCAAGCCGGCTGGTGTGGCCGGGAAATTGAAGCTTGTCTTTGTTGGTCAGGCCGTCGATCGCAAGGGTCTGCCGGTGCTGCTCTCGGCCTTCGAAGGGCTGCGCGATTACGTCGATGCTGAGCTGATGATCATTGGCGCAACCGCCGATGACGTCGAGCCGCTCTTGATCGAGCCGCGCGCAGTCACCGTCGCGGGACTGGTGGATGAGGCTGAGAAGCAGCGACTGCTCGCTGCGGCCGATCTGCTCGTCGCCCCTTCATTGGGTGGGGAGAGCTTCGGCATGGTTCTTACCGAAGCCTTCGCGGCCGGCACGCCGGTGGTTGCCAGCGAGATAGCCGGCTACCGCGACGTTGTTGATGACGGAATCAACGGCGTGCTCGTGCCACATGGCGATCCGGTTGCGCTCGCAGAGGCGCTGCGTGAGCTTGCGCTTGAGCCCGCGCGACGTGCTGCGCTCAGCGTCGGTGCTGGCGCTAGTGCAGCGCAATACAGCTGGTCGCTGATCAGCGCCCAAACAGTTGAAACTTACGAACAGGCGATCGCGGCGCACGCGGCGCAGCACGCGGCTGCGCAGCAGCCTCAGCTGGCGCCCGCGGTCAAACTCGACGCCGACGGTCTGCGGTCTGTTCCGGCGCAGCGCCTAGCGACGATTGAGCCCGAGCCGGTTGGCGGCTGGCGCCGTGCGCGCCTGCGCAGCGCTGCCCGCCGCTTCGCGCTATTGGTCGCAGCCACTCTCACGATCGGCCTCGCGGTCGTCGCGCTCGAGAAGATCGGCGTCGACCGCGTGATCGCCAGCCTGCTGCAGTCGAGCCCGGCGTGGGTGCTGGCAGCAATCGCCGCGATGGGCCTCTCGATGGTGCTGCGCTCGGTCTCTTGGCACGCAATCCTGCGCGCCGCATTACCGGAGCGACCGCTAACACAGCTCGACACGCTGCGCGCTACGGCGATCGGCGTATTGATGTCGTCAACGTTGCCCGCACGGCTCGGTGAGCCGGCCCGTGCGATCGTGATCTCACGCCGCGCGGGGCGCCCGCGCGAGACAATGCCAACTGTCGTGGGCACGCTCGTATCGCAAACCGCGCTGAACGTAATCGCTCTGCTAATCCTCGCCGGGGTCGCACTTTCCAGTGTGCCGATCTTCAATCAGCGCTACGGCCCCTTAATCGTCGTTGTTCTGGTTCCCGTCGCACTGCTGGCGATCGTCTTAGTAGTCCCCGCCGTACTCGCTGCCAGCGGAAGTGAGAGCTTCGGCCGCACGCGAGCCGTAATCCGTCCACTGCTGAAGGCGGCTCGCCAAGTCCGCAGCGGCCTGCGCGTCTTCACCGATCTACGCGACGGTTCGGTTGCGCTCGTCGCGCAGCTCAGCGCCTGGGCGCTGCAGGCACTGGCCTGTTACCTGCTGCTGCTGGCAATTGGCCTCGACGGGAGCACAGGGATCGGTGCCGCCGCTGCCGTGCTGCTGGCCGTCAACGTGACGGCGCTAGTGCCAGCGACGCCGGCCAACGTTGGCGTCTTCCAAGCCGCCTGCGTTGCCGTCTTGAGCGGCGCCTATGGCGTTAGCGCAGCCGACGCGCTCGGCTACGGAATTGTGTTGCAAGCAGTTGAGGTCGCGACCGCCGTGCTGATGGGGGTTCCGGCGCTGCTCGGTGAAGGGCTTAGCTGGCGTGACGTGCGGCTTCGCGCGCTGCACTCAACGCCGGTTCGCCTCGGGCCGGTTGCCGACCGCAGCTCAGCCAGCGCGTAGGAAGCGAGCGGCGGGCGGCGAACTTCTCTCGGTGGCCGATGCTTGGGTTTACATGCTGCTCTGCGCCGATGGCAGCCTCTACACCGGCTGGACCAATGACCTTGAAAAGCGGCTTGAGGCGCACAGCGCCGGCACGGCGAGCCGCTACACGCGCAGCCGCCTGCCGGTTGAGCTGGTGGCCTCCTTCGAGATGGAAGATCGCTCTGCCGCTCAGCGCGAAGAGGTTCGAATTAAGCGGCTTTCGCGGGCCGACAAGCTGGCACTGATCGCTTAACTGGCGACCGGCGCTTCTTCGGGCTCTTCACTGAGCTGCGGCGGATCTTCGTCAGGAATCTTGCCGAGTCGCGTCGGGTCACGGTCGCTGCCGGCGATCACGTCATCGGCGCGCTGGCGGTCGTTGCTAGGCAGCTTGCCGGACTTCATTCCGAAGTAGGTCGCGTCGGGGTGGTGGGCGATGATTGCCAGCGTTGACTGTTCAGGCTCGGGCGCGAAGCCGTCGGTGAGCGTCATTCCGATCTGGCTGAGGTCGAGCAGCTGGTCGAGCTTCTCGTGCTCGGATTGGTCGGGCACGGCCGGATAGCCCCATGAGTATCGGCGGCCTTGCGCCTCGCCGATGCCGAGATCCTCGCGCACCTGAGCATGGACGAGCTCTGCCAGCCCTTCGGCCGTCTGTACACCTAGACCGTGGACGAAGAGCTGCTCGGCGTACTCGCCATCGTCTTCGAGCTTGGCCATCAGATCTGTAACTTCGGAGCCCGCCGTTACAGCCTGAAGCGCAACTAGATCGAGCTCCCCCGAGTCCTTTGGGCGGTAGAAGTCGGCTACGCAGATGCGGTCGTGGCCCGGTTGGCGCGGGCAGACAAAGCGGGTCAGAATGGTCTCTCGATCGTCTGGGTCGAGTACGACGATCTCGTTGCCCTCTGAATAGCAGGGGAAGTAGCCGAGCAGCGCGCGTGGGCGCAGGTAATCCTGCTCGGCCCACATCCGCTCTAGGCGCGGCCGGAAATCGTTGTCGAGCAGCTCGGTCCAAGCATCACCTTTGACGCCGCGGCCACCCCAATGGAGTTTGAAAAGGACGTGGGTGTCGAGGTGGTGGAAGAGCTGATCCATCTCGATCGGCACTTCCTGTACTCCCCACCATGGCGGCGTTGGCACAGGCACGTCGGTGCTGGCGGCTGAACGGACGCTGTCGTCATCCGTTGGCAGCGCCTCCGGCTCGGGGCCCTTCTCGCGCAGCGCCAGCGCGTCGGCGCGCAGCTCGGCGACGAGCACTTCACGCTGCTCAGGCTCAACCAGTGCGTCCATCTTCGCGAGGCCCTCGAAGGCGTCCTTGCAGAAGAAGACGCCGGGCTCGTAGACCTCGTCTGACTCGCGGCCGCCGGGGTAGAGCGTGCGCAGACCGAAGTCCTTGTTGATCGCCGCGCCGCCGATCAAGACCGGGTAGTCGAGCCCTTGGGCCTGAAGTTCTTGGATGCAGAGCGGCATTTGCTTCGAAGTCGAGACGAGCAGTGCGCTGAGGCCGATCGCGGTCGCCTCGTGCTCCTTTGCCGCTTCGAGGATCGCTTGAATCGGCACCTGCTTGCCGAGGTCAATCACGGTGTAGCCGTTGTTGGTCAGGATCGTGTTGACGAGCGACTTGCCGATGTCGTGGACGTCGCCGAAGACGGTTGCCAGAACGACCGTGCCCTTCGTGTAGCCCTCAATCCGGTCAAGGAAGTTCTCGAGCCGGGCAACGGCGCGCTTCATTACCTCTGCCGACTGCAGCACGAAGGGGAGGATCAGCTCGCCGGCGCCGAACTTGTCGCCGACCTCCTTCATCGCTGGCAGCAGAACATCGTTGAGCGTCGGTACGGCGCCGATCTTCTCGACCGACAGGTCGATCCAGTCCTCAACGCCCTCCTTGCGGCGGCGCAGAATGTGGAAGTGGAGCGCTTCCTCGGGCTCCATTCCTTCGGTAGGGTTGGCCTTCTCGGCTTCCTCATCTTCGCCGCTGCGCGACTCGAAGTGGTTGATGAATAGTTCCAGCGCGTCGTCGCGGCGATTGAAGACGAGGTCATCGGCCAGCGCGCGCTCCTCGTCGGAGATCTCGCCGTAAGGAGTGATGTGGTTGGGGTTGACCATCGCTAGGTCAAGGCCGGCGTCGACGCAGTGGTGAAGGAAGACCGAGTTCAGTACGGCGCGGGCGCTGGAGGAGACGCCGAAGGAGACGTTCGAGACGCCCAGCGAGGTCTTGACGCCCGGGATTTCAGCCTTGATCCGGCGGATTCCCTCGATCGTTTCAACTGCCGACGGGCGCCATTCTTCGTCGCCGGTCGTCAGCGTAAAGGTCAGCGCGTCAAAAATCAGCAGCTCTGGGTCGAGGCCGTGCTCGTCGCAGCAGAGTTCTTTCAGTCGCCGCGCGATCTCGACCTTGCGTTCGGAGGTCTTAGCCATCCCGACCTCGTCGATCGTCAGAGCGATCACGGCGGCGCCGTGCTGGACGGCCATTGGCACAACGGTGTCGAGCTTGTCGCGGCCGGCCTCAAGGTTGATTGAGTTGACGATCGCTCGGCCGGGAATCTGGTCGAGCGCGGCGGCAATCACCGATGGCTCGGTCGAGTCGATCTGAAGCGGCGATGGCTGCGTCAGCGAGACGCGCTTTGCGACTTGGCGCATCTGCTCGTCCTCGTCCTCACGCTCGGTCAGCGCGACGCAAAGGTCGAGCACGTGGGCGCCGCCTTCAACCTGATCCTCGGCGATCTGGACAAGCCCGTCGTAGTCGTCGCCCAGCAGCATCTCCTTAGCTTTGCGCGAACCTTGCGAGTTGACGCGCTCTCCGACGATCGTCGGCGTTGGGTCCTGCACCAGTGAGGTCGCCGTCATCATCGAGCTGACGCGCGGCGCGCGCGGGGCAGGGCGGGGCGTTACCGGCCGTCCGCCGCAGCGCTCAGCGATCGCGGCGATGTGAGCGGGGGTTGCGCCGCAGCAGCCGCCAACAATGCCAACGCCGTAGCGCTCAACGAACTCGCCGAGGATCTCGGCCAGCGCCTCAGGCGTTTCAGGGAAGATCGTCTCGCCATCGGGGCCCTGAAGCGGCAGGCCAGCGTTGGGAATGCACTGGATCGGCACCGGTGAGAACTCGCCAAGGAAGCGGATCGCGTCGCGCATGTCCTCGGGGCCGGTTGAGCAGTTGAGGCCGATCGCGTCAACCTTCAGCGACTCAAGCGTCGTCAGTACAGCGTCGATGTCGGTGCCGAGCAGCATCTTGCCGCCATTTGGCAGCAGCGAGACCGATGTTTGGATCGGCACGCTGCGCCCGGCCGTTACGAACGCTTCGCGGGCGCCGAAGATCGCCGCCTTCACTTCCAAGATGTCCTGCGCTGTTTCGATCAGCAGCAGGTCAACGCCGCCTTCGAGCAGTCCGCGCGCCTGCTCTTCGAAGATCGTCACCAGTTCGCGGAAGCTGATTGCGCCGAGCGTTGGATCATCGGAGCAGGGGAGCTGCCCGGTAGGACCGATCGAGCCGGCGACGAAGCGATCCTCACCAACTGCGGCGCGGGCGATCTCGCCGGCGCGCCGGTTTATCTCCAACGTGTGATCGGCAAGACCCCACTCTTCGAGCTTCAGTCGGCTGGCCTGGAAGGTGTCGGTCTCAACGACCTCTGCTCCCGCCTCAACCATCGAAGTGTGCACACCCTCGATTACGTCAGGACGGTTGAGGATCAGCACCTCATGGCACTTGCCCGCAAGACCGCCGAAATCCTCGGATGTGAGGTCGAACTGCTCGAGCGTCGCGCCCATGCCGCCGTCGAAGACGACGACGCGCCGGTTGATTGCGGCCAGGTAATCCCTCATTACCACCAAGATTAGCAGAAAAACGCGAAACCTTGACATAACTGTGTCAAGGTCTCGCGTGCACCTTCTGAGGCTGCAGCGTGGGAGTCTTTGGGTCCAACCGATGCCCGCTACGGCACGCTAGTCTGAGTTCGAATGAGAACCAAGATTTTGAGTCTCGTCGCATGCGCGGCTTTAGGATTGCTGACTCTGGCTGGTTGCGCTGGGCACGACGGCGATCACGAGACCGGCGCAGCGACGGCAAGCTCGGGGCTGGCTCTCGACCGGGCCTTCGCGGCGGAGATGATTCCCCACCACGAGTCGGCAATTGAGATGGCGGAGATTGCTCAGGATCGCGGCGAGAGTGCTTTTGTGCGTGAGCTAGCGGCAAATATCGTCAAAAGTCAGGCCGACGAGATCGAAACACTCACAGCCGCCGAAACGCGGCTCGCCAATGCAGGCGCCGAGCGTGGCTCGCTGGGGCTCGCGGACCACATGGCCGGCATGAGCGGTGAGACAGATTCGCTAAAGACCGCGGATCGCTTTGATGAGGCATTCTTGAAGTTGATGATTCCTCACCACGAAGGGGCGGTCGCGATGAGCAAGGTTTTACTCGCGAAGGGTCAGGATCCCGAACTAAAGGCCGTTGCCCAGGCGATTCTGGTTGCACAAGAAAAAGAGATCTTAAAGATGCGCAGCAGCTTAGGCGTCGATGCGCCAATGCCTTCAGAGCACCACTAAAACCTAGTCGCCCAGCGCTGACGCACCTCTGATCGCCGCGCTGAAGCAATCTTGAAGCTGCGAAGCCGAAGCTCCAGCCGGCATTAGGAGCAAGGTTGCGAGGGCTACGCGGGCCTCGTGGTTAGCGCTTAGGTAGTTTACCGACGTGTAACCTACTCAAGCCGGAGGCCGGGATCGCATGAGTACAGATGGTGTTGCTTTCGTTTCGACGCGATGGGTTCAGCCCGATCATGAGCCGCAGTATCTGCAGTGGAGCGAGAAGGTCGGCGCGCAACTGTCGCGTACCCCGGGCTTCGTCGCCCATGAACAGCTCCCAGCAGTGCAGGGCCAGCAGGATTTCTGGACCCAGATCGTCAAGTTCGACAGCAAAGAGGCATCGGAGGATTGGGCGCGCTCCTCGCAGCTCGCTGAACTGCTCGCCGAGATCGAGCCATACACGCGGGATTCAGAACTCTCGTCGGTCCGAATCGGCCAGCAGGACTGGCTCAATTTCGGCTTGAGCACCAAGCCCGGACCTGGTGCACCGACAAAGTGGAAGCAGCTGATCACGGGGATCATGGCGCTCTACCCAACCGTGATTATCGCCCATGAGATTCTGGGTCAGTTGGTGACAGTGCCTTTCGCGCTGTCGACACTGCTGACCAATGCGATCGCGATGTCGCTGGTGATGCTGATCTGGCTGCCGCAACTCTCGAAGCTGCTTGGAGGCTGGCTGCTGCCGATTAAGCCGCTTCCGCCCGCCACAACGATCGGCGTGGCGGCGGCGATTTTGGGAATAATCGGTGGCTGTCTCTTGATCTTCCTTCAACTATTTACGTCGTAGCCCTAGCCGCGCAAATGAGCCGCAACAAAGCCGCTCCTTTTCGACCACCGAGGCCCAAAAACCTCACTGCTACTTGATGAAGAGCATCTCCGAGTACTTCGGGAGCGGCCAAAGATCGTCGGCGACCAGCCCTTCGAGCTTGTCGGCCGTATCGCGCGCCTTGTCCATCGCGGGAATCACCTTATCGCGCATGTACTCGGCCTCTTTGAGCCCATCAGCGGCCGGGTGGCTCGCGTTGGCCTTCTCCAGCACCTTCAGCCGCTTGACCAGCTCGTCGGTCGAGGCTTTTAGCTCGCTGGCCAGCGCCGTCACCCCGGCCTCCTTGCACTCGGCGAGGTAGCGCACGGCAGCTGGAAGGATCATCGTCCGGGCGATCGAAGCGGCGGTTTCAGCTTCGATGTTCAGCTTTGTTGAATACTGCTCAACGGCAACCTCAAAGCGGGCCTCGAGCTCGCGCTCGTTGAGAACGTCGTAGCGCTCAAATACCTGAATCGTCGACTTCGCAACCAGCCAAGGCAGCGCGTCGGGAGTCGTGCGCAGGTTTGCCAGGCCGCGCTTGGCCGCCTCCTTCTGCCATGCGTCGGCGTAGCCGTCACCGTCAAAGACGATCCGCTTGTGTGCCCTCCAGTTCTTCTTGATCGTCTCGAGGATCGCTTCGGGGCGCTTCTTACCCTTCTTCTTCGCCGCCTCAACCTCGTCAACCATGATGTCGATCGACTCAGCGACGATTGTGTTCAGCGCCGTGTTGACAAAACCGAGCGACATGCTCGAGCCAAGCGCGCGGAACTCAAACTTATTGCCGGTAAATGCGAATGGCGAGGTGCGGTTGCGGTCGCCACCGTGGAGCGGCAGCGGCGGCAGCACCGGTGTGCCAAGGCCGAGGAAGTTGCCGGCCGCGCTGTCGGCGGCCTTCCCCGAGGCAACGGCGTTGAAGGCTCGCTCGAGCTCGCTGCCAAGGAAGATCGAGACGATCGCCGGCGGCGCCTCATTGGCGCCAAGGCGGTGATCCTGGCCGACGTTGGCAACGCTGGCGCGGAGCATCTCCTGGTGGCGGTCAACGGCGGCGATAACGGCGACGCAGAAGAAGAGGAACTGAATGTTTTCGGCCGGCGTGTCGCCTGGCTCAAGCAGGTTCTGGCCGCTGTCGGTGCCCATCGACCAGTTGTTGTGCTTGCCGGAGCCGTTGACACCGGCGAATGGCTTCTCGTGCATCAGGCAGACAAGGCCATAGCGACGAGCGACATTCTCGAGCACCTGCATTGTCAGCTGCTGGTGGTCGGAACCGACGTTCGAGTTCTCGAAGATCGGCGCCAGTTCGTACTGCGATGGGGCAACCTCGTTGTGGCGCGTCTTCACTGGCACGCCGAGCCGCTGCAGCTCGCGCTCGGTTTCGAGCATGCAGGCCAATACGCGCTCTGGAATCGTTCCGAAGTAGTGCTCGTCGAGCTCATGGCCCTTCGGCGGCTTGGCGCCGAATAGCGTGCGGCCGGTCGTGTAGAGATCGGGCCGCTCGTAGAAATACTGCTCGTCAATCAGGAAGTACTCCTGCTCCGGGCCGACTGTCGTGAAGACGCGGCCAGCGGCCTTGTCGCCAAACAGCTTCAGTGCCCTCAGGGCAACGCTTGAGAGCGAGTCCATCGAGCGCAGCAGCGGCGTCTTGTGGTCGAGCGCCTCGCCGGTCCAGGAGACGAATGCGGTCGGGATACAGAGCACCGAACCATTCGGGTTCTCAAGGATGAAGGCCGGCGATGTTGGGTCCCAAGCCGTGTATCCGCGGGCCTCAAAGGTGGCGCGGATGCCGCCGGTTGGGAACGAGGATGCGTCAGGCTCGCCCTGAATCAGCTCCTTGCCTGAGAACTTGGCGATTGCGGTGCCGTCGGCAACCGGCTCAAAGAACGAGTCGTGCTTCTCGGCCGTCATGTTCGTCAGCGGCTGGAACCAGTGCGTGAAGTGCGTTGCGCCGTGCTCCATCGCCCAAGAGCGCATCGCGTCGGCGACGGCGTCGGCTAGGGCCGGGTCGAGCGGCGCGCCGTCGGCGAGCGTCTTCTGCAGCTTGGCGAAGACGGTCTTCGGCAGCCGCGCTTTCTGGGCGGCCAGGTTGAAGACGTTCTCGCCGTAGATGGCGGCCGCCGAATCGGTGATGTCGGACTGGCCGCTGCCGTCCCCGGCTGCTGCCCACTGAGCCGCGATTACGTTCTGCTGACGGGTTTTCGAAGCCATCTTGATCTCCAGATTTGTTGGTTTTTGCGCTCTACGCGCGAGTGACGAATGTCGAGATTAGAAGCGATCTCGTTCGCGCACGTTATCCCGATGTCTAAATCGAGTGCCGCGCGGTGCGCCCAAGCGGGGCGGGCTGGCCGCGCCCCCGTTGTCCAGATTGGAGAGCGCCGGCGTTAGATCTTTCTACCTGCGGCTAATTGCGCGGCGCCGATGCGCCGCAACACTTCCGATCAAATCGATCTGGAGGTCCGATGAAGCGCTCTGTACTGCTCACCACCGCAATCACCAGCGCCGTGACGTTGCTGGCGGCGCCGGCCGTCGCCTCGGCCGACGTTTTCGACGCCGTTGGCGTCCCCGACACGGTCGGCATCAACTCGATGTGGGTATTTGTAGCCGCCTGTCTGGTGCTCTTCATGCAGGCCGGCTTTGCGCTCCTCGAGATCGGTTTCTCGCGCGGAAAGAATGCCGGCACGGTCGTCGCCAAGATTCTGACCAACTTCTCGATCGCGGCAATCGTTTACTGGGCGGTTGGCTTCGCGCTCGCTTTCGGTGGTGCTAGTGGCAAGATCATCGGAACCGAAGGCTTCTTCCTGCGCGACTACGGCGACCCGACGACCGCATTCCCGGTGATGGGCTTCTCTGACGCGACGGTCGAATCAAAGTGGTTCTTCCAGTTCGTCTTCTGCGCCGTCTCGCTGGCGATCGTCTGGGGAACGACGCTGGAGCGGATCAAGTTCGGCGTCTACGTGATCTTCGCCGTGATCTTCGCCGGCCTGATCTACCCGGTCGCCTCCGGCTGGGTTTTCGGCGGCGGCTGGCTGCAGGCCAACCTCGGCATGCAGGACTTCGCCGGTTCGACCGCCGTCCATCTCGTCGGCGCAACAGCCGGCCTCGCGGTACTGCTGCTGCTCGGCGCGCGCAAAGGCAAATACGACGCGCAGGGGCGACCGCGGGCGATCCCCGGCCACAACATGCCGCTCTTCGGCCTTGGCGTGATCATCCTGCTGCTCGGCTGGTTCGGCTTCAACCCGGGCTCAACGCTCGGCGCGATGGACGGCCGCTTTACCGAGGTGGCGCTGGTGACACTGTTGGCCGGGGGCGCTGGCACGGTCGGCGCGCTGCTGGTCAGCTGGCTGAAGACGCGCACGATCGACATCGGCATGGCCGGCAACGGCATGATCGGCGCGCTCGTGGCAGTTACCGCACCTTCGGGTTACGTGGCGCCTTGGGCCGGCGTCGTGATCGGGCTGATCGCCGGTTTCATCGTCCCGCTCGGCGTTTACGCAATCGACAAGCGGCTCGACGATCCTGTCGGTGCGCTAACCGCCCACGGTCTTTGCGGCGTCTGGGGCACGCTCTCCTGTGGCCTCTTCACGCTGCCGGTGCTGGCCGAGTACAACGCTGTCGGCAAGGGCGGCCTTTTCTACACCGGCTCGTTTGGCCAGCTCAGCGACCAGGTAATCGGCGTCGTCGTCGTCTTCGCCTTTGTCTTCATCACGAGCTACGCAACCTTCTGGGCAGTCAAGAAAACCTACGGCCTGCGCGTAACTGAGGCCGAAGAAGACGCTGGGCTCGACATCTCCGAGCACGGCATGTATGGCTACCCGGAACAGTTCATCCCGGCGCCGGAGCTTGTTGGCTACGGTGCGGCACCCCAGCTCGGTTCTCCGGGCGTATCCTCATAAGCAGCTAAAAGGAGCTTGCGTAATGAAGAAGATCGAAGCAATCATCCGTCACGAGGCATTCGAGCCGATCCGGCTTGAGCTGCTTGAGCTGGGGTTCCCATCGATGACGGTCCTCGAGGTGAAGGGTTCGGGCCGTCAGAAGGGAATCGTCGAGACCTACCGCGGAGCCGAACTGACCAACTACTTGAGGCCGAAGGTGCAGATCAACTGCGTCGTTTCAGACGCCGACGTCGAAGCCGTCGTCGAGTCGATCCTCAAACACGGCCGCACCGGCGCGGTTGGCGACGGCAAGGTCTTCATCATGCCGGTCGATGACGCCTACCGCGTCCGCACCGGAGAATCCGGCGAAGAGGTTCTTCAGGCTCACCCCGAAGCGGCGGATGAGCTGAAGTAACCGGCCGGTCGGCTACTCACCCTTCTGTACGACCTGCCCGGTGGCCGGGTCTACGCTGGAATCTTGCGGGCGTCGCGTTACGTTGACGGTGAGCGTTCCGGATGGCACGCCACCGTCCGTAGTCACCGCCCGCGCCTTGCCGTTTAGCCCTGCGCCGGCGCGATACTCGAGCGTCCGCGTGCCGGACTGGGTCGCGCTCAGCGACCAGACGAACTGGCGTTCGTCACCTGCCGCAAGCGGCCCGAGAGCCCACGTGTTGACGTATGCGGTGACGCCGCCGACCGGACCCACATTCACGACCCAAAAGGGGCGCTCAGGGTCCGCGACGCTTGGCTCGGTGGTGCGGTAATTGAGTCCGTTGACGGTCATCGTGACGTTGGGAATCTCGCGCGCGCCGACGTTTTGAACCGTGATCTTAAGCTTTGAGGTCTCGCCTAAGCCCTGTCTGCGTGGGAACGAGGCCTGTGAGATCGCGACCTCATAATCGCTGGCCGCCTCGTTCGCGTCCTGCATCTCTCCCGAACCGCCGCAGCCGCCGACGCTGGCAGCCAGCAGGGCGGCCGCGGCGATGCAGCCGAGCGTGATCTTTGGCAAAGCTGACCTGCTCACGAGTGGCGACGCTAGCACAGCGAGGCCTGCTTCAGGGCGAGCTTTCGGGCGCCCGATTGGCGGAAGGGACGGTTGAGGTTGTCACTATCCCGCTGGCTGCCCTAAGATCACGTCAGTAGCGTATTTGCTTGCTTTTCTTGTTCAGCTTAAAGTCCAGAAAGGGGGAGAGATGGCACGCAGCGCCGCCGATCGGACAATCGCTCCAGCACGCGACTTCTTCGAGCAGATCGGGGACGTGATGATCCTGACCGGCAAGACGATCATCTCTGCCGTGCGCCCGCCATTCCCTTACGGCGGCGAGTTTATCCTCCAGTTCCTCTTCGCGCTGCGGCTCTGCTGGTTTCCGCTGTTGATCTCAACGGTCGCCTTCGGCTACGGCGCGCCGGGGCTCCAGGCCGCCAATTTCCTCGTTCTTTTCGGCGCTTTGGACCGCCTCGGCGGCTTCTTCGTGCTCGCCTCAATCCGCGAATTTGCGCCTCTGGTGACGGCGATTGTGCTGGCCGGAGTTGCCGGTACAGCGATCACCGCCGACCTCGGCGCACGCAAAATCCGCGAGGAGCTCGACGCGCTTCAGGTGCTCGGCGTCGACCCAGTCAAGAACCTCGTCGTGCCGCGCTTCTTGGCGCTGATGCTGGTAACCGGCCTGTTCGACATTTACGCGCTGCTGTTCGGAATCTTCGGTGGAATTCTCGCGACGCTCGTCTACGACGCGCCGCTGGGGCCTTTCTGGGCGACATTCTTCACCAACGCCTCAGTCACCGACCTCTGGGGCTCGATCCTCAAATGCACCTGTTACGGGGCGATCATCGCGATCGTCTGTTGCTACAAGGGGATGACTGCGTCCGGTGGCGCCGCCGGCGTCGGGCGGGCGGTCAACCAAGCGGTCGTGATCTCGTTCCTTGGGATCTTCGCTTTCAACTACGTCTTCACGCAGACGCTGCTCGCGACCCACCCCGAAATCAACGTCATCCGCTAAGGAGCTGAGCGAGCGATGAATCCAAACAGCTGGCTCGCCGTCCCTCGTGATCTGCTCGTCTCGTTCGGCGAAATCACTAAGTTCTGCAGCACGATCGTCGTTGAGGTTGTCGGCCTCAAGGTGATGAAGTTCTTCGGCGAGGCGCTGCGCCAGTCGGGAATTTTGATCGTCTCCTCGGCGCTCGTGATCTGGGGCCTCGTCTTCATCATCGGCCTGCAGTGCGGGATTGAGGGCGCCTACTTCAACCGCTCGGTTGGCTCGCCGGCCTACGCAGGCGTCTTCGCCGCTTGGTGCGACCTGCGCGAGCTTGTTCCTTATGCCTTCGGCTACATGATGGCGGCCAAGGTCGGCACCGGAATCGTCGCTGAGATCGGCTCGATGCGAATCACCGAGGAGATCGACGCGCTCGAAGTGATGGGGATCGACTCGATGACCTTCCTCTGCGCGACGCGGCTGCTGGCCGCTTGGATGGTGCTGCCGTTCCTCTATATCTCGGCCGTTGGCGCCGGTTTCGCCGCCAGCTACCTCGCCGTCGTGATTCAGATTGGAGAGGTGTCGCAGGGCGGCTATTCGCTTATTTTCTGGCAGTTCCAAAACCCCCCTGACCTCTTATTCAGCGCGCTAAAGGCGATGGCGATGGCGACCGTAATCGTTCTCGTTGGTTGTTATTACGGCTACACGGCAAGCGGCGGCCCGGTCGGCGTCGGTACGGCAACGGCGAAGTCAATGGTTCTCAACATCGTGCTCGTGCATCTGATCGGAATGCTCGGTACGCAGGTCTTCTGGGGCCAAAATCCGCGAGCGCCAATCGGAGGCTAAGCAATGTCAGAGCAAGAAAAAAAGGATGACCAGCCAATCGAGCCGGCCGAGCGCGTCAGGGTCGTTCAGGAGGCCGCGCCAGGCCGCGAAGAGGAGTACCGCTGGCACACTGGGCTAAACCGGCCCACCGGCGTGCCAGATGCGATTGAATTCATCGATGTTCACAAGGCCTTCGGCCGCAACAAGATCCTCAAGGGCCTCAATCTTGGCCTTCCCGAAGGAAAGATCTCGATGATCCTCGGGCCGTCAGGAACGGGAAAGTCGGTCTGCATCAAGCACATGGTTGGGCTGCTCTACCCCGACGACGGTGATGTGCTCGTCCATGGCGAGTCGATCCCCAACCTGCGCGACGAAGAGCTCTTCGAGATGCGCAAGAAGTTCGGCGTATTGTTCCAAGACGGCGCCCTCTTCGGTTCGATGAACCTGCTCGACAATGTCGCCTTCCCGCTGCGTCAGCACACCGACAGGAGCGAGGACGAGATCATGGGAATCGTCAACGCTCGCCTCGCTGAGGTTGGCCTCAGCGACGCCGGCGACAAGATGCCAATCGAGCTCTCAGGCGGCATGCGCAAGCGCGCCGGGTTCGCTCGCGCCTTGGTATTGGACCCCGACATCGTGCTTTTCGATGAGCCTGATTCGGGGCTCGACCCTGTTCGTACGGCACTGCTCTGCGAACTTATTCAGGAGATCCACGAGGAGAACGGCGGCGCCTACACGGTGATTACGCACGACATCATGAGCGCCCGCCGCGTTGCCGAGTACATCGCCGTGCTTTGGCGCGGGCGGATCGTTGAGGCCGGCCCGGCAGAGGAGCTTTTCAACTCCGACAACGACTTTGTGCGCCAGTTCCTTTCCGGCTCCGCCCAAGGTCCTCTGGGGATGGAGTAGCGCGATGAACGGCCGGCCGACACGGAAGACGGCAGGCGGACGGGCATGAAGCCGACTCGCATAGTGACGTTGCTCATAGCGGTGGTCGCCGTCGTGCTCGTAGCGATCGTCCTCTTCGGCGGCGGCTCCAATCCGACCTACGTGATGACCTTCGAGACGGCCGGGCAGCTGGTCAACGACAACGACGTTCAGGTTGGTGGCCGCCGCGTTGGCAAGGTCAGCAACATTGAGCTGACGGCCAACAACCAGGCCAACGTTACGATCGAAGTCGAGGAGCCTTACGCGCCGCTGCACGAGGGGACGACGGCGATCATGCGCGCAACCTCGCTCTCCGGCGTCGCCAATCGCTACATCGCACTGACGCCCGGCCCCCAGAACGCTCCGCTGCTGCCCGAAGGCGAGACGATTCCAGTCGACCAGACGACGACGATCGTTGACATCGACCAGCTCTTCAACACGCTCGACCCGGAGACGACAGACGGGCTTGCCAAGGTAATCCAGGGCTTTGGCACTTGGTACCGCGGCCGCGGCCTCGAGGCACGCAAGGGGTTGCCGTACCTCTCTCCATCGCTCAATGCGACGGTCGGGCTGATTGAGAAGCTCAACAGCGACCAGCCGGCGCTCGAGCAGATGCTTCAGAGCACCTCATCGGTCGTTGGCACCTTGGCGGCGAAGGGGCCGACGCTGACCAACCTCGTCACCAACGCCAACATCAGCCTTGGCGCGATCGGCGATGAAAACGAGTCGTTAGCGGAAGCGCTTCAATACCTGCCGCAGACGCTGCGCCGTGGCAGCACGACATTTGTCAATCTGCGCACGACGCTGAACTCGGTAGACCAGCTTGTAGCGGCATCAAAGCCAGCGACGAAGAACCTTGCGCCGTTTCTGGCCGATCTTGAGCCGCTGCTGACCGAGGCCGATCCAACGCTGACAAACCTCGCTTTGACGGTCAGCAAGCCCGGCGCCGACAACGACTTCACTTCGCTGATGCAGGACGCCCCGGCGCTCAGCACCGGCGCGCAAAAATCGTTCCCTGCGTCGATCACGGCGATCAACGATTCGCTACCAACGCTCTCCTACGCGCGGCCATACGCGCCGGATCTGGTCGGGCTGCTGCGCGACTTTGGCCAAAGCACCTCCAATTACGACGCCAACGGCCACTACGCCCGCGGCTCGCCAGCCTTTGGAGCCTTCGGCTACAACGGTTCATCGCTCGATTATCTCGGCGACAACCGCGACGCTTGGGAGCAGAACGGACCGTCGGTCGTGCCGCGCTGCCCGGGCGCCGCAACGCAGGCTCCGCCGGATGGCAGCGCACCGTGGCAGGCGCCGCTTTACCCATCGACAACCAGCCTGATCGGCTGCAACCCGGCGATCGCGCCACCGGGGATCTGGTAACCGTGAAGCGGCTGATCGCAATCTTCGCCGTCTGCTGCGTCGGTCTTGCGCTGATCGTGGTCGCGACCGGTTCGGGCGACGATGGTTCCTACCGCGTTCGCGCGATCTTCAATAACGCGGCCTTCGTTATCCCCGGGATGGACGTCAAGATTGCCGGTGTCCGTGTCGGCTCGATCGAGGCGCTAGACCTCACCGACGACAACAAAGCGGCGGTCGTACTGAATATCGAGAACCCGGATTACCACGACTTTCGCGAGAACGCCTTCTGCCGGATCCGCCCACAGTCGCTGATTGGCGAGCGCTACGTTGACTGCCGCCCAGAGGAGCCGCTGCCGGTCGGGATGACGCAGCCTCCGCTATTGGAGCCGATTGCGTCGGGCACTGGCAAGGGCGAGTATCTACTGTCGTCGAACCGAACCGCCACGTCGGTTGACATCGATCTGATCAACAACGTGATGCGCCTGCCATTCCGCCAGCGCTTCACGATCATTCTGAACGAGTTTGGGACCGCGCTGGCGGGAAATGGTGAGGAGCTCAACGCGGCCTTGAAGGTGACCGACCCGGCGCTGAAGGAGTTTGGCGACGTGCTCGGAATTCTCGCCCGGCAGAACAAGCAGCTTGGCGCTTTGGCTGAAAACGGAAGCAAGGTGGTGACGTCGCTGGCGCGTGAGCGCACGAGCGTCGCAGGCTTCATCAACTCCTCCGGTTACACCGCCGAGGCGACAGCCGAAGAGAGCGCTTCGTTCAGCGAAAACCTGCAGAAGTTCCCTGGCTTCCTTGAGCAGCTACGGCCGACGATGAATGACCTCGCGAGCTTCTCGCGCAACGCAACGCCGGTCTTCACCGACCTCAACCGCGCCGCCGACTCGATCAACACCTTCACGCTTGGCGCGCCGGGCTTCAACGAGGCTGGGATACCGGCGCTGGAGAGCCTCGGTGACACGACCGACGTCGGTGGGCCGGCGCTGGTCAGCTCACTGCCGCTGGTTCAGAAGCTCGGCCCGCTCGGGGCCAATGCCAAGCCGGCGGTGACCAATCTTGCCTCGCTGCTCAGCTCGCTCAGCAAGAACGGCGGCATCGAGCAACTGATGACGCTGATCTACAACTCGACTAGCTCGCTCAACGGTTACGACGAATACGGCCACTACCTGCGGGCGCGGCTTACGACAACAAGCTGCCAGTCATTCAGGATTACGAACGACATCAACTGCAACGCCAACTTCGTGCTTGGCTCAGGAAGTGGCAGCGCCTCGACCGCTCAGCAGCCAGCGGCTCGCAAGGTTCCGCGCCCGGCGCCCACGGTAGCGCCGAAGCCCGCCGTTCCCGCCCCATCTCCAACCAAGCCTTCGAGTGGCGCAGCTGAGCCGCGCAAGCCAACGAAGCAGCCCGCCGATCCGCAGTCCGCCCGTGCCCTCCTCGACTACCTGCTTGGAAAATGAGCTCGGGCAGAAGAAAAACCTCAATCGCTGCCAACCCGGTGCTAATCGGTGCCGTGACGACGCTCGTCATCGTCGTGCTCGTCTTCCTCGCCTACAATGCCAACAACGGCCTCCCGTTTGTGCCCTCCTACGACATCAAAGTTGAGGTTCCGAACGCTGCCGGGCTGGTCAAAGGCAATGAGGTTCGCGTCGGTGGCACGCGCGTTGGTGTGATCACGAAGATCGAGCCGCAGACTCAGCCTGACGGCGCTGTCATCGCGGTATTGACGTTGAAGCTCAACAGCGTCGTCGAACCGGTTCCAGACGACACCACGGTGATGATCCGCCCCCGCTCGGCGTTGGGGCTCAAGTACGTCCAGTTGACGCGAGGCCCATCGCAGCAGGGGCTGCCCAACGGCGGCACCCTGGAGATAGCACAGGCAAGGCCCGAGCCGGTTGAGATCGATGAGTTCTTTGACATGTTCGACGAGCCGACGCGGCGGTCCTCGCAGGCCAACTTGGCTTGGTTTGGTAACGCAATCTCCGGTCGCGGAGTCGATCTCAACTTGGCGATTCAAGATTTGAAGCCGTTCGCAGAAGAGATCACTCCGCTGATGCGCAACCTTTCGAGTAAGCGAACCGATCTCTCCGGCTTCATCACCGGGCTCTCACAAAGCTCAACCGTCGTTGCGCCGGTCGCCGAAACGCAGGCCCAGTTGTTCGTAAACCTCGACACAACCTTCGAGGCGCTGGCTTCGGTGGCGCGGCCGTACATTCAGGAGTCGATCACAGAAGGCCCCGAGACGCTCCAAAACGCGACCGTCAATCTTCCTCGCCTACGCCCATTCCTCGTCAACAGCGCGAAGCTCTGGCGCGCGCTACAGCCGGGGATCAAGTCGTTCACCGGGGCGGCCCCTGACCTTGCAAGCATCGTCACCGTCGGCACGCCGGTGTTTAAAAGCTCGCCGGCCTTCAACGCGCAGCTCGCAACAACCTTCACCGCTGTTGCCGGTTTTGCGACCAATCCGAGCACGACACTCGGGGTCGTCGACCTAACCGAAACGGCGAAGATCCTTAAACCGACGCTGGCGTTCGCCACGCCGGCCCAGACAACCTGCAACTACCTGGCGATCCTGCTTCGCAACGTTGCCGAGATCGGTAGTGAGGGCGGCAGCACCGGCCAGGCTCAGCGGGTGATGGTGATGGCGACTCCTGGCGGTCTGTTCGACCCTGCCAGCCCGTCAACGTCGGCGCCGATCTCACCAAACAACGAGGGGGTCCCCTCCAGCGCCCCGGCAAACGGCGGCCCTCCTGGCTCCGACATCACCAACTACCTGCACAGCAATCCGTACCCAAACACGGCCGCTCCGGGGCAGCCAGCCGGTGAGTGTGAAGCCGGCCGTGAGAAGTATGAAGTTGAGAAGGTTGTGATCGGCAATCCGCCCGGTAATGAGGGCTCTGCCGGAGCCTTCGAGTCGACGGGGGGGAGCGGGTAATGGCCTCGCTCGGACGTAAACCAAAGGGCGATCGCCCAACCGTGCTGCGCAAGGACCGGACCGGCAGGAGCCCGATTGCCGTCGCGCTGATCGCAATCGTTGTGATTGGGCTGATCTGCTATTTCGGCTTCGTAAAGAACAACCCGTTCACCCAGCCGTTCCAGTTCCAAGCCGTCTTTAGCTCGGCAAACTCGATCCGGCTTAGCTCACCGGTCAGGATCGCTGGCGTCAACGTCGGCAAGGTCGTCAAGGTCGAGGGGCAGGAGGGCACTAACAACGCGATCGTGACGATGGAGATGCAGGACGAAGGGCTGCCGATCCACAAGGATGCGGAACTGAAGATCAGGCCGCGTATCTTCCTCGAAGGCAACTTCTTCGTTGACCTCAAGCCAGGCACGCCGCAGGCGCCGAATATTGCTGAGGGCGACACGATTCCAGCCAGTCAGACAGCGATTCCCGTTCAGCTCGATCAGGTGCTGACCTCGCTACAGCAGAGCACGCGCAAGAACCTGCAGGTGCTGCTAATTGAGCTTGGAGCCGGCTTGACCACTGAGCCAACACTGGCCGAGGACGCCGAGCAGCCGCCGCTGACACAGGGAAAGACGGCGGCCGAGGCGCTGAACAATGCGCTGAAGTACTCCGAGCCAGCGCTGAAGAACAGTGCGCTCGTCAACCAGGCGCTTCAGGGAGTTGAGCCCGACGATCTCCCCGGCCTGATCCGTGGGCTCGCCGCGACCTCAACGAAGCTCGTTGGCAGTGAATCCCAGCTCGGCGATCTGGTCGTCAACTTCAACACGACGATGGGCGCAATCGCCTCGGAGCAGGAAGCCGTTCGCGAGTCAATAGCGCTGCTCGGCCCGACCGTCAAAAACGCCTATGCCAGCCTCGGTTCGCTCAATGAGGCGCTGCCGAGCCTCGCGCAGTTCTCGGTCGACTTCGTGCCTGGCGTTGAGCAGACGCAGCCAACGATCGATGCTGTAACGCCGTGGATCGCACAGGCGACGCCGTTCGTGTCGCCGTCCGAAATGGGCGGCGTCGCTGCCAACCTGCAGCCCTCGACCGAGAGCCTCGCAGAGCTGAGCGCAGCATCGATCCCGACGCTCACTCAGACGCTGAACTTCTCGCAGTGCGTCAGCAAGCTCTTGATTCCAACCGGCGACATGGTCGTTCCTGACGGAGCGTTCACGACCGGCAAGCCCAACTCGCAGGAGTTTTGGAGCGCGCTCGTCGGCTTCAACGGGGAGTCGCAAGCGTTCGACGGCAACGGCCAGATGATCGCGCTGCAGGCCGGTGGCGGCCCCAACCCTGTGACGATCACCGGCGGCAACGTCAACGCCGGCGAAGCGCTCCACGGCAACAGCATCGGCTCGCCGCAAGGGACCAAGCCAGCCTGGACCAGCGGCCAGAAGATCCCGTTCAAGCCGAACGAGCTTTGCTCAAAGCAGACGCTGCCGGATATCAACAGCACACCGACCGGGCCGGCGGACTGATCTGATGAAACGCGCAATCCTAAAACACACCCGCGACCTCATCGCACTCGGCGTGATTGGGCTGCTGGCGGTGCTGATCGGCGGCTACATCCTATCCAACCAGCGCTTCTACCTGCCCAATTGGGTGCCAATCGTCGGCAGCGACTTCGTCGACTACTACGCCCAGTTCTCGACCGCTCAGGCGGTCACGCCGGGGCAGGGGCAGACGGTGATTGTTGCCGGCGTGACGATCGGCGAGATCGGCGGCGTGACGCTTGAGAACGGCACCGCGATGGTCGAGATGAAGATCCGCGAGAAGTACGCCCACATCTACAAAGATGCAACCGCGTTGCTGCGGCCGAAGACCGGACTCAACGACATGGTGATTGAGCTGAACCCGGGATCACCGAGCTCCGGCGAGATTGCTCGCGGCGGCACATTGCCGGTTTCAAGGACGCGGCCAAACGTGAATCCCGATCAGATTCTCGCCGGCCTCGACGCCGACACGCGCGCCTACCTGCAACTGCTCGTAAACGGTGGCGGCGAAGCTCTCTACGACAACTCGAAAGCACTTTCCGCGACGCTCAAGCGTTTCGACCCGATCACTGTGTATCTGGCGCAAATCGGCAAGGAGATGGGGCGCCGCCAGGCCTACATCAAGCGAGGAATTCACAACTTCCGCCTTCTGGCCGAAGAGCTCGGCGCGCGGGACACGCAGCTCGCTCGCTGGGTCCGTTCGTCAAACGACGTCTTCGCCGTCTTCGCCGCCCAGCAAACTAACTTGCGCTCGACGCTGTCGCTCTTGCCGGGCGCGCTTGACGCCACTAACAACGCAGTCGTTGACAGCGATGCGTTGACCAGCCAGATGGGGCCGGCGCTGAAGAAGCTGCAGCCGGCCGCCGTCGGGACCGCTGCCTCGCTGGAGTCGCTGCAGGTCTTTGCCAAAGCGACAACGCCGGTCTTTGAGGATCAGCTGCGCCCGTTCACCGCCGAAGCAGGCCCGACGGTGGCAGCGCTCCGGCCCGCCGCCGCCGACCTCGCCGCAACCGCGCCTCAGCTCGACACAACCTTCTCGGTGCTCAACAAGCTGACCAACGAGCTGGCCTACAACCCGCCGGGAGCACAGGAGGGCTATCTCTACTGGCTGGCATGGGGTAACCATTTGTCGGCCAACATGCTCAGCGCGCAGGATGCCAATGGCCCGATTCGCCGCGGCACGCTCTTCAGCTCCTGTGACGCGCTCACAATCTATGAGGATCTTGGCTTGGGCAACCCTGAGCTTGGAACCTTGATTGAGCTGCTGAACGCGCCGAAGGTTGCCGAGGTTTGCACCACGTCGGCTGCCGCAGCGCAGGTGGCCCGCGGTAAGCAGATCGCCCGCCAAACGCTCAAGCAACAGCGCGCGAACACTCCTGGCGCACAGACCGGCTCGGCGAGCGACGCCGGGCAGCCAGCTCAAGCGCAGCAGGCTCCGGCAGCGGCGCCAGGAGCTGAGGGTGGTGAGAGTCGATGAATAAACAGGCCCCAAGCTTCGCCCGCATCTTGACGATGGTCCTGTTCGCGCTCTCTTGCTTTGGCCTGCTCGTCTTCCTCTGGGTTGCCTTCGGCGGGCCGACGCCACTGAGGCCCGACGGCTACCAGATCACGGTTCCATTCAAAGAGGCCGGCCAGCTCGCGCAGCAGGCCGATGTCCGTATTTCAGGCGTGCGCGTAGGCACCGTCAAGGCGATCGTCACCGACCCGAAGAGTGGAAGTTCGAATGTGACGATTGAGATGCTGCCGCAGTATTCGCCGGTGGCAAGCAACTCGCGCGCGATGTTGCGCGCCAAGTCGCTGCTCGGCGAGACCTACCTTGAACTGACGCCGGGGAACCCTGACGGCCCGTTCGTTGCCGACAACGGGACGCTGCCGCGCGGCAACATTAAACCGTCGGTCGAGCTTGACGAGATCTTCCGCGCCTTCGACCCGAAGACGCGCGAGGCGTTCGGTACTTGGCAGCAACAGTTGGCGATCACCGGTACCGGCCAAGGCCGTGACCTCAACGATGCTTTCGCGCAGTTTGCCCCGCTTGAAGAGCAGGCCACGAGCCTGGCCAAGGCGCTCAACCGCAACCAGCTTGCGCTCAGCGGCCTCGTTCGTGACACCGGTGTCGTCTTTGCTGCATTGAGCGCGCGCGGCGACCAGCTCGCCAGCCTGATCGTCAATTCCAACCGCGTCTTTTCAACTACAGCCGCGGCCAATCAGCAGCTCGCCGACACCTTCGTCGCGCTCCCCACCTTCCAAGCCGAGTCGCGTGACACGCTGGATCGGCTTGTCGTCTTTGCCGACACGACGAACCCGCTGATCACCCAGCTTCAGCCGGTCGCCAAGCAGCTCGCGCCGACGGCCGCCGCGCTTGAAGCGACTGCACCGGCGCTCAACGATCTAATGATCGGTCTTGGCCCAGCGATTAGCGCTGCGAACAAGGGGCTGCCGGCAACCAACGTCTTCCTCGCCGAAACACCGCCGCTGCTGCAGGCGATCGATCCTCTGGCGGCGAACCTCAATCCGCTGTTCCAGTACGTCGGTCAGTATCCGAGCGAGCTGACGGCGTTTGTAGCCAACGCCGCGGCGGCGACTAATGCGCGTACCGACCTCAACGGCAGGGCCGCTAGGTACCTGCGTGTCACGAACACGCTCAGCCCGCGCTCACTCGCTTCATATCCGCAGCGTGTCCGGTCGAGCAGGTCGAACCCCTATCCGCTGCCACGCTCATTTGACAAGCTCGCAAGCGCCAACATGCCGGTCTTCCAGACGACCCCGTGCGCCAGCGGCATCACGGCCGGGCTCTCGGCCAGCGCTGAGGCGGCGCTCGGCTCCACGTACGCTGCGCGCGTCAAGGGCTACGCCTTCAACGTCAACAGCCCCGACGGCATTGGCGATTCTGCCAACGTCGCCGCGCCGGCCTGCACGCTGCAGGGGCCGGTCTTCGGCAGCGGCTTCTACTTCCCGCAGGTCAATGCCGGCGTCGTGACACCAAAGCTCGTCCCCTGATCTGCGCCGGCCGCCCGGCGCGGCAATCGGCCTGCGGCGGTAATTTGGCTTGATGGTCACTCGCCTGCTTGCCGCAGTAATGGGATTCGCTGCGCGGCGGCCGGTCGCGGTTTCGCTGGCTGTTCTGGCGCTTGCCGTTGTCGGAGCCTTCTTTGCGCTGCGGCTGGAGCCGAGCGCAGAGACCGAGACTCTTGTTGGCCGCTCGACTCCCGGCTACGCGGCGACCGACTTGCTGCACCAGCGTTTTGGCGACGACGCCGTCTATGTGGTTGTGCGCGAGCCTGCGGTGCGGATCGCGCTTGGCGAGGATCTCGGCCGCGTCTTCGGCCTCGAGGGCTGCCTCGCCGGCAATCCCTCCAATCGGGCGGCGCCGCCAGGCGGGAGCTCCGGGCCGTGCGGGCGGTTGGCGGCGACGAGACCAGCGAAGGTGGTTTTCGGCCCAGGAACGTTCATCAACGAGGCAGTCGGTCAGATCAACGAGCAGCTGCGCAGCTTTGCCGCCGCGCAGAAAAGCGAGAGCGCCGTCGCTGGGCGCAAGGCCTACCGCGCCGGGCTAGCTAAGGGCGCCGACCCGGCAGCGGCTGAGGCTGCCCGCGCGAAGGCTCGCCAGAAGGTTGACGCCTATTACTTCCAGCAGCTTGCCGGGCTGGCCCTGCGCTACGGCCTAACGAAGGTGCCAGCGCTCGACGACCCCCAGTTCCTCTCGCGCTTGATCTTCGACAGTACGCGGGCCGCGGGAACTCCAAAGGCCCGTTTTGCGACGATCTTCCCCAGCTCGGAGGGGGCGCTGATCCAAGTTCGCCTTCGCAACGATCTGAGCGAAGCAGAGCGCAAGCAGGCGATCGCCAACATCCGCGACGCAACCGAGATGCCTCAGTGGGCGCTCTCCGATGGCACCTATCAGGTGACCGGCGCGCCGGTGCTGATCGGCGAGCTGAGCGATTCGATCTCAAAGTCGATCTTAATCCTGCTGCTCGCGGCCGTGATCGTGATGGCCTTAGTGCTTGGAATCGTTTTCCGCTCGCGGCTTCGGCTTTTGCCGTTGGCGATAGCCTTGGCCTCGGTTGCGTTGACTTTTGGCGTGATGGCGCTCAGTGGGATCGGGCTTACGATGGCCTCAATCGCGATCGTCCCGATCTTGATCGGATTGGCCGTCGATTACGCAATTCAGCTGCAGTCGCGCTTCGACGAGCACGGGCCGCCGCTGAGTAGCGCGATCGCCGCCGTTTCGGCGCGCGGCGCGCCGACGATTCTCGCTGCCGCGGCGGCAACCGCGGCTGGCTTCCTCGTGCTTGTGCTTTCGCCGGTTCCGATGATTCGCGGCTTCGGCCTGCTGCTGGTGGTTGGCATTGCGCTGGCGCTGATCTGCGCTCTTACTCTTGGCGTCGCAGCCGCCGCTCTGCTGGAGCGGCGCCCCGCGCCGCCGCGGGCAGTCGCCCTCTTCGCTGCGGCCTGGAAAGATGCCGGCGATCTAGTCGCGGCGACCGCTCTTTGGAGGGCGATCGCGACACGTTCGCGCCGCTGGATCGCCGCTGTCTTAGGAATTACGACGGCGAAGCCGGGAAGCGTGTTGGCGATCGCCGGGGCCTTCGCATTGATCGGTTGGGGGCTCGACACACAGGCCAAGGTTGAATCCGATGTTCAGAAGCTCGTTCCCTCGTCGCTGCCGGCACTGCGTGATCTGCAGCAGCTACAGAAAGTCAGCGGGGTCGGGGGAGAGGTAAACGTCGTGGTCGAGGCGCAGAACGCTTCCGACCCTGCCGTCGTCGCTTGGATGACCGATTACCAAGCGAGGGTTCTGAAGCGACTCAACTACGATCCCCAGCGCGGCTGCCGCGGCTCCGATCTTTGCCCGGCGTTCTCCCTGCCCGATCTCTTCACGACGCCTGAGTCGGTCTCCTCGCAGCAGCGCGTCAACGCGCTGCTGGGCGCCGTCCCTCCCTACTTGACGCAGAACGTGATCGCCCCGGACCGCAAGACGGCGACGCTGGCATTTGGCCTCAGGCTGATGAGCCTCGACCGCCAGTTCGCGGTGCTGCGCCTGATGGAGAGCGAACTAAACCCGCCGACCGGGGTTCGAGCCCGGCTCGCAGGGCTGCCGGTTCTAACGGCGGCGGCCAACGATCGGCTCGCTTCACCGCTGCGGCGTGCGCTCTCATTGCTGGTCAGCCTCGTTGCCGTTGGCCTCGTGCTACTGCTGGCCTTTCGCAGTTGGCGCCGGGCGCTAATCCCGCTCGTTCCAATTGCGTTGGCAACAGGCTGGTCGGCGCTAATTCTGTTTGCCACACGGATTCCACTTAATCCGCTCTCCGTTGTTCTTGGCACGCTCGTGGTGGCGATCGCAACCGAGTTCAGCGTGCTCCTCAGCGAGCGCTATCGGCGCGAACGCGACGACGGGCTCGGCCCGGCTGAGGCGCTGCGAGCAACCTACGCTTCGACCGGCGCGGCGGTCGTCGCTTCGGGAACCACTGCGATCGCTGGCTTCGCCGTGCTTGTGCTCTCCGAGATTCGGATGTTGCGTGACTTCGGCCTTGTGACGGTGATCGACCTCGGTGTCGCTCTGGTAGGCGTACTGATCGTCCTACCGGCCGTGCTAATGCTGGCCGAACGAGGCGAAGTGCGCCGCCGCCTCGGCTGGTTCGAACGCCAACTGCCGCCGCGCCGGTCACCGTCGTGAGCAGCCAAGCGCCGATTGAACCAACGCCGCCGGCGCGGGCCAAGACGCGGATTCCCGGCATCATTGTTGTCGTTGCTTTAGTTCTGCTTGTCGGCTATGTCACCTACAACACCGCTACCGGCGAGCGCGGCTCATCGACTGGCCCTGCGGCCGGCACGGTGATGGCTCAGTTCGCAGCACCGCTGGTTGACTCCTCGCTGCAGGGCGACGTTAACGTGACGCAGAGGGCGGCCGCCGACGGCACGCCGAAAGCTGCCTGCGATCTTCGCGGGGCGGCGATCCTCAATTCCTGCGATCTCGTCCGCAGTCAAGCGGCCGTGCTGGTCTTCATCGACTCCAGCGAGGGGCGCTGCGCCGCAACGCTCGACCAATTGATCGGCGCGGCGGCGGAGTATCCCAAGCTGCGTGTTGCTGCGGTCGTTATTGCCGGCGACCGGCAGGCGGCTCGCGAGCTGGTCGCCAGCCACGCGTGGAAGATTCCCGTCGCCGAGGATCGTGACGGTGCTCTGGCCAATCTTTACGGCGTTGCGGTCTGCCCGCAGATCGTCTATCTCAGGCCTGGCGGCACCGTTGACGCCGTTAGCGTCGGCGAGGTTGGCGCCGACGAGCTGAACGAGCGGCTGCGCGCGCTTGAAGAGGAGAGCTGAGTTGAGCAGCGAGGTCGCCGCCGAGTTTCCCGGGCTCCGCGCCGACTGGATCGACTGCGCGTGCGTCGATCACCGCTGCGACCGCGGCGTTGGCGAGCGGCTCGCGCTTCTGGCGAGCCGCCTCAATGGTCGCCAGGCGCTCGAGCTGCGCCAGCAGCATGTTCCGGCCGCCTACCGCAGCTTCCTGCGCCAGGTCGGGATCGATCCAGATCAGCAACCAACGCCGATTGAGCAGGCGGTGCTGGGGCGGCTGCTCAGCGGCGGCAATCTGCCGCAGGACCGAATTAGCGACGGGCTGCTGCTGGCGCTGCTTGAAACATCGGTGCCGGTTGTCGCCTTTGACGCTGCGCTGACTTCGCCGCCGATCGAGATTCGTGGCGCCGCCGACAATGAGCTTGTGGCAGGGGTTGGGGTCGAACAAGGCACACTGATCCTCACCGATTCTCGCCAGCCGCTCTGCCAGCTGTTCGCGTCGCCGCAGCCGCCACTTGCCGCTGGCGCGAAGAGCGACCGGTTGCTGCTGGTGGCGATAATTGTGCCCGACGTCAGCGCGATTGTCGGCGACGAGGCGCTAACGATTGCTGCGGCAGCGATAAGCGGGGGCTGATCGCTGCGCTGCCGCTAGACTTTGCCAATGGCAGCGTTACTAATCGATCAAAGTGCCAGCAGCGAGATGCTACCGAGCTTCGCGTTGGAGCCCTGCGAGGGCGCGGCGCGGCGGACGCTGCGAACCCAGATCGCTCAGCTCGATCGCCTGCTTAGCGCGGCCAGCTGCGAGGCCTTCCCCGACCGACTTGACCTTCCCGCATTAGCGGCCCGCGAGCCACGGATTCAAAGCCTCGGCGAGCTAGAACTGCTGCGTGACGGCTTGATTGGGTCGCTGCGCGAGGCGCGCGACGCGCTGGCAGCGCGCGAACTCGAACGCGCCGCCGCTCGCGAGCTGCTTGAACAGATGCTGCTTGACCCGGCCAAGCATCGTCGCGTGCGGATCTCGCAGCGCGAGCTGGGCGTTGGCGGCTGCGGCGTCTGGAGCGTGATGCCTAGGCTCGGCCCGATGGGGCGGCTGATGGGTTGGTGGCGCGTAAAGCTCTCCTCCGGCTGTCCCTTAGCCACCTAAAAATGGGAAGGCGAAGCCGCAAACGCGGGCTTTCGGAGCAGCCGCCGGGCAGTAGCGGGCAGCGAGCGTCGGCGCCCGCGCACGCTCGCCCGGACGCTGCCGCACGCCGACGGGCGCGGCTCGATGAGGCGCCAAAACCGCCCTGGGCGCCGGTTCCGCTGACTGAGATCTGCATCTTTGCTGGAATCATCCTGATCGGCGTGGCGCTGCTTGGGGGCTCGCAGCGCGCGCTGCTGATTGGCTTCGGCCTGGCCTTGGTCTTGATTGCCACTTTGGAACTCTGCTTGCGTGAGCATTTTGCTGGCTACCGCTCGCACTCGGTACTGATTGCCGCCTGCTCAGCTGTGATCTTGGTGCTGCCGTTGGTGCTGCTGACGGGGCTCGCGAAGGTTCTGCTGCTAGCCGCAGCAGCGGTCGTCTTTGGCGTCCTTTGGTGGCTTCTGCGTACTCTATTCCGTAGTCGATCAGGAGGAATGTCGTGGCGAGCATGAGTGAACCGCAGTTCCCTGCGCCGTCGGAGCCAGCCGCGCTTGGTTCCGCTCAGCCGATGAGGATTACTGGCCTTCACCATGCAACGATGATCTGCAGCGACCTTGAGCGCACTACCGCCTTCTACCGCGACGTCCTCGGCTTGGCGCTTCTTGACGAATCTGTCAACGCCGACGACCCGGCGACACGCCACTTCTGGTTTTCGAGCGATCCGCTCGGTGGCGGCGCCGAGCCTGCGCTGCGAATCAGCTTCCTTGAGTACCCGCAGATGGAGAAGGCTACGCAGGGCGTTGGCGGCGTTCACCACCTAGCTCTTGCGGTCGGTTCAGCGACCGAGGTTGACGCCTGGCGCGACTACCTTCGCCAGCGCGAGGTTCCGACGACCGAGGGCTTCAGCCGCGACGGGCTGCGCTCGATCTATCTGCGTGATCCGGACGGTCAGATCATCGAGATCGCCGCAGCCAACCCGTAGGCCGCGCTCAGGCGCTCGGTAGCGCAGCTGCAAGCGCTTGGCGCTGACGCTCGGTCATCGAACCGATCGTCTTCTGCTCCGAGATAGGAATGCTTTGAAGCAGGCGACGGCAGCGGGCTCGGCCCCAGCGGCGCTGGCTGGTGATCAGGTCGGAGACGGTCATCGATTGCGCCTCCCACGGGGATTCGACTACGACCTTGGCTGCGAGCGTGTCGCCGGCGGCGATGCGGCGTTTGAGCTCGGCCCGTGCAAGGCGCACCGAGTTGGCGCGTTCGAGTGCTCGCAGGTGCTGTGGTGCTGTAGCCGTATTAGCCGTCTGGGTCATAGGGACTCCTTAGCGCTCCGGTCGGGCGCCGAATAGTTCTGGTCAGGACTTTTCGTTGCGGCGCAGGAGCCGCCTCGATCAAGTTGTAGTGGAGGATTTGCGACGACTTCGACCGGTCACCCTACGGGCCCGACTTGCGCCTCTCACTCCCCCTCCGCGGCCGCCAAGCAGCCAACTCGAAACAACCTACGAAAGAGAGCTGCCAATCGTCAACATGGTGTAAACGAAATGCGCGCTCAGAGCGTGAAATAGTGTTGGCCGAGCGCGCGATCGAACCGTTCAGCGCAACTAGTGCTCGCCCGGCCCCGGAAGCGGGCCGTGCTCGGCCTCGAAGCCCGCCTTGACCGACTCGAAGGCGGCGAGCGCGCGGTCCAACGTGGCGCGATCGTGGGTTGCCATCACGCTCGTGCGCAGCAGCGCCCCGCTCGGCGGAACGGCAGGGTGGAGGGCGGTATTTACGAAGACTCCGGCGTCGTAGAGTGCGCGCCAGAGCAACGCCGCCTTCCAGTCGTCGCCGACCAAAACAGGCACGATCGGCGTGACGATCGTGCCACCAACGATGCCTGGCGCATCGAGCTGCGCGGTCGGCGAGTCGAGCTGCTGAGGGGCGACGACGGCGAAGCCGAGCTGCTCGAGTCCGTCGCGCAGGTAGCGCGCGTTTTCGAGCACGGCGGAGAAGAGCGGCGGACCATCCTCGGAGCGAATGATCCGCAGCGCTGCGAGCGTCGCGCCAACCGCTGCTGGCACCGCGGAAGCGGTGAAAAGATAGGCGCGCGCCGAAACGCGCAGGTAGTCAATGACCTCCGCATCTCCTGCGACGAAGCCGCCGCAGGAGGCCAGCGACTTCGAAAATGTGCCGGTTCGCAGGTCGACTCGGTCCTCAACGCCTAGAAGCTCGGGCGTTCCCGACCCGCGCGCGCCAACGACGCCGGTGCCGTGCGCGTCATCGACCAGCAGTCGCGCGCCGTGGGCTTCACAGAGCGCCGCGATCTGATGCACCGGCGCGATGTCGCCTTCCATCGAGAAGACTCCGTCGACCGCCACGAGGACGCCGCCGCCATCGCCGCTGGCTCGCTCCAGCGCGCGCTCGAGCTTGTCGATTCGGTTGTGGCGGAACGGCCGCATCTTGGCCTTTGATTGGATGCATCCGTCGAGGATTGACGCATGATCGCCGGAGTCAACGATCACCGTGTCGCCAGGCCCCAGAATCGTGCCGATCGTGCCGAGGTTGGCTTGGTGGCCGGTCGTGAAGACGAGTGCATCCTCGGTTCCGATCCATTGCGCAATCTCGCGCTCCAGCTCGATGTGAAGCGGGATCGTCCCGTTCAGTAGGCGCGAGCCGGTCAGCCCGGTGCCGTAGGTCTCGAGCGCCTCGCGGGCGCCGTCGAGCACGCGCTCGTCGCCGGTCAGGCCGAGGTAGTTGTTGGAGCCGAGCATGATTCGCTCGGCGCCTTCCATCGTGACGACCGGCCGCGCCGGGCCGTTAAGCAGGCGAAAGTAGGGGAGCAGGTCGGCTTCGCGCGCAGCGCGCAGCTGCTGCTCGCGCTCGTAGCCGCGGACTTTGGCGAAAAGATCAACTCGAGTGGTGGACATATAGGCTGCTGGCAATGAGCGTAGAGATCAGGCCGGTGGAAACGACGGCCCAGCGGAAGCAGTTTGTCAACTTTCCCTACCGTCTTTACGCCAAAGAGTCTATCTGGGTTGCGCCGCTGAAGTTTGAACGTGCCCAGCACATCGACCCTAAACACAACCCGTTCTTCGAGCACGCAGAGGTTCAGCTCTTTCTCGCCTACCGCGAAGGCCGCGTCGTCGGCCGCATCTCGGCCCACGTGGACGACAACCTCAACGAGTTTCAGGGCAATACGTGGGGGCTTTTCGGCTTCTTTGAATGCGAGGACGACACCGAGGCAGCGACAGCGTTGATCGACGCCGCAGCCGAGTGGAACCGCGAGCGCGGGCGTGACCGCACCGTTGGCCCGATGAGCTTCTCGACCAACGATGAGTGCGGACTGCTGATCGAAGGCTACGAGCTGACCCCAATCATCCTCACCGAATGGCACTTCCCTTACTACCGCAAGTTGCTCGAAGAGGCCTGCGGGCTGCGCAAGGCGATGGACACTCTGATGTGGGATCTGCACATCAGCGGCAAGGCCGACGTCCACCCGGCGATCTGGGAGATGGCGGGAAAGGTTGAGAGCGAGCACGGGATCATCTGCCGGCCGATGCGCAAGAAGGAGCTGCAAGCCGAAGTCGGCCGCTTCCTTGAGGTCTACAACGAGGCCTGGGAGCGCAACTGGGGCTTCGTGCCGCTGAATGAGAAAGAGGCCCGTGCCTACGCTGACAATCTCAAGTTTGTGCTTGATGAGAACTGGGCGATGATCGCCGAGAAGGCCGATACCGGCGAGGTCGTCGGCGCCGCCTTGACGCTGCCCGACTTCAACCAGGCGATCAAGGCCGCGGGTAACGGGCGCCTGCTGCCGTTCGGTTGGCTGAAGATTTTGCGCGCGCGTCGGAAGATCGACCGCGTTCGCGTCTTCGCGCTCGGCGTGAAGCGCGATTACCAGCATGCCGGCGTTGCCGCGCGGCTCTATGAGATGCATTACGAATCGGCTGAGTCAACGCCCCAGACCGGCGGCGAGACCGGCTGGATCTTGGAGACCAACAAGGCGATGAACCGCGGAATGGAAGGGATGGGCGGCACGATCGTTCGCCGCTACCGCTTCTATGAACGCCTGCTCGCCGAGGGCGCCGAACCATCGCTCCCCGACGCGGAAGCGTTCCCTTGGCGCACCGATTCGTCGCACGCGAGCGCAAACGAAGCTACTCTTGCCACTGATGATGCTTGACACCGGCACAGCCAGCAATGAGGAGTGGCGAATCGACGAAGAGGTCGATGCCATTGTCGTCAACGAGCTACGGCCGCTGCCGGTGCGCCGCACGGCGGCTGAGCTGTTGTCCACGCAGGCCGCGGTCGTCAGTGGCTCATTCGTCGCTGGCGCTGTCGTCTGTGCTGTTGTATCGCGCCGGCGCGCCGGCAAGGCGGCGCGTCGCCGCAAGCGTTCAGGGAAAACTTCGATCTCTGCTTCGCGTTCGTTCCTCGTCGACGTGCACATGCTGCAGCGCTGACCGTCAGCTTCGCTGCGCTAAGGAGTTGTCTCCGAGCCGAGGCCCTCTCCGGGCAAGAACTCGTTTGTATAGGCCTGCGCACTGTCGACCGATGTTGCAAGCAGCTCGTTGCGCTTCATCCAGTCGGCGAAGGTTTGCCACTGACTCGGCTCCTGCCAGCCAAACGGTTTGCTCGCGGCTGGGAATAGCAGCGGCAGCGTTACCCGCGCCGTTGCGGCCGCATCGCGCCCCTTCAGCTTGGGCGCAGCGTCGCGCAGCGCGGCAATAGCGGCGGGCGGGTCGGCTCTTGCTGCCCGCGTCCCTCGCTGGAGCGCACCGACGAAGCGACGGATCATCGCGCCGTTGCGTGAGACAGTTTCGTTCCGCGCTGCCAGCACCAGCTCGTCGTAGGGGGGAACCCCGGCGCGGTCGACCGGCATGATCCGCGGCCGCTTCTTCGCCAGGCGCAGCTCAACGCCATCGATGTTCCAGAAGGCTCCGAGCGTCGCGTCAACGCGCCCTGAGGTCATCGCGCGGGCTAGGTCAAAGCCAACGTCAACCTTCTTCACCGAGGTTGTGTCGACACCTGCGGCGGACAGGATCTGGTCGAGAAACGCGTCCTCGTAGGCGAGGCCGGAGGTGCCGATCTCGGCGCCTTCAAGCTTGCGCGGGTCAACGACCTTGTCATCGACGCTCATCATCGATGCCAGCGGCCGCTGCGCAACCGCGCCGACGGCAAGGATCGCCGCGCCCTTGTCGCGTTCGATCAGCAGCTCCGGCTCGTACGAGATCGCGAGGTCAGCGCCGCCGCTCTGGAGCAGCTCAAGTGGCTGCGAAGGGTCGGAGGGGTTGATCAACTTGACATCGAGTCCAACCTTGGCGAACTCGCCTTCCTGCTCCGCCATGTAAAGGCCAATATGGTCGGCGTTTGCTGGCTGGTCAAGAATTACACGGACGCTGCGTGGGGTCGGGCTGGTGACGACGTCCTGCTTAGCGCCGCAGGCGCTCAGCGTTGCTGCGGCAAAGATCACTGTGGTGATGGCTAGTGGTCTGATCATTGAGGAGCCATGACGATAACGCCGCTGAATGATGGTGCTTTGCGCAAAGGCTCGCGCCTGCTAACGTTGAAACGGTCAATGTCGCGCAACAGCGCGATGAAAGCAGTGCCAGCGCCCGCACGATTGCCTCACAGCGTCTCCGCGAGTAAGCAGCACATAACGCCGCGGAGGTTATTTCGATGGCGACTGGAACAGTCAAGTGGTTCAGTGATGAAAAGGGCTTCGGGTTTATTACGCCCGATGAAGCCGGCAAGGATCTGTTCGTGCACCACTCAGCGATCATGGGTGAGGGATACAAGTCCCTCGCCGAAGGCGCAAAGGTGGAGTTCGAATCAGAAGAGGGCCCAAAGGGTCCGAGCGCCAAGGACGTGCGCACGATCTAAAGGCCCCGTGGCCCTAGCGGCCACAGATGGAGTCTTTGCAACGGGTCGCCTTCGGGCGGCCCGTTGTCGTTTCGGAGCCGCTAGTACGATTACCCGATGGAGCATCCCAGCCACGTCGATGTGCTGATCATTGGCGCCGGGATCTCGGGAATTGGCGCTGCCTGCCGCCTGACCGAGGATCTGCCGCAGAAAAGCTACGCAATCCTTGAGGCACGTGACGCAATCGGCGGCACCTGGGATCTATTTCGTTACCCCGGCGTTCGCTCCGATTCCGATCTTCACACGCTCGGCTACCGGTTCAGGCCTTGGACCGGTGAGAACGCGTTTGTTCGCGGCCCCGAAGTACTCCAATACATCCGCGAAACGGCCGCCGAGTACGGCGTTGACCGCAATATTCGCTTCGGCTGCCAAGTCACCGGCGCGAACTGGGGCAGTGACGAGGCGCTCTGGACCGTTGAAGCAAAGGTCGGTGGCAGCGAGACCACGATGACCTGCCGTTGGCTCTTCTGCGCCAGCGGCTACTTCCGATACGACCACGGCTACCAGCCCCACTTCGAAGCTCAGGAACGCTTCGCCGGGCAGATCATCCACCCGCAGGACTGGCCCGCCGACCTGGACTACACCGGTCGCCGGGTCGTGGTCATCGGCAGCGGAGCGACAGCCATCACGCTGGTGCCAGCGATGGCCGACCAGGCCGACCACGTGACGATGCT
>SYIT01000067.1 GCA_005798685.1 Actinomycetota bacterium | reverse complement strand
GATTCTTGGAATCGACGAGCTCTCAGAAGAGGACAAGATCACCGTCCAGCGCGCGCGCAAGGTTGAGCGCTTCCTTTCGCAGCCATTCCACGTTGCCGAGCAGTTCACCGGCACGCCTGGTGAATATGTCCCGGTCGCTGAGACGGTCCGCTCGTTCCGCGAGCTGATCGAAGGTGCTCACGACGACGTGCCTGAGTCGGCCTTCCTGCTGAAGGGCACGATTGAGCAGGTCGTCGAAGCGGCAGCCAAGGATCGTTAGCAGCGACGATGGCCCGCGCTCCGTTCCAAGTCGAGGTGCTGACGCCCGAAGGGCCGATCTTCAGCGGCGAAGTCGAGATGGTCTCAACCCGCACCGAAGTCGGTTCGATCGGCATCCTTGCGCACCACACGCCGCTACTTGGGATGCTCGCGCCGGCCGAGCTGAAGCTCTACATCTCGGAGAGCGAAATCATCAGCTTCGCTCAAGGTGAGGGGTACATTCAGGTTGCCGACAACCATGCGCTCGTGCTGGTTGAGGAGGCGATCAAGCCGGAGGAGCTGGTGCGCGAGGATCTTCAAGCTCAGATCGACGCCGCTGAGGCAGCGATCGCCGAGGCTGAGCCTCACACGGCAGCACAGAAGAAGGCGCTGCGCGACCAGCGCCGCGCGAAGATCTTCTTCGGCATTCTCGAAGCGTAGAGCCGTCGGCTCAGTCGGCTTCGAGGCCGTAACTAGCGGCGGCAGCTTCCAGCTCGTCTAGGCCGAAGGCCTGCACCGGACCCAGTGCGCCCGACGCGCTGGCCTTGCCGGCAGCGACCTGCTCGGCTCCCCAAGCGAGGAAGGCGGCCGTCAGGTCGTAGCCGTTGGGCCCGTTCAGGCGGACTGAGCTGAGCTGTTTGCCACCCCGGTCGTAGGTGACGGCGCAGATGATTGAGCGCGAGCTGGCGCGCGCCGCTGCGCTTGGGCCGCCGCTCGAGCCGGTCACGAATTTTGAAGTGAGCGCGCCGATTGCGCTTCGCACACCGGGGATCTTCGTTACCGTGGCGCCGCCAGCGGAGAAGAGCTGCATCGGCTTTGTCATCGAACCAAACCAAGCGAGGTAGACGCCGACGTCCTGAAGTTTTGGGTCAATCTGGGGGAGGGCGAACTGTTCGCTGCCGCCGACCGAAACTCCGGTTGCGCTGTGGCCGTTGCCGGTGTCGAAGGTGCGGATCTCTTTTGCGCCACGCTCTGTCACTAGCCTGCCGCCGCGCCAAGCGAATGAAGGCTCCAAAGCAACTCCGGCCGCGCTGGCGCGCGTACCGCCGCTCATTCCTGAGACCGAGCTGCCACCTTGGTTGAGCCAGCTGTAGCCGATCTCAACTCGGCTTGCCTGATCACCAGCCTCACGCAGCGCCAGCGCGCCGGCGAGGTTGCCCGGCACGTAGTCATAGCCCATTGCAGTGAGCAGCACTGTTCCTTCGGCTTGGGCGCGCGGCCCAGCCTGCTCGAAGACGCGGCGGATGAATGGCCCTTCGCCGGTTGAGTCGATGTAGTGAGCGCCTGCGCTCAGGGCAGCGTCAAGCGCTGGCTGGCCGAAGCGCATGAATGGGCCGACGGTGCTTACCAGCACGTCGCCTTGTTCCACTAGGGCGTGCACGCTGGCAGGGTTCTCAACGTCGGCTAGCTGCACTTCGAGCCCACCGAGCTGAGCTGCCAGTCGCTCCATCGGTTCGCGCCGGCGGCCGGCGAGAACCGGCGTCATGCCGCGCGCAACCATCTCGCGCGCGGTTAGCTCGCCGGTGTAGCCGCTGGCACCAAAGAGAACAATTCGTGAACTCATAGGCGGGACTCTATCCTTAGCGGTGATGGATGAGCTTGCTCTTGCCGAACGGCTGATCGCCTACGACACCTCGAAGCAAGGCGGGCTGCGCGCCGCCGCTGAGTTCGTCAATGGCTGGCTCCAGGCGCGCGACGTGCGCGTTACTACCCGCGAGCATGAAGGGCTCCCGCTGATCATCGCCGACGCTGGCCCACTCGAAGGGCCGCTCGTTGTGCTCCACGGCCATCTCGACGTAGTTCCGGCCTTCGAGGAGCAGTTCGCCCCGAGGATCGAAGGCGACAGGCTGATCGGCCGCGGCGCCTACGACATGAAGGGAGCGCTTGCTGCGTTGATCTGCGCTCTTCATGACGCCACGCTTCAGAACGAAGTGCGTGTGCGGCTGATCTGCGTTCCCGATGAGGAGTCAGAGAACGTCGAGAATCGCTCGACGGCGGTGCTCGTCGGTGAGGGGATCGACGCCGACTTTGCGATCACCGGCGAACCGACCGATCTTCACATCGGCGTGCAGGCCAAGGGTGTGCTGGCGCTACGCCTCGAGGTCGTCGGTACCGCGGCGCACGGTTCAACGCCGTGGCTCGGCGATAACGCGATCCTCAAAGCCAACGATCTTTATCGTCGGATCGAAACGCTGCCGTTCAGCCGCCAGTCCTCGGATCTTTTCGACCGCCCGTCGATCAATCTCGCTCGGGTGACCGGTGGCGACGCCTTTAACAAGGTTCCCGACCGTTGCCTGATCGATGTTGACATTCGCTACCTGCCCGGTCAGGACGCAGATCAGATCATCGAACAGATCGAGCGGATCGACGATCTGAAAATCGTCCGCAAGTTCCACCGCGTGCCGGCGATCGTCTCGCGTCAAGACCCACATGTACTGGCGCTGTGCGCAGCGGTAAGCTCAGTTCGCGCGGGCGAGGCGCTTTCGATCGGTCGCGACGGCGCATCCGACGCAATCTCGTTCCTTGAGGACGGTATTCCGGCGGTCGAGTTCGGCCCCGAAGGTGGCGGTCATCACGGGCCAAACGAGTGGGTTTCGATCGCTTCGCTGAAGTGCTACCGCCAAGCGCTGGCCGTCTTCATTCGCGATCTGCCTGGCTATCTGGGCACGGCGGGCGCGCCGCCGAAGCTGCGCGCCGTCGAGGGTTAGGTTGCGGCCAAGCGGCGGCTCCGGCGGGCGCGCTCGCTAGGGTACTCGAGGAGCTTTTGCCTGTGACAACCGATCCGAACAAGCCGCCCCGGCCAGGCCGCGGAGTGCTAACGAAGGGGGCTCTCGCGGGCCTTCTGATTGTTCTGCTGACGGCGACGACGGTCGCCTCAGCGGCGCTGCTGGAGGTTGATCAGTTGGTCAACATTGTCCGCGCCGAAGGGCAAACGATCCCGGGTGTCAAAAACTCGCTCGACAACGTTGACGGTGGTGGCCCGCAGACGATCCTGCTGATTGGTTCAGACCGCCGTTTCAGCGATCGCAAGCTGAAGGGAGCGGCCCGCTCCGACACCTTGATGTTGGTGCGGCTCGACCCAAACAAGGAAGCGACGGCGGTGATGTCAATCCCGCGTGACCTCAAGGTCGACATCCCCGGCTACGGCAGCGACAAGATCAACGCCGCCTTTTCGATCGGCGGCCCGAAGTTGACTTTGGAGACCGTCCGCGACCTGCTTGGAATTGAGATAAACCACATCATCGAAGTCAACTTCGGTGGCTTCCAGCGCGCCGTAAATCGGCTCGGCTGCGTCTACGTTGACGTTGATCATCGCTATTACCACTCGAACGTTGGGCTGGCGCCAAGCGCCCAGTACGCGGAGATCGACATCAAACCTGGCTACCAGAGGCTCTGCGGCCAGCAGTCACTCGATTTTGTCCGCTTCCGCCACACCGACTCTGACTTCGTCCGCTCGGCCCGCCAACAGGACTTCCTCCGCCAAGCCAAAGGCCAGTTCTCGCTCTCCTCGCTGCTCGGTGATCGCCAGGAGCTGGTGCGAATTTTCGCCCGCTACACGCGCACCGACGTCCGCTCCAACGAAGCGATTCTTCAGCTGCTGAAGCTCGGTTTCCTGTCATCGAAGAACCCGATCCGCGAGGTTCGATTCCCGGCCGCCAACATCGCTGGCGGCAGCGACCTGACGATCTCGCCGACCGCTCTACGGACCGCCGTTGATGAGTTTGAGAGCACGCGGGCAAGCGGCGGCGCGACCCCGACCGGCGACAAGAGCAAGAAGGGGCGCAAAGCGCGCAGCAAGCAGAAGAAGAAGCTTTCCGGCGCGCTGCCGGCCGGCGTGGTTAGAGCCAAGGGCGAGGGTGAGGCGCAGGCGATCACGGCCGCTGCGAAGACTCCGATGCCGGTCTACTTCCCGGCCAGCCGGCTAGCTAGCGGCGGCTACAGCTCAGGTGAACCAGGCTACCCGGCGACTCGCGCCTACAAGATTAAGGACCGCGCCAAGACCACATTTTCGGCCTACCGGATTGTGCTTTCGACCGGCGAGTCCGGGCAGTACTACGGCGTCCAGGGCACCCGTTGGAGCGCGCCACCGATCGTTGACACGCCGAGCGAGACAATGAAGATGGGCGGCCGCAGCTTTGAACTCTTCTACGACGGAACGCGGCTGCGGCTGGTAGCGCTTCGAACGCCGAAGGGTGTCTATTGGCTTTCAAACACGCTTTCGCTGACGTTGACCAATCCACAGATGTTGGCGATTGCGCGTTCGCTGACGCGGCTTGGCAGCTAGAAACCGTGTTTTTCGGCGCAACGCGGATACTCTTCCCGGCTCGCTATGAGCAATTCTGAACGCGAAGCAATAGGGGTGATCGGGACCGGCTATGTCGGCCTCTGTACGGCCGTTGGCTTCGCCGAGCTGGGCAGCGAGGCATGGTGTGTGGATATCGACGCCGACAAGATCGCCGGGCTCAATCGCGGCGAGCTTCCGATCCATGAGCCCGGCCTGGCCGAAGCAATCGAACGCAATCGTGAGCGACTGCACTTCTCGACCGATCTTGGCGAAGCACGCGAACACGCGCGCCTACTCTTCGTTGCTGTTGGCACGCCACCGACCTACTCCGGCGACGCCGACCTCAGCGCCGTCCACGCAGTCGTCGAGGCGATGCCTGCCTCCGACCAGCACGCATTGGTGATGAAGTCGACCGTTCCGGTTGGAACCGGCGAGGCGATTGAGCGGATCTTTTCCGAGCAGGGCAAGCAGGGGTTCAGCTACGTCTCGTGCCCTGAATTCCTCAAGGAGGGAACTGCGCTTGCCGACTTTCTTGACCCGGACCGCGTTGTGATCGGCGACGATGGCGGCTGGGCCGGTGATGCTGTCGCCGACCTCTACCGGCCACTTCTCAGCGCCGAGCACGGTGGCAACGGCCGCAGCGAACTTGTTCGCACCGACGTCGCCAGCGCCGAGATGGTGAAGCTGGCAGCGAACGCCTTCCTCGCAACGAAGATCTCGTTCATCAACGAGATCGCCAACGTCTGCGAGGAGACCGGCGCCGACGTGACCGAGGTTTCGCGCGGAATGGGCCTCGACCAGCGAATCGGACCGAAGTTTCTTCAGCCGGGGATCGGCTTTGGCGGCAGCTGTTTCCCGAAGGACGTGAGCGCGCTCAAGCAGCTCGCCGGCAACAGCGGCTACCACTTCCAACTGCTCGGAGCTGTGATCGAGGTCAACGAACTTCAGAAGCGTCGAGTGATCGGCAAGCTCGAAAAGCACCTCGGCTCGCTCGTCGGCAAGCATGTTGCGCTGCTCGGCGTCGCCTTTAAGCCGAACACCGATGACATGCGCGAAGCCTCGTCTCTTGTTTTAGCCGCGCGGCTTCAAGCGGCTGGTTCGACGGTCACCGCCTACGACCCGATCGCCGAAGATGTAGCGGCCGAGATGATGCCGGGAGTTGACTTCGCCGCCGACGCGCTCACTGCAGCTCGCGGTGCAGATGCGGTCGTGCTCGTAACGGAGTGGGACGAGTTCGCGGCGCTTGACCTAGCCGAAGTTGCCGGCGCGATGGCCGGCGATGTGCTGATCGACGGGCGCAACCTTTTCGATCCCAAGGTGGCCGCCGCCGCAGGCCTTCGTTACGAAGGTGTCGGCCGCTGCTAGGGCTATGCGCGCCGTAATCCTCGTCGGTGGCGAGGGAAGGCGGCTGAGGCCGCTGACCTCCGAGCTGCCGAAGCCGGCAGTGAAGTTGGTTGATCGCCCGATGATGGCCTTCATGCTCGAGTGGCTGGCCACCAACGGTATCGCTGAGGTCGTGATGGCCTGCGGTTTCAAACCGGACGCGATGCGCGAAGCACTCGGCGACGGTGGCCGCTTTGGCCTGCAGATCAGTTATGTCATGGAGAGCGAGCCGCTAGGCACAGGCGGCGCGCTGCGCTTCGCTGATGAGCAGCTGCCGGACGGCCTCGGCGAGCGCTTCGTGATGTGCAACGGTGACATCTTGACCGACCTCGACCTGGCCGCGCAGATCACTCGCCATCGCGAGCTGGGCGCGCAGGCGACGCTTTCACTGGTTCCGGTTGATGATCCATCGAGCTTTGGCCTCGTTAGGATCGCCGATGACGGCGAGGTGCTCGGATTTCTTGAGAAGCCTGAGCCAAGCGAGATCGACACCGACCTAATCAGCGCCGGCGCCTACGTGCTTGAGCGCAGCGTTCTTGAGCTGATCGAGCCCGGCCGAGCGGTCTCGATCGAGCGCGAAGTATGGCCGCGGCTGGTCGGCGAAGGGCTTTACGCGGTCGCCGGTCGCGATGCCTACTGGCTCGACATCGGCGCGCCCGATCGCTACCTCAAAGCGACCGCTGACATTCTCAGTGGGGCGGTAAAGAGCGAGGCCGGCGCACGGCTCGACCGGCGCGGGCTATTTCTTGGCGAGGGCTGCAGCGTTGAAGGGGAGCTGATCGGCCCTTCGGTGCTCGGCGACAATTGCAGCGTCGCCGCCGGCGCCACGGTTGGCCCGGGGGCAGCGCTCGGCGATGGGGTAGAGGTCGCCACCGGCGCCAAGATTGAAGCTTCGGCGGTGCTTGACGGCTGCCGCGTCGGCGCCGACGCTCTGATTAGCGGCGCGATCCTCTCTCCTGGCGCTGAGATCGGCGATCGTGCTCGAATCATCGAGCAGTCGGTTGTCGGGCCGCGCGTCAAAGTAGCTGCTGAAGCAACCGTTGCCGGCGCTGCAAAGCTCTTCGCGGCCGACGCCAACTAGTACCCGCACGGCATCGGCGGCGCTGCTGCGGCAAACTTGCACCGAGGAGCCCCCTTGACCGCCGAAAGCTCATCAGCCCAGCCGCTCGATCGCGCCGCCGTCGCGAAGCTTGACCCAACCGACCAGATTGCCGACGTGCTGTCGCTCCCCGAGCAGCTGCGTGACGCCGTCTTCAAGGTTGAGTCGGCAGAGCTGCCAGGGGTTGATTCGCCCGGCGGCCTGCTCGTCGCCGGCATGGGCGGCTCTGGGATCGGTGGCCGTTTGGCGCGCGGAATTCTCGGCGACCAAGCTTCGCGCCCGATCCTCAGCGCCGCCGGTTACTCATTGCCGGGTTGGACGACCGCCGAGACGACCGTTCTCTGCGCCAGCTACTCGGGCGAGACGGAGGAGACGCTGGCCTGCTTTGAAGCGGCCGGCATCATCGGCAGCAACCGCGTTGTTGTGACGACAGGCGGCACGCTCGCCCAGGCGGCACGCGCTGAAGGCGTGCCGGTAATCCCGGTCGCTGGCGGGCTGCAGCCACGCGCCGCCGTTGCCTACATGACGGTCGCCGCGCTTGAGGTTGCCGCCGCCTGCGGCGCCGGGCCAAGATTGACGACGGAAGTTGACGTAGCCGCCGACCATCTCGAACAGCTCGCGGTTGCGTGGGGGCCCGACTCGGCCGAGGATTCACTCGCCAAGAGCCTTGCCCACGGGATCCACGGAACCGTTCCGGTGATCGCCGGTTATGGGCTGACCGAGGCTGTCGCCAGTCGTTGGAAGACACAGGTAAACGAGAACGCCAATCAGCTTGCCTTCGCTTCGGTTCTTCCGGAGCTCGACCACAATGAGATCGTCGGCTGGGGAACGGCCGCTAACTTCGGCCGCTTCAGCGCCGTCTTCCTCGAGGACAGCGATGATCCGCCGCGGATTGCGCGCCGGATCGAGCTGACTCGATCTTTAATCGAGGCCGATGGGGGCGCCGTGCAGGTGGTCAGTTCGCTCGGTCAGACGGCGGTCGAACGGGCCTTCTCGCTGGTTCTGCTCGGCGACCTCTTCTCGACTTACCTTGCGATCTGCAACCAGCAGGACCCTGCCGATATCGCGGTAATTTCGGCGCTAAAGCAGGGTCTGGCAGAGCACGAGTAGCGGCTGCGGGCCGAATCCGGCCCAACCTTGACACAGCTTTGATAAGGTTAAATGTCGATGGAGGTATTGACAATCCACGAAGCAGCCGAAACGACCGGTTGGACGCCGCGAATGCTGCGCTACATCGAGCGCATCGGCCTGATTGAGCCGGCTCGAACCAAATCCGGCTATCGCCAGTACGGCGCCGGGGATCTGCAGCGCCTGCGCACCCTGCGCGAGCTGCTCGCCGATCATGAGATTGGACTAGGAGACGTCGCCTTCGCACTGAGGCTGCGCCGCGACGAGGCACTTGAGGGGGCAGTTGACAGTTGGCTTGAAGCCGAGCCACAGCGCCCCGAAGCTGTATCTGCTGATGAATGGCTGCGCTGGGAGCAGGAGAAACACGCCCGCATCATCGCCGCCCTAACAACCAACGAACCAATGGAGACTGCTGCCTAATGACCACGACCGCCGTGCTAACCGAAAACGACTACAAGGTCGCCGATCTTGATGAAGCCGAATTTGGCCGCAAGGAGATCCGCCTTGCCGAGAACGAGATGCCCGGCCTAATGAAGACGCGCGAAGAGTTCGCTGCCGCTCAGCCGTTGAAGGGCGCTCGCATTACCGGCTCGCTACACATGACGATCCAGACGGCGGTACTGATCGAGACGTTGGTCGCGCTCGGCGCCGAGGTTCGCTGGTGCTCATGCAACATCTTCTCAACTCAAGACCACGCAGCCGCCGCGGTTGTCGTTGGTCCCGATGGAACGATTGACAAGCCGACCGGCGTTCCCGTCTTCGCCTGGAAGTGCGAGACGCTCGAGGAGTACTGGTGGTGCACAGAGCAGGCCGTCAACTGGCCTGACGATGGT
>SYIT01000066.1 GCA_005798685.1 Actinomycetota bacterium | reverse complement strand
CGGCTGCGGCAAGACGACGCTGGTGCGGGCACTAACCGGCGAGCAGGAGCTGACCGCCGGTCAGCTGAAGACCGGCCACAGGGTGACAGTCGGCTACCTAAGCCAGCACGGCGAGGAGCTCGAGTGGGGCGGTGCGCGGACGGTGCTCGAGGCGGCAGTGAAGCGAACCGGACTAACGCCGAATGAGGCGCGCGCGCTGCTCGGCCGCTTCCTCTTCTCCGGTGAGGACGCCGAGAAGCCGCTCGACGGACTCAGCGGCGGCGAGCGCAAACGGCTCGGGTTGGCGGTGCTGGTGGCAGGGAAGTCAAATGTTTTGATTCTCGACGAGCCGACCAACCACCTTGATCTAGAGAGCCGCGAATCGCTCGAGGACGCGCTGCGCAGCTACGAAGGATCGCTGCTGCTTGTAACACACGACCGCGCCCTGCTCGACGCCGTCGGCACCCGCACCGTCGCCGTCGAGCAGCACACGCTCCACTCCTACGCCGGCGGCTGGGCTGAGTACGCGCGCCTGCGCGAGCAGCGCGGGCCGCTCCCGACGGTCGAGGCGCCGCCGACGCTGGCCGGCGGTGGCGGCACGAGTGAGGTGAAGGTCGAAGTGGCAGAGAGCGACGACGAGCCAGCCGCGGCGCCCAAGCTGGCGGCCGCTAAGCCGACGGTCTCGAAAAACCGCCGCCGCGAGCAGCAGAAGCTGGAGCAAAAGATCGCCGAGGCAGAGCAGCAACTTGCGGCGCTTGAAGATGAGCTAGCCGACTCCGCTGCATGGGCCAACGAATACGAGTCGGCTAAATCACAGGCCCGCCACACAGCGGCCACGCGCGCCGTCGAAGCAGCCTACGAAGAGCTTGAACAGTTTGAAGCGGGGGCGAAAGAGGCCGCCGCTAGCGCGGACGGACCTTGACGCGAACCTTGACCGAGTAGCGGCTAGGCGCCATTGACACGTCAGGGTTCTCGATCTCACCGAGGCGGCCGACGAGGCGGCTCCACTGCGAGGGAGCGAGCAGCGAGCGTGAGCCGCCAGCGCCGCCACCAACGCCGACGCTCGGGAAGCCAACGTGAATGTGGTCAGCGTGGTCGCCCATCGCGAGCGTGTTGTCGGTTCCGGCGTACTGCATCAACGTGATGATCTGGTGCGGTTTCATTGAACCCTGAAGCGTCAGCAGTTTGCGTACCGTCTGGTCGGTGATCGAGCCGGGGCCTTGATTGCCCATAACCGGAGTGCCATTGATGGTTGCGATGTCGAGCGCGTTGCCGGTCGAGTGGTCGGAGACATTGCCGCTGGCGGTTAAATAACTGTGGCCGCAGGTAATGCTCGTGACCGATATTTCAAAGCCGCTGCCTGAAAGGAAAGCCATTGTGGCCAAAACGCGCCGATCCGTAACACCCGCGCGAATATCTTGGCGGCCACACTCGTAGATGTCGAGCTTTGGATCGGCAAGCACGCGGCGCTCCAGCGCCTCTTTGCTCATCAGCAGGATCTGCCCGATCGTCGCGCCCTTGCCGTTGCCGCCGAGCATCGGGTTGGCTGCGCGGTAGACGTTGGCCGATGCCAGCATCTTCCAGCCGTCAAGGATCGGTGTTGGGTCGATCCTTGGCGCGCCGGTGCCAGCCGGGCGAATCTCAAAGCGCATGTGCGGCGGCTGAGCGATGCCGAGCTTCTTTGCGGCGCGCTGGCTGGCGCTGTCGTTGCGGTCTGCCGCAAGCGATGCGGCGCCGATGCGGCCGAGGATCGAGCCGGCAATCACCTGCGAACCTTTGCGTAGCGGCTTCAGCGCGACCTGGTCGCGGCGCAGCGAGTAGGGCGCGGCGAGGTAGCGCCCTAGTTGACCGGAGCTGACGGCCGATGCCGACTGGCCTTCATCGGTGGCGCCGGTCGCGGCGACCTGCTGCGAGCCGCCGGCGCTGTAGGAAGCTGGGCGCTGGGGCTCGGCGAAGAGCCGCTCTTTACCTGAAGCTGCTGCTCTTGGAGCGGCCGCTTCGCTGGCCGCGACCGAAGGCGCCGAGGAGGATGGAGCCTCGTCGTTGATCACCTTTACGGCGCCTGTGTCGGGGCGCGGCACTACATGCTGAGCTGCGATCGAATCGAGCTGGCCGTATCTGTAGAGGTTGCCGTAAACGTCGCGCATCTCGATGAAGTTGCCGAGCCGCTTCGAGCGGCCGATCCTGACGACCTCACCATCCTGCACTGCGACGGCGGCCGCGCCGCTCTGGCCGTAGATCGAGATGCCCTTGGCTGAACCCTTCGAGTAGCTGCTGGCGCCGGTGATCGGCGAGCGGCCCATCGTCAGCCCGCTCAGCGCGCTGATCAGGTCGGCAGGAAGCGCGGCGAGAGCCTTCGCTCGCTTCAGCACGTCGGCGACGTACCAGTCAGCGTGGTTGTAGGAGAAGATCGCCTTCTCAATGTTGCTGCCTGCGCCTGAGGCTTTGAGGTAGCGGGCGGCGGCGAAGATCGCGTCGACAGGGTTGTTGGGATCTTTGACGCCGTCGTGGTTGGCGTCAACGCCGTAGCTCTCCCAAGTTCCTGGCATGAACTGCATCCAGCCCATGGCGCCGGCGCTTGAGACCGAGAGGTTGCGGCCGTAATCGGTTTCGATCTCGTTGATCGCGGCGAGGATCTCCCAACGGACGCCGTATTCAACGCCGGCTGCTTGATAGATCGGCAGCAGGAACGGTGGGATCCGCAGGCTGTCAAGGACGGCGTTGGAGACGGTTCCCAGTGGCGCTGCCATCAGCGGTGAGTCGAGCCCTGCGAACGGGGAGGAGGCGATGTCGAGCTTCGTCTGCGCTTCGAGCTGCTGGCTGGCTTTGCGCCGCTCGATCAGGAACAGCCGCGCTGCCTCGCGCCGCTTCTCGGCTGCCGTCTGCTTCGGCGTCTTCGCCTTCGGTGGCTTCGTGACCTCGACCGTGCCGGGGATCGTGCCAAGGTCACCGGGGGCTGTCGTCGTTGGCTTTGTCGTCGTCGGCGTTGTGGTGGTCGGCGTTGTCGTCGGCGCGGTCTCTGTTGAGGCTGCGCTATCGGCGGCGCCGGCCGGCCCGGCGATCGCTGCGGCAGCCGCGATTGCGGCTGCAGATACCGTCGCTGCGTTTGTCGAGCGTCCCACTAGCCCTAGTTATACGGCAATAGGGGCCAGAAAGCACGCGATTGGTGTGAACATCCTGTTTTACCGAGTGCGGCTCTGAGCCGGAAAAGTCGGCGTTCAGCCGCGTCCTGCGCGCAGCATTATTCCCTCGAGCCGGTGCGCTGCCTGCTCGCATGAGTCGATGCTGCCTTCGATCCAGCTGAAGATGTCCTTCCAGCGGATCACGACCATCGGGTCGATGCCGCCGGTGAATAGCGCTGCGAGCGCTTCGCGGTGGAGCGTGTCGCCTTCGTTTTCGAGGCGGTGAATCTCAATCAGCGCGGGGTTTATGTCGGTCCCGGTTCGCAATGAGCGCAGCGCCACGGCAACCTGCTCGGCGGCGCCGACCAGTAGTTCGGCCATCTGCACGGCCTGCTCCATCGGCGCTTCGACGCCGTAGACGCCGAGCATGTCGCCGGTCTGCTCGGCGTAGTCGACGATGTCGTCGAGCGTTGTTGCCAGCGCGTGGCCATCCTCTGCCGTTACAACGGCCGTCTTCTTTTGGCTGCCAAGTTGCACGATTAGGTCGTGCGTGATCCGGTCGCCCTCGTGTTCGAGCACGACCAGCTCACGCGCTAGCTCGGCGTGAACCGGGTAGTTGGCGATCAGGTCGCGCAGCACGATCGCCGTGCGCTCGATGTTGCGGCCCGACTCTTCGAGCAGCGCGAGCACCGCCTCTTCGTTTGATCCGCTCCTTAGGGCCATCGGCGGCAAGTTAGCGCCTTCGCCGCCACGGCGGCTTTCAGCAGGCTTTTCTTCGCCACTCGTTCACAGTCGCTTCACCTCTCAGTAAAGAGTCAGGCGCGCGCGCCATTCAGACTGCCGATGGTGACAATCCGTCAAGCTGAAGCCGCAAAATTGAGCGAACTCCCTAGCGCCTTCAGCTTCGGCCCGCTCGAGCTGCGGCCAAGCGAGGGTTTTGCCTCCGCCTCGGCCATTGCGCTTCAGCTTTCAGTCCGCGAGTTTGGGCTGCTGATGGAGCCGGCCCGCAACGATGGTCGGATTGTCCGTCGTGAGGAGCTCTACGCGGCCGTCTGGGGTGAGCCGCTGCGCCAGGGCGACCGCACCGTCGGCGTTTACGTGCGGCGACTGCGGGTCAAACTTTCGCAGGCACTTCCAACTTGGTCGTTCATTCATACCCACGTCGGCTTCGGCTACCGCTTTGCGCCGGCAAATCAGTTTGAAGCTGGCGACGCGGCGCCAAAACGGGCCTTCTAGGCGGAGTCCGCCGCGCCTTCCATACTCTTCGCCTACATGGCGAAGTCAGGAGTATGAAAAGTGCCACAGCGGTTTATCTCTCTAATCATCTGTTCGGCGATTGTTTTGGGTCTAGGCGCATGCGGCGCCAAGAGCACCGCCGGTCTACTGACCGTGCGCGGGCGCGTCGCCGTCGACGGTTCCAAGTCGATGCAGCCTTTCAACCTCAAGGCCGAAACTGTCTTTGGCAACTTCACCGGCGATGAGGACACCTCGGTTGAGACCTCTGGCGACAGTGTCGCCTTGAAGCGGCTCTGCGCCGGTGAAATCGACATTGCCTCTGTCGCTCGTGAGATCACTGCCGCCGAGAGCCGTGCCTGCGCAAAGAATGGGGTTGATCTTCAGCGCGTGATGATCGCCCACCAAGCCGCAGTTTTAGTCACCAACCGCTCACTAGCGATCCCCTGCTTGAAAGACTCCCAGCTCAACCTGCTCTGGCAGCGCGGGTCGAAGATCGATAACTATCGTCAACTGGGGAGCGGATTGCCGCAGGCGCCCGTGTCGCTCTTCGGTCCGACCGAATCGTCGGCTGCATTTCAGCTCTATACCTCATCGATCACAGGGCAGGCCGGCGATTCAAGGGGCGACTACAAAAAGTTCATCTACCCACAAGGCCCGGCGATGATCGCCGCGGTTGCCGCCGATCGAGACGCGCTCGGCTATTTCGACTACGCATGGGTTCGTGACCAGATCGGCCAGGTCGGGCAAGTCGCCGTCGATGCTGGAGATGGCTGCGTTGCACCTACGTTGGATGCGATTCAGGACGGCAGCTATCCGCTTTCCCGCCCTCTCTACTACTACTTTGATCGCGCCAAGTCAGGGCAGCTATCTGCGGTAGGAACCTTCGTCGAAATTACGATTGCCAACGCCACGCTCTTCGCCAATCGCTACTTCCTCGTTCCGCTGACGGCGGAACAGATAGTCACTGAGCGCGTCAACTGGCTCAAGCAGACAGGGCGCTACAAGCGATCCGCTGGCTGAGTAGCGAAGTTTTCACAACCTTTCACAACTTGTTCACATGATCTAGCGGCCGCCGCCGCAGACTGCCGATAAGAGAATTTCACTCGATAAGAAAGAGGCTTAATCCTCCGATGCAGAAAAGATTGATGATCGCCGTTGCAGCTGGCGCTCTCGCCGTTGGCGTCACCGCCTGCGGAAGCAGCGACTCCAGCTCAACCACAAGCAGCGTCTCCGGCGCTGTAGCAATCGACGGATCAAGCACCGTCTTCCCATTCGCCCAGGCTGCGGCCGAAGGCTTCCAAGCTGAGAATCCTGACGTCAAGATCACGGTCGGCGAGTCCGGCACCGGCGGAGGCTTCGAGAAGTTCTGCGCTGGAGAGATCGACATCGCTGACGCTTCACGGCCAATCGACGACGCCGACGAGGTTCCGATCTGCACGAAGAACAAGGTTGAGTACGCACAGATCGAGGTGGCCAACGACGGCATCGCGATCGCGACCAACCCGTCTCTGAAGATGGCTTGCCTAACGACAGATCAGCTGAATCAGCTTTGGAAGAAGGGTTCAGACGTCAGCAACTACAGCCAGCTCGGCAGCGGCGTACCGGCCGGCAAGGTTTCGCTCTACGGCCCAGGGACCGATTCCGGCACGTTCGATTTCTTCACTGAGGAGATCAACGGTGAGAAGGGCGATACGCGGACCGACTATCAGCCGTCCGAGGACGACAACGTTCTCGTTCAGGGCGTTGAGGGCGACAGCACCGCGCTCGGCTACTTCGGTTACTCGTACTACGAGACCAATGCCGACAAGCTGAACCTAGTTGGCGTAGACGGCGGCGATGGTTGCATCAAGCCATCGGTTGAGACGATCCAGAACGGCAGCTACAAGCCGCTCTCACGGACGCTCTACATGTACGTCAACACGGCGTCGCTGGCCGACAAGCCGCAGGTTAAGGCGTTCATGAATTACGCCGTTGACAATGCTGATGAGTCAGCCACGACAGCGCAGATTGTGCCGCTCACGGCAGAGCAGTTGACGACGGCTAAGGATGCACTCACGAAGGCTGAAGGCAGCTAAGGTCTCGCCCTAGTGGCGATAGATTCAGTAGCCAGCGACGCAGCTGGGCCGAGCGCCGAATCGGTCTTCGGCCCAGCGCGGCGTCGCATTGGCGAGAAGGTGATCGCCGTCGTGCTCTTTGCCGCGGCGGCGACCTCGGTTGTGATCACTATTGGGATTGTGATCTCGTTGGCCGGTGAGACGCTGGCCTTCTTTGCCGACAAGGCGGTCAGCGTCAGCGGCTTCCTGACTGGCGCGCAGTGGACGCCGCTCTTCTCCGATCCGCAATTTGGAATCCGCCCGCTGGTTCAGGGGACGCTGATCATCACTGGGATCGCTCTCGTTGTGGCGATACCGCTGGGCATCGGCACGGCGGCGTTCCTCAGCGAATACGCCAGCCCGCGCCTGCGCTCGGCGCTGAAACCGACCCTTGAGCTGTTGGCCGGTGTGCCGACCGTTGTCTTTGGCTACTTCGCGCTGACCTTCTTCACTCCCTCAATTCTGAAAGGGCTTTTGGGGATGGACGTTTCGGTTTTCAACGGCCTAGCCGGCGGCATAATCGTTGGCGTCCTGATCGTGCCGACGGTCGCTTCGGTCGCTGAGGACGCTATGTCGGCCGTGCCGCAGAGCCTGCGCGAAGGCGCTTACGGGATTGGCGCTAGTCGCCGTCAGGTGACGGTGCGGGTTGTTGTTCCGGCAGCGCTCTCCGGTGTTACGGCCGGAATCGTGCTCGGCGCTTCGCGGGCGGTCGGTGAGACGATGGTTGTTCTAATCGCGGCCGGCCAAGTGCCGACGACCTCGCTTGATCCACGCGGCCCGATGGAGACGATGACGGCCTTCATCGGTGCGACCGGCAAAGGCGACGTGCCGACCGGCTCGACCGGTTACAAGGCGATCTTCGCCGTCGGCTTTGCGCTCTTCTTGATCACGCTGATCCTCAACACAATCTCGATCCGCTTCGTCCGCCGCTACCGCCAAGTTTACGAATGACGACCACAGCAGAAAGCTCACGCCCGGTCAGCGAAGTGCTTGGCGTTCCGCCAGCCGCGCACAAAGTGCGCGACAGAAGTTTCGTGCTACTGCTGGGAGCGCTGACGAGCGTTGCTCTGATCGTGCTCGCTGTTCTGCTGATCGACACCGCGATCGACGGCGTCCCGCAGCTAAGCCTCTCCTTTCTGACCAGATTCCCCTCGGCCTTCCCGGCGAAGGCGGGGATCGAGTCAGCGATCACTGGAACGCTCTGGTTGATGGGCGTTGTGACGTTTGTGATTGTGCCGCTCGGCGTTGCAAGCGCTCTCTACCTCGAGGAGTTCGCCGACAACTCGCGCTGGTGGAACCGGATCATTGAGGTCAACATTCAGAACCTCGCCGCCGTTCCTTCGATCGTCTACGGAATCCTTGGCCTTGCCTACATCGTCCGCGGCCCGCTCTCACTTGGGCGCACAGTGCTAGCCGGCGGACTCACGCTGGCGCTCGTGGTGCTGCCGGTCGTGATCATCACCGGGCGTGAGGCGCTGCGCGCCGTGCCGCCTTCGATCAAGGAGGGGGCATTGGCTCTCGGCGCCACGCGCTGGCAGGCGATCTGGCGGCAGATTCTTCCGGCCTCGATCCCTGGCATCGCGACCGGCGTGATCCTTTCGATCTCGCGCGCGATCGGCGAGACGGCGCCGCTAATCCTCGTCGGCGCCGCGACCTTCGTCGCCTTTAACCCGACCGGCCTCGATTCGCCATTTACTGCCTTGCCGCTGCAGATCTTCTCTTGGATCTCGCAGCCCAACGACGAGTTCCGGATGCTGGCAGCGGCGGCAATCATCGTTCTTCTCGTCCTGCTCGTGATTCTCAACGCCGTAGCAATCAGGCTGCGCAATCGATACCAACAGAGGTGGTAGCTATTTCACACGATGATTCACTGCTGGGAAGTAAGGTTGGCGATGTGAGCGACATAGATCCCGCCTCCGATCCACGCAACGCGCCAGCCATCTCCGGCCAGTTGCCTGCCGTTCCCGCGGGGCAGGCGCATGCTTCGACAGCGGCGGCCGCGCACCATGATGTGATCGATGACACAGTCGACAACCCGGTCTTCGTCACCGAAAAGCTCTCCGTTAGTTACGGCTTGTCGCCAGCTGTGCTCGACGTTTCGCTGAGTGTTCCCGGGAAGCAGATCACCGCTTTTATTGGCCCGTCGGGTTGCGGAAAGTCAACCATCATTCGCTGCTTCAACCGAATGAACGACCTGATTCCAGCGGCTCGCGTTGAAGGGAGCGTTCGCTATCACGGCGTTGATCTTTACGGAAGTGAGGTCGATTCGGTTCAGGTGCGAAAGCGGATCGGGATGGTCTTCCAGAAGCCCAACCCTTTCCCCAAGTCGATCTACGACAACATCGCTTTCGGCCCAAAGGTCCTAGGGATGAAGGGCTCGATGGATCAGCTTGTTGAGGAGGCGCTACGGCGCGCCTCGCTCTGGGATGACGTCAAGGATCGGCTCAAAGACAACGCCTTTGGCAT
>SYIT01000065.1 GCA_005798685.1 Actinomycetota bacterium | reverse complement strand
CGACATCGCCTACCACCAGGACAAGCTCGACCGCGGCTTCGATCTGATGATCGACGTTTGGGGCGCCGATCATCACGGCTACATCGGGCGGATGCAGGCCGCGATCGCTGCGCTTGGCCACGATCCGGCCTGCCTGGAGCTGCTGATCATGCAGCTCGTCCATCTCGTTGACAGCGGTGAGCGCGCGCAGATGAGTAAGCGCGCGGGTGATTTCGTGACGCTTGACGAGCTGATTGAAGACATCGGCGTTGACGCTGCGCGCTGGTTCCTGCTCGAGCGCTCGCACGAGACGACGATTGAGCTTGATTTGAAACTGGCGCGCGAAGAATCGGCCGAGAATCCTGTCTATTACGTTCAGTACGCGCACGCGAGAATTGCCTCGCTGTTGGCCCGCGGCGCCGCCGAGGCGGGCCCGGAGGTTTCAACCGACGAGCCGCTCCACGCCAGCGAGCGGGCGCTGGTGCGTAAGCTGCTCGAGTTCCCAGCCGAGGTTGCCGACGCCGCCGAGCGGCGCTCGCCGCACCGCATCGCCAGCTACGCGCTCTCCACTGCGCAAGCCTTCAGCGCCTTCTATCGCGACTGCCCGGTGCTCGACGCTGGCCCCGAGCAGCGCGCGCTGCGGCTGCGCCTCTGCGCCGCGACCGGGCAGGTGCTGGCCCGCTCGCTCGACCTGCTTGGCGTTAGCGCGCCACAGTCGATGACGCGCGACTAAATCGTGTAAAAGAAGTCGAGCCCAAGTGAGTTCAGTAGCTGCTGGGCTTCGCTGTTGAGCCGCGTCAGCTCGTCGGTCAGGATCAGGATTCCCATCAAAATTAAGATCGCGCCGGAAATGAAGGTGATCAATAGGTAACGGTTGCGCAGCCAGCTAAAGGCAGCCGTCGCTTTGTCGAAGGCCATCGCCATCAGCAGGAACGGGATCGCTAAACCAAGCGCGTAAAAGAAGAGCAGCAGGCCGCCTTGGCCGACCGTGTCGGCGGTTGAGGCAGCGGTGAGGATCGCCGCCAAGGTCGGGCCAACGCAGGGCGTCCAAGCGATCGCGAAGGCCAGGCCGGCAATTACGGGGCTGCCGGCGCCGGCGCGCGTGATCAGCGCTTCAGGGCGCCAGTCCTGGTTGAACTTCGTCACGAACGGTGTCGCCATGAAGAAGGCTCCGAGCAGAATGATCGTCACGCCGGCGATCGTGTTTAGCGTCTGCTGGTGGTCGCGCAGCGTTGAGCCGATCCCGGTTGCCGTCATTCCCAGCGCCACGAACATCACCGTGAACGAGAGGCAGAAGATCAGGGCCGGCAGCAGGATCCGGCTGAGCCGCTTCTCACCGGCGCGAATCTCAGCGATGCTGGAGCCAGAGATCGCCGAAAGGTAGCCGGGAACGAGCGGCAGCACGCAGGGCGAAATGAAGGAGACGAAACCGATCGCGAAGGCGGCGAGGATCGTCGTGTCGGCGGCTGCGACCGGGAACGTCATCAGCGGCCGAAGCGCTCCAGCTCTACGTCGATTCGGCTCGCATCCTCATCGTCGAGCGGCGCTTCGTCGCGCTGACCGCCGCGCCCGCTGCGCCGCCAGCGGCGCAGCAGAACGATTCCCATGAGCAGTAGCCCGATCGCCACCGCCAGCGGCGCGAGGTAGGCACTGAGGCTGAAACCGGAGGCCGGCGGTAAGGCAAGAATCGCCGGCCCATATCGCTCGCTCAGCGTCGCTTTGATCTCTGGCTTACTTTCGCCGCGGGCGATCAGCTTGTTTATCTCACGGCGCAGCTGGTCGGCGCGCGGCGCCTCCGCGATGTTCAGCGGCACATTGCAGGTGTCGCACATCACTTCGTCCTCGATGTCGGGAAATGAGACCGCGGCCAGTGCTGGCGTAGTCGGGGCCAGCGCGCAGAGCGCCAGCAGGCCGGCGAGCGAGGCTTTCAGGCTGCGGCTCATCAGCTCTGCCGCTCCGCGCGCTCGATCGCATTATCAAGGAACTTCTGGTCGAGCTGGCCGCGGCCGATCGCGACGATGCGGCCTGCGGCGTCGATCACAAACGTCTCCGGAAGGTTCTTCGTGCCAAAGAGCGGCGCCAGTTTTAGCTCATCGTCGCGAACGGTCGGGTAGTTGATCCCGTTGCGGCGCTCAAAGGCGCGCGACTCGTCGGCGAAGTCTTTATAACTGGCGCCCAGTACGGTGCCGCGCGAGCCAAGCTGCTTCTGAGCGTTGATCAGCACCGGCGCTTCGGCGCGGCACGGCTCGCACCACGATGCCCAGAAGTTGAGTACGACGATCTTGCCGCGCAGCTGCGCCAGTGAGAGCGAGCCCTTGCCGTCAAGCCGCGCCAGTTCTACGTTGGCTCCGGGCGCGGGCGGAAGCTGCCCGGCCTTGACCTTGCCGTCGAGCGAGTCGTCGGCACCGGTGTTGGCGACGCCGTAGATCAGCAGCGCGATCAGGCCGCCGGTAAGCAAAACGACGATTGTGGGAATCAGGCGGGGGCGCTTCACGCTTTATTGGAGGTTAGAGGGCCGCCCACGAGGGCGCGGCGCTCGCCGGTATCCTTGCGCTGATGCGGCGGTAGCTCAGTTGGTAGAGCATCAGCTTCCCAAGCTGAGGGTCGCGAGTTCGAATCTCGTCCGCCGCTCTTGAGTTTTTACGCTCATGCTGAGCGCCGACGTGACAGCTTGGCTTCGGTTGGCGTTGTCACAGGCAGGTGACTGCTCTGTGGCCAATTTCACACTCCGGTTCGTTGAATGATCCTGCGATACTGGAACTCAATGGATCCCTCTCGCAAACGCCGCATCCGCATGGTCGTTGCGCTCAGCTGCGCTCTGCTGCTCGTCGGCGCGCTCGCCTACACCAGCTTCTCGGCTGCCAGCACCGCTGTTCAGCCAAGTCAACTTCTGGCCTCAACCGACCCCGGTAAGAGCTACCAGCTAACCGGCAAGGTCGTCGACGGCTCGGTCGTTCGCACGCGTGAGGCGATCCGTTTTCGCGTCCGCGACCGCACCAATAAAAAGTCGGTCGCCGTCAGCTATGTCGGCGCCGTGCCCGATCCGTTTCGCGAGGGGCGTGAGGTGATAATCACGGTGCGCTCCGCTGGCGCCGCCGCGCCGCCGCACTCTTTCATCGGCGAGAAGGACACGCTGATCACGAAGTGCCCATCGAAGTTCAAAGAGAGCGAGCCTGGCTCTCCCGCCTCTGACCTAAAGAAGTCTTAGGACTGCCGTGGCAACCATCGGCCAAGCGTGCCTCGTCTTTTCACTTGGCTTCGCCATTTATGGTGCTGGCGCATCACTTGTTGGAGCGCGTACGGGGCGCGAGGCGTTAGTTCGCTCTGGCCGCCGTTCGCTCTATCTGCTCTTCGCGCTGACGGTGATCGCGTTTTTAATCACCGAGTTTGCTTTCTTCACCTCTGACTTTAGTTTCACGGTCGTCGCTACGCACTCCTCGACGACAACTCCTTGGTACTACCGCATCGCAGCAATGTGGTCATCGCAGCAGGGCTCGCTGATGCTTTGGCTTACGCTGCTGGCCGGCTGGTCGTCGCTCTGCGTCGTGTTGCTTCGCGGTCGCTTGCGCGACGTTGCACCCTACGCAGTTGCGGTTCTTTTGGGTCTCGGCGCTTTCTTTACCGCCGTGATGCTCTTTAGCGCTTCGCCCTTCACAACCGTCGCGGTAGCGCCAGTCGAAGGTTCCGGCCTAAACCCGCTGCTGCGTCATCCGAGCATGATGATCCACCCGATAATGCTTTATTCGGGCTACACGCTGTTTGCGATTCCGTTCGCCTTTGCAATTGGCGCGCTGATTGTTCGCCGCGTTGATGCCGAGTGGTTGCGAGCCACGCGCGTCTATTCGCTCGCCGCTTGGCTGGCGCTCGGCACCGGCATCATCCTCGGCGCCCGCTGGTCTTACGCTGAGCTTGGCTGGGGTGGCTACTGGGCCTGGGATCCGGTCGAGAACGCGGCGCTGCTTCCATGGCTTACTGGCACCGCCTTCCTCCACTCGGTAAAAATTCAAGAGCGTCGCGGGATGATGAAGATTTGGAACGCCTCGCTTGTGCTTGCTACCGGCACGCTGGCAATACTCGGAACCTTCCTCGTCCGCTCCGGCATACTCGACTCAATTCACGCCTTTGTTCAGGAAGGCAACATGGTCGCTTGGTTTTTCACGGCGCTAATTGTCGCGATGGTCGCAGGGTCGGTTTATCTCGTCATCACGCGACGCGATAACGCGCTAAGGAGTGAATCGCGGCTCGATTCGCTGCTTTCGCGCGAATCGGCCTTCCTCGGCAACAATCTCGTCCTCGTTGCGATCACCTTCGTCGTTCTTTGGGGAACCTTTTTCCCGCTGATCTCGGAGGCTCTCACCAGTCAAAAAGAGGCTGTCGGGCCGCCGTGGTTTGATCAGTACACGGTTCCACTAGTCCTAATTCTTGTGCTCCTTTCCGGCATTGGGCCGGTGATAGCTTGGCGCAAAACCAGTTGGTCGAGACTTTGGCGCAGCATGCGCTTGCCGGCAATCTTGGCGCTGCTAGTTGCAATCGGCTGCGTCATCTGGGAGCCGGCGAACGGCGACGTGAGTGCCCTTGTGATGTTTGTCGTCGGCGCCTTCGCAATCACCATCTCGCTTCAGGAACTGTGGCGTGGGACGCGCGCCCGTCAAGCGATGACGGGGGAGGGGCCGCTCGCCGCCTTCAGGCTGCTGCTGGCTCGCAATCGTGCCCGCTACGGTGGTTTTATTATCCACATCGGCGTCGCCACGCTCTTTATCGGTATCGCCGCTTCGTCAAGCTTCCAAAACGTCCGCGACGTGCGGCTGGGCGTCGGTGAGCAGACAACGCTTTCCGGGTACAGCTTCACCTACCAAAAGCCGGTAGCGAAGATTGAAACGCAGGGCGGCAAGCTGGAACGGATCACGCTTGGCTCGCAGATTCGAGTCTCAAAGGACGGGAAGTTCGTCAGCAACCTTTACCCAAACCGTGGCTACTACCCCTCAAGTAGTCCGATGCTCGGTGCCGTCAGCACATATTTTGCTGGCGAGTCAACCAGCGAAATTGGCCTTAAGGCTGGGGCGATAAAGGATCTGTGGATTGCCGAAACGCCAGATATTTCATCGCTGATGCCGGTCGTGCGCCGTGGTGACGCGGTCTTCGAGAAGGCGTCTTCGCAGGGGCTCGAGCCGGAGGCGCGGTCGGTCTTCCTTGCGGCAGCGCTAAACGGGCTGACCACCCGTTACCGCGAAAGTCCGCCGCCAGCTCAGTTCAGAGTGATCGTCTCGCCGATGGTCTTCTGGATCTGGATTGGCTCGCTAATTGTCTTCATCGGCGGTTTGGTCGCGGCTTGGCCATCGGTCGGAGCCGTGCGTGATCGGGTTCGTGCCCGTCAGGCTGTGCGCGTCGCGCAAGACCTCGGGCGCGCTTAGCAGCACCGCCCAAGCCCATGTCGGTCATCGCGCCAATCATCGCAGTCGCCATCCTTGCTCTCGGCATCTGGTTTGTTAGCCAGCCATTGCGATCGCGAGTTGCCGAGCAAGATGACCTGCGCGATGACGGTCGGATCGCCGACCTTGAGGCCGCGCGTGACGCCAAGTACCGCCAAATCCGCGACCTTGAGATGGATTACCGCACCGGCAAACTCTCCGAGGAAGAATGGCATTCGATCGATCGCGAACTGCGCGGCGAGGCGGTTGAGGTTCTTCACGAACTCGATCAACTGATACCGCCAGAGCAAGCAGCGGCTGCGGCGGGGCAAGGAGCCTCTGCAGCGGGGCAGGGCGCGGAGCCGCCAGCGGAGCCGCCCACCAGCGATCCACGCTAAGATCGCCTGCGATGGCACAGTTTCTCACAGCAGCAGTGGCGATCCTATCGGTCGTCGTGGTCTTCTTGATCCTGATGCACTCCGGCAAGGACGCCGGTCTTTCGGGCGCCTTCGGCGTCGGTACCGGCGAAGGCTCGCTCGGTGGCGGCTCGCTGGTTGAGCGCAACCTGAACCGTTGGACCGTCGGCCTGACGATCATCTGGGTTCTGGCGATCATCGCGCTCGTCAAAGTCGGCTGAATCAGCGCCGCAACGCCGCAGGCTGGTTCATACTGAGCCAGTGATTCATGGCTTGGTCGTTTCTTTCAGCGCTCTGCTCTGCGCTGTCGCGGTTGCCGTTGGCGTCAGCGGCTGCGGCACTGGCGTAGCGTCGTCGGCAACGACGCCCAGCGTTCCGACGACGACAGCTGCGACCACCGGTACGACGCCCTCGCCCGCTCCGGAACCCGCGCCGGTAGATCTGACGATCGAAGCCAATGGCGACTTCCTGATCCACTCTCCGGTCTGGATGCGCGCCCAGCAGCTTGCTGGCGGCAACGGTTACAACTTCGCGCCGATGCTGAAGATGATCAAGCCTTACGTCGAAGGCGCCGATCTGGCGCTTTGCCACGTTGAGACGCCGATGACGCCGCGGCCGCCGAAGGGCTACCCGGTCTTCAATACGCCGACGGCTTTGGCAAAGGCGATCGCTTCGACAGGCTATGACGCCTGCGATACGGCCTCCAACCACAGCCTTGACAGCGGCCAGTACGGCATTGATCAGACCGGTTACGCACTCAGCAGAAATGGCATCAAACACACCGGCTCGTTCAATTCGGCCAAGGCCGCCAAGAAGATCCTGATGCTTGAGGCGAAGGGCGTGAAGGTCGCTTTCCTCGCTTACACGGCGATCTCCAACGGCCAGGCGATGCCTCATCCGTGGTCCGTGAACTGGGCTTCCACCGGCAAGATTCTCTCCGACGCCAAGCGCGCTCGCAAGCAGGGAGCGCAGGTTGTCGTCGTCAATCTTCACGCCGGCGACGAGTACGTCAAAACGCCGTCGGCGACGCAGATGAAGTTGGCCCGCGCGCTGACAAAGTCGAGCCTAATTACGGCAATCATCGGGCAGCACGTGCACGTCGTGCAGCCGATCCGCAAGATCAACAACAAGCTCGTCGTCTTCGGCGAGGGCAACACGCTCTCCAACCAAAGCGCTGACGCGGGGCTGCTCGCGGCGACGCAGGACGGCTACCTCGCGCTGCTGCGGATCCGCGTTGAGCCAGACGGCAAGGCTGCCGTCAGGCGCGTTGATTATGTGCCTACCTACGTTCGCCACCCTGACTTCACCGTCGTGCCGGTCGGCTGGGCGCTCGACAGAGGATTGCAGCCAGCGTCGGAGTTCAAGGCCTCCTGGAACCGCACTGTTGGAACTGTCGGGCGTACGACGCGTTACGCGCCGTACCGCAAAGCGAAGCCGTAGTCCCTCGCTTCGCCTCTACCAAGCGGCGCGGTAAAGCTCGAGCAGCTCTTCGGCTCCGGCCGGCGGGGGAGTTAGCGCTAGTTCGCTGCGCTGGCTCGCGATCTCAGCGAGCTGCGGCAGGATCGCCTCGTCAACACCGATCGCCTGCAGCGACTCGGCCTGCGCGCGGCGCGCGAAGCGGCGCGCCAGCTCTTCGACCGCAACGCCTGTCGCTGCGTCGATCGCGGCGATCTCCTGGGTGCGCCGCTCGCGCAGCGCCGCGCTTGTGATCGGCAGCATCGCGGCGTTGGCGTCGCCGTGGCTGACGCCAACGTTGCGAACTAGCGTCTGGCTCATCACGTGGTGGATTCCGTACCAGTTGGCGTCGATCGCGTAGCCCGATAGGAGCGCGCCGAGCGCCAGCCGGTCGAGCAGCGGCTCGCCCTCTTCCGCCAGCCCTTCCGCCAGCAGCACGGCGGCGCGGATCGCGGCCATCGTCGGCACCGGGCTGGCGACGCCGGTGACGGCACCTTCAAATGCGTGGGCGAGCGCGTTGGCGGCGCTGGCGGCGAGCTGCGGCATCGGCTGTGAGGCGCTCACCGCCGGGTCATTGATCACGAGCTGCGGGCGCATCGTGCCGCTGCCGGCGGGCGCGCCACTGGCCTGGCGGTGAACCCAGGTCATCTCAGCGGCGCTCAAGGTTGTTGGGATCGCCGCGACCAGCGTTGGCTGCGCTGCGGCGGCGCCCAGCGCCTTGGCGGTATCAATCACACGCCCGCCGCCGAGTGCCACGATCCGCGTGCTTAGTGTCCCGTTGGCCAAGATGTCACCAGCGATCTCATCAACGAAGCCACGCCCAACTTCGATCACCTGCTCAGCGCCGAGCTCCAGGTTTGGGTGCTGCTCGCGCGCCCGCGCGGTCGTAATCAGTGTGAAGTCAGGGCCGATCAGCCGCGGCGCCTCAATCATCGCGCCGCGGGCAAAGCGGATCGTCCGCTCGCCATCGCGCCACGTGAAGTCGTAGTCCATCCTGGTGATCGTCGCAGAGTCGCTGATCGCCCGCCAACGAGCGACGCCCCGCACAAGCGGGGCGTCAGATGAGTGCGCCGGAGAGGACTCGAACCTCCACGAGCAAAAGCCCACCAGCCCCTCAAGCTGGCGCGTCTACCAATTCCGCCACCGGCGCTGGTGGTACCCGCTCGTTAGTCAAGCGGTAAGGCGCGAGCATAGCAGTGGAACGTACCGCGGGGGATACCGCTGATATCCGATGAATACGGCGTTTTCGCGCGTTCAGAAGTTCCGTCCAGAATGCGCGCTAGTCTTACGAACACATGTTCGATAGCCAACCAAAGCGAGGAACACCGTGGACCTAACAAAGCGCCAGCAAGAGATCACCGATTTCATTCGCGGCTACTCCGATCTCAACGGCTACCCACCGACCGTCCGCGACATCGGCAAGGCCGTCGGTCTTGCCTCCTCGTCAACCGTCCACGCCCACCTTTCGAACCTTGAGAAGCTGGGAGTGCTGCGCCGGGACCCAACCAAGCCGCGCGCAATGGAGCTGCTAGACCGCGCCACCCGCGGCGCCGGCGCCGCCGTCCAGGGCGCGCTTGACAAGGTCACGCCGCGCGGCCTGCCGCTGGTTGGCGCAGTCGCCGCCGGTTCGCCGATTCTTGCCGAGGAGAACATCGAGGAGTACGTCGTGGTTCCAGCCGCGGCCGGCGGCGAGGACGGCGAGTACGTGCTCCGCGTTCAAGGCCAGTCGATGATCGACGCCGGCATCCTCGAAGGCGACTTCGTTGTCGTCCGCCCGCAGGATGACGCCAGCGACGGGGAGATCGTCGTCGCGATGGTCGGCGACGACGAGGCAACCGTGAAGCGCTTCTTCCGCGAGAGCGATCACATCAGACTGCAGCCGGAGAATCCGGCAATGCAACCGATCCGCACGAAGGACGTTCAAGTCCTCGGGCGGGTCGTTGGACTCTTTCGGAGCGTCCGATGAGCGCCACAGCGCTCACGCCGCTTCGCAGGGAGCGCCCAAGGAACAGCGGTTGTCGCACCGCTGCTCAGGGCGCTCGAGGGCTCACGCTCGACGATTTGATCGTCGGCGTATGGGAGGGCCTTCACGCCGACCATTCGGTCGCGTGCCCGGTCTGCGGCGCGGCAATGATGCCGCGCGTCCAGACTGGGCCGCGCCCGGTGGCCGGAAAATGTGACAGCTGCCACTCAGTTCTGGGCTAGCGCTGGGCTCTGGCTAGCGGGCGGTGATGAACAGCTTCTGAGCTGAGTTACCACCCACGCCCGAGGGCTCCACTTGAATGTCTATCCCACCTTGCAGCTCGCCAGTCGTCCACGGCGTATTGCGCGGTGGAACGCCGTAGCACCTGCTGCCAATCGCCCACGAAAGCGTAATCGTCGGCTTCGTACCCTGGTCGCTAGCTGTGTCGGTCGGCATCGCCGTGTCGGTCGTGCTTAGCGCGTCGCACTTACCTGAGCCGTTTGGCAGGTCGGGTGTGTACTTAAAGCCGCCAAGGTCGTAGAACGCGTTGTCGGCAAAGCCGGCCTCGCCGTCAAACGCCAGGCGCTGGGGACGGTAAAGCTCCGCTTCCAGTGTCTGGGTCTGTGTAAGCGGGATGCTCGGGCTGTCGACCCTAGGGCCGTCGGGGCCGGGGGTGTTCTTTGAGTAGTCGATAGTTCCCGATGCAGCACCGGTGCTGTATCGAATGACCATCGGGTTCGTCACGAAGACGAACCCTGGACTGCTGGTGAACTCGTGAGTCTTGCCGTCAGCCGTCGTCAGGCGCATCGCGAACGTGTCCTGCCCGGAAGGCAGGTCGGTTGCGCTGAACTTGTGGCCAGAGGTGAGTGCGCGGTTGCCGCAGAGCTTCCCGTTACCGATCGTCCACTGATAGTCCCCTGTGTTGCAAACACTGCCGAGGTCTACATAATCGCTGGGCGCATATGCCACGTCCACGCCCTTCAGTTCGGTCTTTGTTACCTGCGAGCCGCAGACAGTCGGGATCGAGGAGAAGACCATGCTCATCGTGTTCGTCACAGCTTCCGGAACGGAGGTCAAGGTGGCTGCAAATGGCCCTGCGCCATAGGCGTTGATCGTGCCAGCGAAGCCCGGCTGCGTCGCCTTGAAGTTGGTGAAAATCTTGAAGTCCACCGCCGCGCAGGTCGTGCTCGTGTCATCGGTCACGGTCGGCGTTGGCGCGTCGCTATCGGCCGAATCGGTCTTGCTATCGCCGTCATCGTTGACGTCGAAAGCGTTGGGAATGCCGTCCTTATCGAGGTCGCCACCGAGCAGCTTGTCGGGTTGCACAGTTGAACCCGGCTGGTTTGGTTGACCCGGCTGGTTTGGTTGACCCGGCGTTTGGCTGGTCTTTGCTCCCGAGACGGGCTGCTTGCCGTAAGTGCCTACGCCAAGAGGCTTACCCTTGACGGCCTTGGCCGCTGAGCTGCTTCCTGTGTCAGCCGCCTTTGAGCTCGCTGCAACGCTGGCATAGCCTTGTTGTTTCGTTACTTTCCTGACAGTCAGGGTGCCAAGGCTTGTTGTCGCCTGCGCCGCCTTAAGTTTCGTGTAGACGATTGTGGCCGATGCCTGCTTGCCGCCCTTCCATCCGAGCACGGCGGGACCGAAGTACTCGCCCTTGCTGGTCGTCTTGGCGCCGCTGACGAGCTGCAGCGTTGCCCCGGCGATTGTCGCGACGCGTTTCGTTTTAAGCGATACAGCCTGCGAATCTGATTTGATCGGCGCCGAGGCGAGTAGGCTGCCACCCTTGCCGACCAGCAGTAGCTTTAGATTCTTGCCTTTTTTGACCGTCAGCTTGACGGTGTAGGGCTTGTTCGAAGCGGCAACAGCGGGTTGCGCGCAAACTAGGGCTACCAGCAAGGCCAGCGCCAAAAGGGCGGTCTTCGCAAACGGGCTAGAGCGGTCGATCGAAGTCATCTCTCACTCCTTTCCTTGGTACTAAAAAAAAACTACCACGCTCGCCGTCGCCGTGCGCCGGTTAAGTCTGAGACCCTATTCGTCGCCTTTCTGCTGGGCAGCGGCCGATGCAGTCTCGCTTGGCGCCGCCCGCTAATCTCTTTCGCGTACGCCAGACAGTCGCGGGGGGAGAGAAAACCCTTCGAGGAAAGTCCGGACATCGCAGGGCACGGTGGTCGGGAAGCCGACCCGGGGAAACCCGCGGGAAAGTGCCACAGAAATACACCGCCGATGGCGTCAGTGAGTTGGACGTCCGCTCATTTGCGCACAGGTAAGGGTGAAAAGGTGCGGTAAGAGCGCACCGGCGTCGTGGTAACACGGCGGCCAGGTAAACCCCACCGGATGCAAGACCAAGCAGAACCGTTTGTAGGCTGCCCGCCAAGGTTCAGGTAGGTCGCAAAGATGGATGGCTGTCCAAGACAGAATCCGGCTTACCGGCGTGCTAAGGGAAGGGCCTCGCTTGCGGGGCCCTTTCTATTTGGAGCTGCGTTCCGCGTTGGCCCCTGCCGCCCCGGTTTGATCTATCCTCCCGCCGATAGCCGCAAGCGAATCAGATCAGCAGCTCGAGGTGCGCCCGATGACGGCGGACGACGCCGTCGGCGTTGCCGAACTGGTCAGGCGTTGCTACGGCGATACCTACATCCACGAACAGATCTACGATCCCGAGCGCTTCTTCGCCGACCAGGAGGCCGGTCTTCACATCAGCGAAGTCGCGGTAGCCGGGAAGAGCGATGTCGTTGGCCATTGGGCGTACGTATTCCGTGGCGCTGCAGTTGCCGAGAGCGGGATGACGATCACAGACGAGCGCTACCGCGGCCACGGAGTCGCCTCACAAATGGAAGCGAACCTCCATGGCCGGCTCGTGCAGCGGGGCGTCAAGTGGGTGATGGGTGAGCCGGTGCTGGTTCACACGGCGACGCAAGAGATTGCCGTTACCCGCTGGAAGCAAGGAGCGATCACCGGCATTCGGCTGAAGTCGATTCCTCACATCGACCTCGAGGGCTTCGAAGCAAGGACTGAGGCTGGACGAATCTCGCTGGCGGTGGCCTTCGGCCCGCTCGCGCCGATGCGCGGGCATGACGTTTGGCTTTCGCCGGAGTACGCCGAGCTGGTCGCGCTGGTGATCGAGCCCACCGACTGGCCGCGGACTATTCGGACCGAGCCGCCGCAAGATCCGGTGTTGCCGGAGGCGACCGTGCTCGGTTCCACGTTCAATGATGCGATGGCTAGCGCGGAGATTGAAGTTGAGACGATTGGCGCCGATCTTCATACCGCGGTCGTCGCCGCGCGCGACGAGGCGCAGGCGGCGGGGGCTCGCTTCATTGAGCTGCGGATTCCGACCAACGAGCCGGCGTCGGCGCTGGCTGGGCTGCTCGATCAAGGCTTCTCGTTCGCGGCCTTCCTGCCCGAGATGCGTGGCCACGCCGACCTTCTGCTGCTGCAGTGGCTCGACAATCCGCAGGTCGATCGCAGCACCTGGCAGCTGCTGAACCCGCATATTGAGTCGCTCGCTGACGCGATCGTCGCGCAGGCTGAGCTGGCATCCGAGCGCAACAGCCGCTAACTGGCCTGTGGGCAGGAAGGTCGCGCCCGCCGCTTGATCATCGGCGTCAGTTATGCGAACATACGTTCGCTTATGGTTGTCGCCGTCATACTGCCCCGCTTTTCGCTCGCAATCGCTGCCGGTGGCCGCGTTGCCCTAGCCGAAGGGCCGCTGGCGCTGGCGCCGGAGCCGGGCCGCGCGGCGCTGGTTGGTGAGGTTTCGCCGGCCGCCGAAGCGCTAGGCGTGGCTCCCGGGATGAAGATCGCCGAGGCCTTGGCGCGCGCACCGCAGCTGCGGATGATCGCCGCCGACCCGGTTGCCGTTGCCGACAGCTGGGAGCGGGTGCTGGTGCGGCTGGAATCGGTCGGCGCTCAGGTTGAGGACGGGGGAGTGGGGCTCGCCTGTTTTGAGGCGCGCGGGCTTGGTCGCCTTCACGGCGGCTCGCTCGAGGGCGTCGTGAAGGCAACCCGCGGCGCGCTGAAGCTGCCAGCGCGGATCGGCGCCGGCTCCTCTCGCTTCTGCGCCGTTGTCGCCGCAGAGCAGGCGCGCAGCCGCAGGCCGTCGGTAGTTGACGGCGCCGCGCAGCTGGCCGGCGCCCCGGTAGCGCTGCTGGCGCGCGAGCCGGCAACGGCGAAGCTCGTAGAACCGCTCGCCCGCTTTGGCATCACGACGCTCGGCCAGCTCGCCGCCTTGCCGCGCGGCAGCGTCTCCGATCGCTTCGGCCGCGCCGGCATCACCGCCTGGGAGATGGCGCACGGCAACGACCGCCCGCTGCGCCCGCGCAAACCGAGCGAGCCGCTGGAAGAGACGCTGACTCTGATCGAATCGGCCTCCGGCCCGCAGCTGGCGGTGGCGCTCGAAATGCTCGTTGACTCCTTGCTTGCCCGCAGCGAGCTTGGCGGCCGAACGCTGCGCGCAGCAACGCTCTCGGCTGAGCTGACTGAGGGCGGCACCTGGCGCGAACGCGTCGTCTTCCGCGAGCCGCTCAGCGACGCGCTGCGAATCCGCACCGCGCTGGCGCTGCGGCTGGCACTGCTGCCGGCCCCGGCGAAGTCTCTGCGCCTTGCCGCCGAGCAGCTCGGCCCACCGGCGCCGCCAGCCGAGGCGCTCTTCGATGACGACGAGTTCCGCCGCGCCGGGCGGCTCAGTGAGGCGATCGGTCAGCTGCGCGCGCTGGCCGGGCCGCAGGCGGCGCTGCGCGTGCTGCTCGCCGATCCTCAGTCTCGAATCCCTGAGCGCCGCGCCGTCTTAACCCCGTACGAGCGATGACGCCGGCCGCGAGGAGGCTCGGCGCGCCGCGCCCGGTGCGGGTATGCGCTGGCGCTGGCGGCAGGCCGCTGGAGGTTGAGGGCAGCGAAATCAGCGCCGTGCGCGAATCGTGGCTGGTTGAGGACAGCTGGTGGAGCGAGCAGCCACTGCGACGGCGCTACTGGGAGCTTGTGACGATCGAGGGGGGAGACCTAGTCATCTTTCGCGACCTTGTCGGCGGCGGCTGGTTCGGCCACCGCTGAGCGCTAAGACTGCGCGCCGATGTGCGCGCTGCGGCTCTGATTGGCAGTAGCCGCGTAACCGGCGCGCCGCCAACTTAAGGCTCGTGCGCAACGACAGCGGCCAAGCCAGCCTTGAGTACATCGTCCTGCTCGTGATCTCAACGCTGGTGGTCGGTGGCGGCGCGATGGCGGTCAAAGGCGAAGGACTGGCAGCTTCCGTGTTGGCACAGTTCGCGCGCGGCATCTGCGTCGTCGGCGGCGGCGACTGCGAGCGCGACCGCGCGCCGTGCGTGATCGGCTCGCAAACCGCGAGCCAAGATCTCGTCGTCGTTGTCGCCGTAATCCGGCTCGCCGGTGGCCGCACGATCATCCGCCAGCGCAGCTCGGACGGAACCGAGCTGGTGACGCTAGTCGAAAGTGGCGGCGCTGGCTTAGAGCTGACCGCCGGCGGAAGCGTCTCCGTCGGCGGCGCCGACTACGGCGCCGCGGCGAGCGGCTCGTTCAGCGGCCGGATCGCTCGCGGGCGCGCCTGGACGGTGGCCAGCGCGGCGGCAGCCGAGCGCCTGATCGCGCAGCTCGCGCCGGTGGCGGCGACGATGACCGGCCGCGCCAGGCGCCCGCTGACAGCGCCGCCCACCCGCCGCGTTGCGCCGCCTCCCGCTGACATCAGCTTTGGCGAGAGCGGCCTCAGCAGCATCATCGGCGGCCGCCTCGCCGCCGCCGGAATCAGCTTCGAGGCTGAGGATCTAGTCGGCGAGCGGCTCGACCACCGCAGCGGCCAGCGCACGCTGACGATCGCCCGCCGCAACGAGCTGCTCGCCGACCTTTCGCCGCTCCCGGCCAGCGGCGTCGAGGGCGGCCTGCGCCATAGTGAGCTCTACACGCTGACGCTCGACCGCGCCGGAAATCCGATCGACCTTGGCGTCTTCGACTCGCGCCGCTTCCACGCCGGAGCAAAGCTGCCCGGTGCTGTCAGCACGCTCGTCGCCGGCGTCGGCAGCCTGCCGCTGCGGCAGGGAATGCTGGTCGAGGTTGAGCAGCACCTTGACCTCAGTAATGCCGCCAGCCGCCAAGTGGCCGCCTCGTTCATCGCTGCGCTGAGGGACCGCGGCGTCGGCTTCGGCCCGGCGGCAAAAGTCTCCGAGGCGCTGAAGGCAAGGATCAACAGCGACGGCGTGACGCTCGTTCGCAGCTATGGAATTGAGGGCCGCCGCAGCGGCTTTGGCGGCAAGCTCGGCGCCGGCGTCGGGGTGGCCGGCAATTACCAGCGCAGCGCCGAGGACGCGACGCTGCTCGACGCCCGCGTCCGTGGAATCGACCAGAACTGGCGCGCGCGCAGCGATTGCCTGCGCGGGTGATCGCGGTGAACGCCTGCCACTGCGCCGCCGCGCCCTAGCGCCGCCGCGCCCGGCGGGAAAAGAATTCCACAAAGCCTGCGCAACAATGCGAACATACGTTCGTGTTGTACGCAGAACTCCACTCTCATTCGGCCTTCTCGTTCCTTGATGGCGCATCGAGCCCCGATGAGCTCGTTGACGCCGCCGTCGCTCACGGCTACCGCTCGCTGGCGCTGACCGACCACGACAATCTCTGCGGCGCGATGGAGTTTGCGCAGGCGGCGAAGGCGGCAGGGCTGAAGGCGATCCACGGCGCTGAGGTTCGCGTCGCCTACGAGCACGAGCAGGCCACCGAGCATCGCCACCTAACGCTGCTGGTCAAGGACGCCCAGGGCTGGAGCAACCTCTGCCGCCTTTTGACGCTCGCCCACGCCCACACCCGCGATGGCCGCGAGCGTGGGCAGCCGGAGCTGACGCTCGAACAGATCGAAGCTCACACCGAGGGGCTGATCTGCCTCAGCGGCTGCGCCGGCCACGGCTTCCACGACGAGCCGAGCCTGCGCCGCCTGCTCGCGGCCTTCGGCCGCGACAATCTTCGAATAGAGCTTCAGCGCCCGTTCGCTCGCCATGACCGCGCGCTGGGCCGTGAGCTGGCCGAGCGCGCGCGGCTGCTCGGCGTTCCCTGCGTGGCGAGCGGCAACGTCCACGCTCACGCGGCAAGCCGCGCGCCGCTGCAGGACACCTTCGTCGCCGTTCGCAGCCACCTCACGCTCGACGGCTGCGAGCCGCAGCGGCGCGGCAACCACAGCCACGTGATGGCAAGCCCGCAGGCGATGGCTGCGCGCTTTGAAGATCACCCTGAGGCGCTCGCCGAAACCGAACGGATCGCCGAGCGCTGCCGGTTCGACCTAACCAGCGATCTTGGCTACCGCTACCCCGGCGCCGAGGACGGCGGCGCCGACCGCGACCTAAACCAAGCCTGCCAGGCCAGCTTCGATCACCGTTACCCGCCCGGCCACAAGCTCCGCGACGAGGCCGCCGCAAGGCTCAGCGAGGAGCTGAAGATCATCGCCGGGCTCGGCCTCTCCGGCTTCTTCCTGCTCCACCGCGACATGCTGGAGCTGGCGCGCGAAGTTGCCGCTGAGGTGCGCGGCCCCAGCAGCGCCCGCGCGCTGCTGCCGCCGGGCCGCGGCCGCGGCTCGTCGGTCTCATCAATCGTCTGTTATTTAACCGGCCTCTCGCACGTAGATCCTGTAGCCAACCGGCTCCTTCTTGGCCGTTTCCTAAGTGAGCAGATCACCGAGCTGCCCGACATTGATCTCGATTTCCCGCGCGACATTCGCGAGCAGCTGATCCCGCGGATCCACCAGCGCTACGGCGTCGAGCGAACAGCGCTCGTCGCCGCCTTCCCGACCTACAAGGCGCGCGGCGCAATCCGCGACTTTGGCGCCGCGCTCGGTCTGCCGGCAGGGGAGATAGAGCGCGTCGCCCGCTCCAGCGAAGGCTGGTCGCTGCGCGGCTTTGATGAACAGATTGCGGAGGCTATCGGCGAGGAGCGGGCGCAGAGCGGCCGCTGGCGCTGGCTCACAGCGCTGGCGCGTGAAGCGTCCGGGCTGCCGCGCCACCTGGCCCAGCACTCCGGCGGCATGATCGTCGCTACGAGGCCGCTGATCGACTGTTGCCCGGTCGTGCCGTCGGCGATCGAGGGGCGCCAGATCGCTCACTGGGACAAGGATTCCTGCGCCGACGCCGGCTTCCTCAAGATTGATCTGCTCGGGCTTGGAATGCTCTCTGCCGTCGAGCGCTGCGTTGAACAGATAGACGCGCGCCGCGGCGAGCGGATAGATCTCTCGCGAATTCCCTACGACGACGCGCAGGTTTACGAAGCAATTCAGCGCGGCGAAACAACCGGCGTATTTCAAATTGAAAGCCGCGCGCAGATCGCCTCGCTGCGGCGCACAAGGCCAACAAACCTTGACGAGATAACGATTCAGGTAGCGATCGTCAGGCCGGGGCCAATCCAAGGCGGCGCCGTCAATCCGTACATCAAGCGGCGCCAGGCGCTGAACGCCAACCCCGAGTTCAAAATCCCGTACCCACACCACTCGCTGGAGCCAATCCTGCGTGAGACGCTCGGCACGATCATCTTTCAAGATCAGGTGATCGAAGTGGCGATGGCCTTCGCCGGTTTCAGCGCCGCCGAGGCGGCAGGGCTGCGCCGCGCAATGAGCCGCAAACGCTCGGCTGAGGCGATCGAATCGCACCGCCGCAACTTCATCGAGGGAGCGATGGCGCGCTGGCCTGACGTTGATGAAAGGCAGGCTGCTGAGGTTTTCGAAATGGTCGCCGGCTTTGCCGGCTTTGGCTTCCCAAAAGCGCATGCCGCCGCCTTCGGCCTGCTCGCCTACCAGTCAACGTGGTTGCGAGTTCATTACGGCCCCGAGCTGCTGGCGGCGCTACTCGACGAGCAGCCGATGGGCTTCTACCCGCCCGATTCGCTCGTTCACGAAGCGCAGCGCCGCGGCACAACGGTGCTCGCACCGGATCTAAACGAAAGCGCGCTCGGCTGCCTGATTGACGCGCAGGGCGCGCTAAGGCTGGGTTTGCGACACGTGCGCGGCGTGCGCAAAGAGCAGCTTGAGGAGCTGATCGAGGAGCGCAGCGCCAACGGGCCGTTCGCTTCGCTTAGCGACCTGACGGCCCGCGCCGGTGGAGCACGCTCATCGCTCGAAGCCCTCGCATGGGCCGGGGCCTGCGATCGGTTGGGTGACGCCAGCGCCAGCGCCGGCACCGGAACCGGCGCTGGCGTTGACACCGACGCCGAGGGGCAGCAGCAGCGCCCGGGGCTGGCGCGCCGCGCCGTGCTTTGGCAGCTTGGCATCGGCGCGCCCGCCCCGGCCAGCAAAGCGCAGCTCTCACTCGGCTTTGATCTCCCCGCCGCGCCTGCACTCGACCCGCTGACCGCCTGGCAGACGATGCTCGCCGACTACGCCGCAACCGGCCTGACCACCGGCAGCCATCCGCTGGAGCTGATGCGCCCCGATCTAGAGCTGCGCGGCGCCCTGCCCAGCGCTGCGCTCGAGCAGGCACCGCACCGCCGCCGCGTTAGCGTCGGCGGGCTGGTCGTAGCGCGCCAGCGGCCCGGCACCGCTAGCGGCGTCTGTTTCGTGCTGCTCGAAGACGAGCAGGGGACGATCAACCTCGTCCTGAAGCCGCAGGTTTATGAGCGCTTCCGCTTGACGGTAAGAACCGAGCCGTTGGTATTTGTCGAAGGAACCCTTGAGCGCCACGCCGGCGCCGGCGGCACCATAAACCTGCTCGTTGATCGGATCGAGGCGCTTGAGCCAGGTGAGGCGCAGATCGCCGAAATTGGTGAGCTCGTGAGCGGCGACTTCCGTGCCGTCGCTCCGGCCGTAATGTCGTTCGCTGAGGGCCGCCGCCGCTAACGCGTTTGCGCGCCGAGTAGAGCCTGCGAGCGGGCGTTTCCGGCTCGGCGCCCTGTATCGTTTGGGCTAATGATTGGTGTTGCCATATTCATCGGGATCTTCCTGATCGTCGGAATCGTCGTGATCGCCGCGGGCTTCTCATCGAAGCGCAAAGCGGTGGCCGCGGGCTCTAGTGGTAGTGGCAAGCTGCTTTACGTTGGCGTAGCAATCTGCGTCGTCGGCATCGGCCTTGCGATTCCCGCCGTCCTGACCCTCAACAACGGCACAAAGACTTCGCGTGACGCAAGTGGCGGCGTAGTTCTAACCGCAGCGCAAGAGAACGGGCGCGCTCTGTTTGCACAAAACTGCTCCGTCTGCCACACGCTGCAGGCCTCCGGCGCAGCCGGCCAGACCGGCCCCAACCTTGACATGATGGTCCCGCCCGAAGCGCTTACCTTGAACGCGATTCAGATCGGTCGCGCGCGCGGCGCAGGCAACATGCCGGCCGGGCTGGTTACCGGCAATCAAGCTAAGGAAGTCGCTAGCTACGTTGCTGCCGTTGCAGGCCAAGGCTTGGTTGCGGGCGAGAACGACTCCGCTTCAACCCCTTAACGCACCGTTTCGTGCAGTAGCGGAGGGGTTTTGCCTGCTTGCGCTACCGTAGGCTGAGTACATACCGCTGAGTTCCCAGCTGTCGTGACGGCGCTGGGAAGCGGGGGACCCAACAGTCGGGGCGAATCGCCGCTCATTGCGGCGTAGCGCAGCTCTTTCAGCGCGAGCCCGTCAGCTAACCCCGTAAGCACAAGAGAGAGGCTCGAAGAGCGATGTCAACAGAGATCAGTTCCCCATGGTGGTCAGAGGTGGAGCACCTGCGCCCGCAGTCACGGCAGAACGGGTTTGCTGCCGCCGCAGCGCCTGGCGGCGCGAGTGAGGCCGCCGAGCCCGCCCAACGCTCCGGTGAGCGTGGCGCCCCAGCGCCGGTCGAGCGCAAACCGATCAGGCCTCTGCCGGTCGTCCGTCGCCCTGGCGCGCCGAAGGCCCGGGCGCTGATCGAGCAGCGCCGCAGTCGCGCCTCGCAGCGGCCGCTCCCGAATCGCTCCGCCGCGAAGGACTCGCTGACGCGCCGCCGCCCCGATCGGGTCGCTGCCTGGGCCGCAATGCTTGGGCTGGTGCTCGTTCTAACGGCCGCCGCCAGCGCGGGTGCCGCGCCGCTAACGAAGCTCGGCGACCGCACGCTGAAAAAGCCGATGAACGGCCATGACGTAAGGCAGATGCAGGGCAAGCTGCACAAGCTCAATCTGCTTCAGGTAGCTCCAACCGGCCACTTCGGTTCGCTGACCTACGCCGCCGTGCGCCGTTACCAGCGCACGCGCTGCCTCACCGTTGACGGCATCGCCGGCCCGTCAACGATCGCGGCGCTGAGGGCTGGCAAGCGCGCCTGTTCGTCGAAGCGACCTTCCAGCGGCGGTCGCGGCAACAGCCGTGGTATCAACCGCACCCGCGTCGTCACCTGGTACGGCCCTGGTTGGTACGGGCGCAGGACTGCCTGCGGCAACACGCTCACCAGCCGCCTTTACGGCGTTGCGCACAAGACGCTTCCGTGCGGCACCGTCGTCTACTTCCGCTTCCGCGGGCGCACCGTTAGAACGAAGGTCGTTGACCGCGGCCCTTACGCTGCTGGCGTGCACTTCGACCTCACTTGGGCCGCGGCGCGCAAACTTGGCGTAATCAGCATTGGACGCGCAACTGTGCGCGCAAGCCGCTAACCAAAACTGCCAAATTCCCATTGCGGCGCTAGGGTCGTTTGATGGCCGATTCGCCTACCAGCTCGGAGGACGTGAAGGCGCTTTGCGCCGAGCGTGACATCCGCTTCGTCCGCCTTTGGTTTACCGACATTCTCGGGCAGCTGAAGTCGTTCTCGGTCGGCGTTGACGAACTCGATGACGCCTTCGAGGGCGGGATGGGTTTCGACGGCTCATCGATCACCGGCTTCAACGCAATCGAAGAATCGGACATGATCGCGATGCCCGACCCGTCGACCTTCGCTGTGCTCCCGTGGCGCCCTGATGAGCAGGGCGTCGCGCGGATGTTCTGCGACATCCAAACGCCTGAGCGCACTCCATACGAGGGCGACCCGCGCCAAGTTCTTCGCCGCGCGATCGCGCGGATGGAAGAGATGGGCTTCGACACCTTCAACGTCGGCCCAGAGCTGGAGTACTTCCTTTTTAAGGACGCAAATGGAACGGAAGTGCTCGACAAGGGCGGCTACTTCGACCTGACGACGCTCGACGCCGGCTCCGACGTTCGCCGTGAGACCGTGCTCGCGCTCGAACAGCTCGGAATTCACGTTGAATACAGCCATCACGAGGTCGGCCCAAGCCAGCACGAGGTCGACATGCGATACGCGCCCGCCCTGAAGATGGCCGACGACTGTATGACCTACCGAATCACGGTCAAGGAGTACGCAATGAAGTACGGCTGGCATGCGACCTTCATGCCGAAGCCGCTGTTCGGTGAGAACGGCTCGGGAATGCACACCCATCTCTCGCTCTTTAAGGACGGGCGCAACACTTTCTACGACGAGAACGACCCCTACTTCCTTAGCGGCGTCGGCAAGGCCTTCATCGCCGGCCAGCTGCGCCATGCGCGCGAGATGAGCGCGATCTTCGCCCAGTGGGTCAACTCCTACAAGCGGCTCGTGCCTGGTTACGAAGCGCCGGTTTACGTCGCCTGGTCGCGCCGCAACCGCTCGGCGCTCGTGCGCGTGCCGCTCTACCACCCAGGCAAGGAGATGGCTACGCGGATGGAGCTGCGCTGCCCTGACCCGGCCTGCAATCCGTATCTAACTTTTGCCGTTCTGCTGCAGGCCGGCCTTGAGGGAATCGAGCAGGGCTACGAGCTGCCGGAGCCGATGGAGCAGAACCTCTATCACCTATCGCCGGAGGATCGCCAGCGGATCGGGATTGAGCAGCTGCCGGAGAGCCTCGGCGAAGCGGTCGAGCTTGCCGCCGCCTCAGAGCTCGTTTTGCGTACCCTTGGTGAACACACCTTTAATCGCTTTGTTGAAATTAAGCGCCGCGAGTGGGAGGAGTACCGACTGGATGTTTCTCAGTGGGAACTCGACCGCTACCTCGCGATTCTGTAAGTAGTCCGCCAAAGGAGACCAATTATGCCGAGCGCCGCCCGCGCAGGAATGATCACGATCGGCCCGGACCTAGAGGTCAGGCGGATGGGTTTCGGCGCGATGCGCTTAACAGGCGACGGGGTTTGGGGGCCAGCGGATGACGCCGACAACGCGCTCGCCGTGCTGCGCGCCGCCGTCGAGATGGGCGTCACCTTGATTGACACGGCCAACTCGTACGGCCCGGAGGTCAACGAGCAGTACATCCACGACGCTCTCTTTCCCTACGCCGATGATCTCGTGATCGCGACCAAGGGCGGCATGACCCGCAGCGGCCCAGGCGAATGGCACCGCAACGGCGACCCCGCTCACCTCAAAGTGGAGTGCGAAACCAGCATTAAGCGCCTCGGCGTGGATGCGATTCAGCTCTACCAGCTGCACGCGCCTGACCCTGAGATCCCCTACGCCGAGTCGGTCGGCGCGCTCGCCGATCTACAGCGCGAAGGCAAGATCCAGCACGTTGGCATCTCCAACGTTGATTCGATGCAGCTTGAAGTCGCCAGTGACATCGTTGAAGTGGTCAGCGTTCAGAACCGCTTCTCGGTTAGCGATCGCGAGTCGCTTGAGGTGCTGCTGGCCTGCGAGCGTCACGGGATCGCATTCCTGCCATGGTTCCCGCTTGCCTCCGGCGGCCTCGCAGACGACGGCGCACTAGCGTCGGTTGCTGGCGCCCATGATGCAACCATCTACCAGATTGCTCTGGCTGGGCTACTGGCGCGCGCCCCGGTGATTTTGCCAATCCCCGGCACCTCGTCGCGTGCTCACCTGGAGCAGAACATCGCCGCCGCGGCGAT
>SYIT01000064.1 GCA_005798685.1 Actinomycetota bacterium | reverse complement strand
CAGCGTGTGCAGCGGCACACGACCATCGGAGTAGCTCTCAGAGCGGGCCATTTCGGCGCCGCCGAGACGGCCGCCGACCTGAATCTTGCAGCCCTTTGCACCGGAGCGCATCGCGCTCGTGAGGGCGCGCTTCATCGCGCGGCGGAAGGCGACGCGGTTTTGAAGCTGCTCGGCAACCGACTGAGCGACGAGCGCCGCGTCGAGCTCAGGTCGCTTGATCTCAAGAATGTTGACCTTGACCGACTTTTCGGAGATCTGATGGAGGTCGCGGCGCAGCGAATCAACCTCGACGCCCGACTTGCCGATCACGATGCCAGGGCGCGCGGTGTGGATGTTTACCTCGACCTCGTTGGCGTCCTTGCGGATCGTGATCTTCGAAATGCCGGCGTGGGCGAGCTTGTTTTCGATGTGCTCGCGAATCCGCACGTCTTCGGCCAGGTATTCAGCGAAGTTGCGTTCGCTAAACCAGTGCGACTTCCAATCGTGGATGTAGCCGACGCGCATCGACTCGGGGTGAACCTTCTGTCCCATAAGTCCTCAGTTACTCCTTTGGCGTGAGCGAGATTGAAAGGTGGCTGGTGCGCTTGTGAATCGCTGAGGCGCGGCCCATCGCCCGCGGGCGGAAGCGCTTCAACGTCGGACCCTCATTGGCCTGAACCGACAGGATGCGCAGGTTTTCTCCGTCAAGTTCAAGGTTGTGCTCGGCATTGGCGACGGCCGATTCGAGCAGCTTCTGCCAATCACCGGCGACGTCACGCGGCGTATGGGCGAGGATCATCCGCGCCTCGGTGACCGAGTGGCCGCGGATGTGGTCGCAGACAAGGCGGGCCTTGCGCGCAGAGGTGCGCACATACCGGGCGTGGGCCTTGATTACCGGAGGATTCTCAGGGTCGTAAGCCGGAATCACGCGCTTTGGCTTCTCTACAACCTTGTCCTTGTCCTTGTCCTTGGCCTTCGACTTCTTCTCAGCCTTCGGCTCCCCCTCAGCCTTCGGCTCCCCCCCAACCTCAGCCCCGTCGGTGGTCTCTTCGACGGCAGCCTCAGCCTTCGGAGCGTCGTCCTTGGCCTTCGTGCGGCGCAGGCGGCGCTTGGGCTTCTCTTCCACCTCTGCCTCTTCCTTGTTTGGGTCGTCAGCCATAGCTAGCGCACCTGCCCGGAGCCAAGGTGGCCTCGATAGGTTCGCGTCGGCGCGAACTCGCCGAGCTTGTGACCAACCATCGATTCGTTGACGAAGACGGGGATGTGTTTGCGGCCGTCGTGAACAGCGATCGTGTGGCCAACCATCTCAGGGAAGATCGTCGAGGTGCGCGACCAGGTCTTCAGCATCATTTTGTCGCCTGTTTCATTCATCTTGATGATTCGCCCCATCAGGCGCTCCTCGACGAACGGGCCCTTCTTGCTCGAGCGACTCATTGGTTGCCCTTGCCGCGGCGACGGCCACGGATGATGTCCTTGTCGGAAGCCTTGTGCTTCTTACGAGTGCGGTAGCCGAGCGTGGGAACGCCCCATGGCGTAACCGGGTGGCGGCCGGCGGTCGTTGAGCCCTCGCCGCCGCCGTGCGGATGGTTGACCGGGTTCATTGCCGTGCCGCGCGTCTGTGGGCGCACGCCCATGTGACGCTTGCGGCCGGCCTTGCCAACCTTGACGTTCTGGTGATCGGAGTTGCCGATCGAACCGACCGTTGCGCGGCATTCGCTGCGAACTAGGCGCATCTCACCGGAAGGCAGACGCAGCGTCGCCTGATCGTTCTCCTTCGCCATTAGCTGGATCGAAGCTCCGGCCGAACGGCCGATCTGGCCGCCGCGGCCGGGCTGAAGCTCGACGTTGTGGACGACGGTGCCGAGCGGCATGTCAACCAGTGCGAGGCAGTTGCCGACGGCGATCTCGGCGCCGGGGCCGGACTGAACCATCATTCCAACCGTCAGGCGGCTGGGAGCGAGGATGTAGGCCTTCTCACCGTCGAGGTAGTGGAGCAGGGCGATGTAAGCGCTGCGATTGGGATCGTATTCGATCGCGGCGACCTTGGCCGGAACTCCGTCCTTGCGACGCTTGAAGTCGATCTTGCGGTAGAGCCGCTTTGCGCCCCCACCGCGATGGCGCGAGGTCTTGCGCCCGCGGGCGTTGCGACCGCCGCTCTTGGTCAAACCCTCAACGAGGCTTTTTTCCGGCTCGTCACGAGTGATCTCGGCGAAGTCGGCGTAAGTCGAGAAGCGACGACCGGGGCTGGTTGGCTTCGGCTTGCGGATCGCCATTACTCGACTCCCTCAGCTAGGCCTTGGAAGATCGGAATCTGCTCGCCAGCGCGAACCTGGACCATCGCCTTCTTCCACTGACGAGTGCGCCCTGAGGTGTAGCCGCGGCGCTTCGGCTTCGACTTGACCGAAAGCGTGCGAACCTCTTCAACGTGAACGTCGAAGAGCGCCTCAACCGCTTCGCGGATCTGAGTCTTGTGAGCGTCGGGATGGACGCGGAAGGTGTAACGGCCGTTGGAAGCGAGCACGTAGCTCTTCTCACTGACGACCGGGCGGATGATGACCTGTGTGTGGTCCATCTCAGGCAGCCTCCCCCATGCGCTCAGCCGAAAGGCGGCCGCTCAGCTCGTCGAGCCCAACTTGGCTGACGATCAGCCGTGCAGCGTTGACGATGTCGGCAACGCCGGCCTCTGAAGCGGCGAGTACGTTGACGCGCTCGATGTTGCGGAAAGAGAGGGCGATGTTGGCCTCATCGGCGCCGACGACGACGAGAACCGAGCTGTCCGAACCCCAGTCCTTGAGCATCTTCGCGGCCTGCTTCGTTGACGGCGCAGCAAAGCCAGCGGGATCAACGCCAGCGAGCGAGCCGCGGTCGGCGTGGAGCGAAAGCGCGCTGCGCAGAGCGGCGCGACGCTCCTTGCGGTTGACCTTGAAGGTGTAGGAGCGCGGCTGCGGGCCGAACGTGACGCCACCACCTGTCCAGATTGGCGAGCGCGTTGAGCCGGCGCGGGCGCGGCCGGTGCCCTTCTGGCGCCAAGGCTTGGCGCCACCGCCGGAGGCAAGGCCGCGCGTCTTCGTCGCAGCAGTGCCACGGCGGCGAGCGTTCAGCTCAGCGCGCACCGACTCGTGGATCAAAGACTTGTTGAGCCCTTCGCCGAAGATCGCCTCGTCGAGCTTGAGCTTCGTTGTGGCGCCGAGGATCGGAGCGTCAGCCATCGCTACGCACCTCAACCAAAGCGCCGGCGGCGCCGGGAACGGCGCCGCGAAGAAGAATTAGGTTGTCGGCGGCGTCGACGCGTACGATCGTCAGGCCGCGCTGAGTTGCGCGCTTGTTGCCCATCTGGCCGGGGCCGCGGATGCCCTTGAAGACGCGAGCCGGCCAAGCCGAAGCGCCGATCGAACCTGGGGCACGGACGTTGTGCGAGCCGTGCGATGAAGGTCCGCGGCTGAAGTTGTGGCGCTTGATCGTGCCTTGAAAGCCTTTGCCCTTTGAAACGCCAGCAACCTTGACTTTGTCGCCCGCCTCGAAAGCGTCGGCCGTGACCGTGTCACCGACGTTCAGCTCGCCGCGCTCATCGCGGAACTCAACAAGGTGCCTGTAGGCGCCGGCCTTGGCGGCCGCCAGGTGGCCTAGCTCAGGCTTGCTGAGGTGCTTCTCTTTCGTCTCACCGAATGCGAGCTGAACGGCGTCGTAGCCGTCGTCGTCGCTGCTGCGAACCGCCGTCACTGGGCAAGGCCCTGCCTCAAGCACGGTGACGCGCTCAACGCGGCCATCATCCAAAAAGAGTTGGGTCATACCGAGCTTCTTGGCGAGGATCGCGGCCATCGAAATACCTAACCTGCGAGCCGGATCTCGATGTCAACGCCGGCTGGCAGTTGATCGAGGCGCTGAAGCGAGTCAACGGTCTTGGGGGTCGGCTGATGAATGTCAATCAGACGCTTGTGCGTACGGATCTCGAAGTGCTCGCGCGAGTCCTTGTCCTTGAACGGCGAGCGGATCACGCAGTAGACGTTCTTCTCGGTCGGCAGTGGAACCGGGCCGGTCACCGACGCGCCGGTGCGCGTGGCCGTTTCAACGATCTCTTTGGCCGCCGTCTCGATTGCCGAGTGGTCGTAGGCCTTGAGCCGGATCCGAATCTTATTTTGTGTTGCTACTGCCATTTCGTTGGTACTGATTTCCTCTGTTTGTTCGGCGGATTACTTGTCTCTACTGACGGCCAAAAGGGCGAAGGCTCAAACGAGCGGGCTTCGCCCCACAGGCTGCTTTGGTCGTATCTGATGAAAAACGCGACGGGGCGGGCCCTGCACTTGTTGCAGAGCGCCGCCCTGTTCACGGTGTTACTCGATGATCTCGGTCACAACTCCTGAGCCGACAGTACGGCCGCCTTCGCGAATTGCGAAGCGCAGGCCCTGATCCATCGCGATCGGCTGAATCAGCTCGATCTCCATAGCGACGTTGTCACCAGGCATGACCATCTCGACCCCTTCGGGCAGATGCGCTGAACCGGTTACATCGGTCGTACGGAAGTAGAACTGCGGCCGGTAGCCGGTGAAGAAAGGAGTGT
>SYIT01000004.1 GCA_005798685.1 Actinomycetota bacterium | reverse complement strand
CAGTCCGCGGCCACCGAGCGGCTTCTCCAGCATGAAGGCGCCCGCTTGGGTGGCGATCTTGCCGGCGATCTCGCTCAGCGGCGCCAGCAGCGGCAGGCGGCCGCCGGAATCTTCAACCGTCTCATAGGCGACGCAGGTAGCGCCCGAGGCGATTAGGCCGGCCGTCAGCTCGGGGTCTGGCGCGAGGTGCAGATAGGTGAAAAGAACTTGGCCGGGCCGCAGCCGCGCGACCTCCTCCGGCTGAGGCTCCTTGACCTTCAGGATCATCTCGGCCTGAGCGAAGACCGCGTCAGCGTCCTCCAGCATCTTCGCGCCCTGCTCGATGTACTCTGCGTCGCTGATCGCCGAGCCCTCACCGGCGCCCTGCTCGATCATGACGCTGTGCCCGTGCGCGGCCAGCTCGCGCACTCCAGATGGTGTGATCGCTACGCGGTACTCGTCAACCTTGATCTCGGACGGCACACCAACCTTCATCAGAGACCAAGCCTTGCGCTAGCGCCCTCCAACACTGGCCGCAGGATTTCGCCGATCTCATCAATCACCTCAGGGCCGGTGATCAGCGGCGGAGCGAGCTGAATTACAGGGTCGCCGCGGTCATCGGAGCGGCAGATTAGGCCATTGCCGTAGAGCTCACCGGTGAGGTAGCCGCGCAGCAGATCCTCGCATTCCTCGTCGTTGAAGGTCTCCTGCGTTTCGCGATTCTTGACCAGCTCGATCGCTTGGAAGTAACCGGCGCCGCGAACGTCGCCAACGATCGGAATGTCGCGCATCGATTCCATCATCGCACGCAGATGAGGCTCGTTCTCGCGCACGTTCTCGATTACCTCTTCGTCCTCCATCGCTTGAATATTTGCCAGCGCGATCGCCGAAGCCATCGGGTGGCCGCCAAAAGTGAAGCCGTGCACAAACGAGGTGTTGCCCTCAAGGAACGGCTCCATCAGCCGGTCGGAGGCGATCATCGCGCCCATCGCGGCGTAGGCCGAGGTAAGACCCTTGGCGGTCGTGATGATGTCGGGCTGGTAGCCGAAGCGCTGCGCTCCGAACCACTCGCCGAGGCGGCCCCAGGAGCAGATCACCTCGTCGGAGATCATGGTGCAGTTGTATTCGTCGCAGATCTCACGCACCCGCTGGAAATACCCCTCCGGCGGGACGAAGCAGCCGCCGGCGTTCTGGACGGGCTCGAGGATCACGGCGGCAACCGTGTCAGGGCCCTCAAACTCGATCTGTTCGACGATCGCCTCAGCGAGATTCTCAGCCCCGTAGCCCGGTGGCAGGCGGTAAAGGTTCGTGCTCGGGACGTGGCAGCCGCCCGGCATCAAAGGCTCGTAAGGCTGGCGGGCGTAAGTGAGGCCGGTGGCGGCGAGCGCGCCCATCGTCGTGCCGTGGTAGGCGATGTTGCGCGCGATCACCTTTGTCTTGTTCGGGTTGCCGGTCAGCTTGTGGTACTGACGCGAGAGCTTCAGCGCCGATTCGACCGACTCGCCGCCGCCGGAGGTGAAGAAGATGCGATTTAGATCGCCAGGGGTCAGTGAAGCGATCTTGGCAGCGAGCTCAATCGCTTTCGGGTGGGCGTACGACCAGTTGGTGAAGAAGCCAAGCTCCTTCGCTTGATCGGCCCCAGCCTGAGCGATGTCGGCGCGGCCGTGGCCGATATTGACGCAATAGAGCGCGCTAAGGCCGTCGATGTAGCGGTTGCCGTGGTCATCCCAGACGTAGCAACCGTCACCGCGAACGATAACTGGGATCTCCTCGCCGCGCTGGTAGGAGCCCATTCGGCTGAAGTGGAGCCAAAGATGCCTGTTTGCGAGCTCTTGAAGTTGTTCTGAAGTAAGACTGCTGGAGGTAGTAGCCATAGCCCCTACGTTACCGCCCAGCAGCGCTCTAGGTCGTGAGTTGGCTCGCACGAGATGGCGGAATCAGCGCGGAAGCGGCAATCACGAGCACAAATGCCAGTGCTTGAACAAGCATTCCCAGCAGATCGGCGGGCATTGGGTCTCCAAAGACGAGGATCCCGCCTGCGACGCAGGTGATGCTGCTAGCCGTGCCGGTGATGCCGATCACGGCGACCGCGCCACCGAGCTGGAGGCTGCGAGCCGAGGCGTAGAAGGCGCCAACCGAGGCCACGATCGCAATCAGCATCGGCGCGCTGGTCACGCCAGCGAGGCCGGCGTCAGGCAGCGTGCCGGTGAGCGCCTTGACGCTGACGTTGCAAGCACCAAACATGATTCCGGCTGCCGCCGCGAGCGCGATCCCGTGGTGTTCGCTGCGCGCCCCTGCGGCGCGAGGACCAAGAATTAAAATCACGCCGACGGCTAGAAGAACGGCTTCAAAGAGCGCCATCTGGGCACCTGAGTAGCTGGCGTGCGGCCCGACCGTGGCCGGCATCGTCAAGGCCAGCATCGCCAGCCCAACTGCCGTGAGCGCGAGCCCCCACCACTGCCGCCTTCCTACCCGAAGGCCGAAGATGCGGTCGGCCATCACGGCGACCAGCGCGACACCGCTGGCGAGCACGGCTTGCACCAGCGAGAGCGGGGCAATCGTCAAGGCGGCGACGTGCATTCCCCATGCGATCAAGCCGACGACCATGCCGACCGCAAACCACTTCGACTTCCAAAGGCCGACAGCGCTGGTAAGCGGGTGGCGCAGATCGACTCGCGGCGCAATGCGGGCGCCACGGAACTTGAAGAAGAGCGCGAGGTTCATCGTCAGCGCGCTGAGCAGCGCGATCAGTAGTCCGAGGTTGAGCATCAGCGTTTACGCGCCAGGCTGGATCGTTGGGCGATACTGCGGGGCGTGATCGGCGCAGAGAGCAGCAACCCAGATTCAGGCAAGCCGCTCTTGCTCGTCGATGTTGACGGGGTCATATCGCTGTTTGGCTTCAGTCCCGACGCTCGGCCAGAGGGAGAATGGCTTCACGTAGACGGAATACTTCATCTCTGTTCGGCCCGCGCGGCCGAGCACCTTCTAGAACTCTGCGATCACTTTGAGCTCGTTTGGTGCACAGGCTGGGAGGAGAAGGCCAATGATTACCTGCCGCAGTGGCTTGGATTGCCCGGCGAGCTGCCTTTTCTGCAGTTCGAACGCAACCCAGGAAAGGCTCGCGCACACTGGAAGTTGCAGGCAATCGATGACTTTGCTGGCTCCGAGCGCCCGCTGGCTTGGATCGACGATGCGCTCGACGAGGCCTGCCGCCAGTGGGCGGCAGCACGAAGCGGTCCGACGCTTCTCGTGCAAACCGAACCCAGCGCAGGGTTGGACGAATCCCACGCCGCCGAGTTGCGGGCGTGGGCTGCAGCTCTTTAGCGATTAGCTACTCAGCATCCGGCGGAAGCTCTAGATCGACGATCTCTTCCGCGAAGCCGTCGTCGCCAACGGCGCCGATCTGCTCAAGCTCGTTGATGTCCTGTTCAAGGCCTGCGCCAACTTCGCCGCCAAACTCCTCGGCGAGGCCAAGCTCAGCGGCCAACCCTTCGCCGTCGAGCATCACGATCTCCTCAGCGCTCGGCAGCGGCTCGGTCGGTTCGATCTCAATCCGGCGGTAGAGCTTCAGCCCGGTCGCAGCCGGGATCAGCTTGCCGATGATGACGTTCTCCTTGAGGCCAGCGAGCTTGTCCTTCTTGCCTTCCAGCGCAGCGTCGGTAAGTACCTTCGTCGTCTCCTGGAAGGAGGCCGCTGAAAGGAACGAATCTGTGTTCAGCGAGGCCTTTGTGATGCCGAGGATTACCTCTTCGTACTGAGCGGTCTCACCCTTCTTCTTCTTGACCTCGGCGTTGCGGTCGATGAACAGGTGGCGGTCAACTAGCTGGCCCGGTAGGTAGCCCGAATCGCCACGCTGGTCAACGCGAACCTTCTTCATCATCTGACGCACGATCAGTTCGATGTGCTTGTCGTTGATGTCGACGCCTTGAGAGCGGTAAACCTTCTGGACCTCATCGACGAAGTACTGCTCAGCCACGGTGCGGCCTCGCAGCGCAAGAAGATCGTGAGGGTAGAGCGATCCTTCGTTGAGCTGCGCGCCCTTCTCGATCTTCTGGCCGTTCTCGACCAGCAAACGGGTGCGGCGCGGGAACAGGTAGGCGTGCTCTTCGCCGCCGTCGTCGGTAACCGTGACGACGCGGTTCTTCTCCGTGTCCTCGGTCGTGACGATCCCAGATTCCTTCGACATTTCGGCAAGGCCCTTCGGCTTGCGCGCCTCGAAGAGTTCAACTACGCGCGGCAGACCGTGCGTGATGTCGGCGCCGGCGACGCCGCCGGGATGGAAGGTACGCATCGTCAGCTGCGTTCCTGGCTCGCCGATCGACTGGGCCGCAACAATCCCGACCGCGTCGCCGATCTGAGCAAGCTGCCCGGTGGCAAGTGCGCGGCCGTAACAGGCCTGGCAGATCCCAACCTCGGAGCGACACTTCAGCGTTGAACGAACGGCAACTGAGCTCCTGTCCATCTGGTCGAGACTCTCGACCAGCTCGATCAGCTCGGCGCGGTCGATCTCGGCGCCCTTCTGAGCGATCACACGGCCACGCTTGGTTTCGATCTTCTCGGCTGCGATGCGGCCGACTAGGTTGACATTGGGGTCGCCTTGGAGATCAAGAATGTTGAGCCCGATCGATTCCTTCGTCTTGCAGTCAGGCTCGCGAATAATCACGTCCTGGGCAACGTCTACGAGGCGACGAGTCAGGTAGCCGGAGTCGGCGGTACGGAGCGCCGTGTCGGCGATTCCCTTACGCGCACCGTGGGTCGAGAT
>SYIT01000063.1 GCA_005798685.1 Actinomycetota bacterium | reverse complement strand
GCCGAAGGTCTTGCGCTCTTGGCTGTACCGCAGCGCCAGCTCCAACGCGCGCTGGGCGATGCCGACGCCGCGGGCGGCGACGTTGGCGCGGCCCACTTCGAGAGCGTCCATCATCTGGGGGAAGCCCTTGTTCAGGCCCGCCTCCTCGCCGCCGAGGATGTTCTCAGACGGACAGCGGTAGCCATCAAAGACGAGCTCAGTCGACTCGACGCCCTTATAACCCATCTTCTTCAGCGTGGGTGGAACGCTGAGGCCGGCCCAATCGCCGGTGTTCTCATGCTCGCCGCCTTCCTTCTCAGCGATGAAGCAGGTCATTCCCTTGTGGCGCTTTTCAGCATCGGGATCGGTCTTTACGAGCACAAAGACCATGTCAGAGCGCAGGCCGTTGGTGACCCACATCTTCTGGCCGTTGATCACGTAGTAGTCGCCGTCCTTCTTGGCGTTCGTCTTCAGCGCCTGGACGTCGGAGCCAACCTCTGGCTCGGAGAGCGAGAAGGCGGCGCGGATCTCGCCGGTCGCCATCCGTGGCAGGAACTTCTGCTTCTGCTCGTCGGTGCCGTACTTCATCAGCAGGTACGAGCCGATGAAGTGGGTGTTGATGATTCCGGAGATTGAGATCCAGCCGCGGCTGAGCTCCTCGACGATCATCACGTAGGTCGTGAGGTCGAGCCCCATGCCGCCGTACTCTTCAGGGATCGTGACGCCGAAAAGGCCGAGCTCCTTCATCTGCTCAACGATCTCGGCCGGGAACTCGTCCTCATGGTCGAAGTGTTCAGCGTTGGGCAGAATTTGCTCGTCAGCAAACTGACGCACCATCTCAGTGATCGCTAGCTGCTCGTCGGTCTTTTCTTCAAATGGAACGGCAATGGCCATGCTCGGGCACCCTTCTCGGCTCAAGTTTATCCTTCCATAAGGATACGCAACAGCGCCGACGCGGGATTAGCGGCGGCCTTTACTGCGATGCGGCCGCCATAATGGGCGGCGATGAACTTCGCCCGTGACGTGGTGGCAGCGATGCCGCCTGAGCAGCTCGCGCTAATTGAGCTCGCCCGCGATGGCGCGCGGCGGGAATGGAACTTTGGCGATTGCACCAAGCGCTCGGCCGCAATTGCGGCAGCGCTCAGCGACAAAGGCGCAAAGCGCGGCGACGTTGTGATCACGATGATCGGCAACCGGCCGGAGTGGGTTTGGGCGATGGTCGCCTGCTTCCGTTGCGGCTTCGTGGCGCTGGCCTGCTCCGAGCAGCTTCGCGCCGATGACCTAAAGCTGCGCTTTGAGCTGACTGCGCCGAGGGCGATCGTGGCCGACGAGCGCAACCGCGAAGCGCTTGAAGCCTCCTCCCCTCCCTGCCCGATCATCTGGATTGATGACGAGGAAGTGACCAACCCTGCGCGCGCCGCCGGCGCGCCCGACTTTGCGGAGATGGAGGGCGACGAGCCGTGCCTGATCACCTTCACCAGCGGCACTACAGGTGAGCCGAAGGGCGTCGTTCACGGCCAGCGCTACCTGCCGGCACAGAAGCTCCAGGCCGAGCACTGGCTCGGCGCGCAGCCCGGCGAGCTCGTTTGGTGCACTGCGGCGACTGGCTGGAGCAAGTCGGCGCGAAACGTTTTTATTGCGCCTTGGATCACCGGCGCGGCGGCGCTGCTGCACGACGCGCGCTTCGATCCTGAAGAGCGGCTCGCGATCATCGAAGCCGAGCAGGTGAACGTGCTCTGCATGGTGCCGACGGAGTTCCGCGTAATTGCAAAGCGTTCGTCCCCGCGGCCTGTCGCCTCGCTGCGCTCAATGGTCGCCGCCGGCGAGCCGCTCAACCCGGAGATTCTTCGCGCCTACCACGAGGCGACCGGGGTTTGGATCCGCGACGGCTACGGCCAAACGGAGACCGGCCATTCGATTGGCCACGCGCCGGGCGACGGCGAGCCACCGGCCGGGGCGATGGGCAAGCCGCTGCCAGGGATCAAGCTTTGGATCGAGAACGACGAGATCGTGCTCGACCCCTTAAGCGAACCGAGCTTCTTCCTCGGCTACATCGGCGAAGGCGCGCGCCAAGTTGACGGCGGCTGGGAGATTGATGACCGCCAGCAGGGCGGCCCGTGGCACTCCGGCGACGAAGCGCACGAAGAAGACGGCTACTTCTACTTCGACGCCCGCGCCGACGACGTGATCATCTCGGCCGGCTACAGAATCGGCCCGTTTGAAGTTGAGTCGGCGCTGCTGACTCACCCGGCGGTGGCCGACGTGGCGGCGGTGGCGGCGCCGGACGAGGAGCGCGGCGCCGTTGTGCGCGCCGTGATCGTGCTGCGCGAAGGCTTCACCGCTTCAGACGAACTCGCTGCCGAACTGCAGCAGTACGCGAAGGAGCAGACCGCGCCCTACAAGTACCCGCGAATCATTGATTTCGTCGATCAATTGCCGAAAACCAACAGCGGCAAGGTTCGGCGCGCAGATCTGCGGCGGTAATGCGGTGCGAGCGCCGGTAACCTGCGCAGGGATGCGGATCGTAATCGCAACCCAATCGCTTGCTGGGCTCGGAGGCAGTGAGAGCTATGCGATCACGGTGGCCGACCAGTTGCAGCGGCTTGGCCACTGCGTCTGGCTTTTTGCACTGGACCTGGGCCGGTCGAGCGAAGCGGCCAAAGCGCTCGGGTTGCCCGTTACCGACAGCTCCAGCGCGCTGCCGGACGACATAGACGCGCTGATTGTTCAGGATGGCGCCGTCGCCTGCGAACTGGCCGCCCGCTACCCGCTCACGCCGCAGCTGTTCGTCGCACACAGCGACATCTTCGACCTTCAGTTGCCGCCTCAGGTAGAGGGACTGCTGGCCGCCGTCGTAACGCTTTACGAACGCGTTGACAAGCGGATCCGGGCGATGGCTCTTCAGATACCAGTGATCCAGCTTCGCCAACCCATTGACGTTGAGCGGTTCAAACCATTGAGCCCGATTAGGGGCCTCCCCCGCGTTGCCTTGGCGTTGAGCTATTACATCAACGACACTCGCCTCGACCTGCTAACCGAGGCCTGCGCGAAGGCCGGAATTGAGCTGCGCACGAACTCTATCCGCGGCGAACAGCCAACGACGACCCCCGAGTTGGTCTACAACGAGGCGGACATTGTCTTCGGCAAGGCACGAGTCGTCCTCGAAGCAATGGCTTGCGGGCGCGCCGCCTATGTCTTCGATCACAACGGCAGCGATGGCTGGGTGACGGCTGAAAACGCGTCGCAGCTCGCGGCCGACAACTTCGGCGGACAGGATGAGTTTCGTCCGCTCGATGCCGCCTCAATCGCCGCTGAACTGGCTAGCTACGATCCGCTGATGGGGACGAACAACCGTGATTTCATCGTCGCCAACCACGCCGCCTCGGCTCACGCAGCTGAGCTGGTTGAGGTGCTGCGCTCCGTCGCACCACGCACGCAAAGCGTTGACGCGCCGCTCAATGAGCTGGCACGGATGGTGAGGAACTACCACCGAGCCGATTCGGCGGCATTTGCGCTGCGGGCCGAACGTCATCATCTGACGACACAGATCGGAAATCTCGAACAGCAGCGCGCCCATCTCGAACAGGAGCGCGCCCATCTCGAACAGGAGCGCGCACGGCTGGCGGCTGAGCTGGAGCAAGCAAGCGATCACGCTGTGGCCATCAGCGAACGGGCCGAAGCGGCCGAGCGGCGGGAGAACGCGCTGCTTCAGACGCGCCGCTGGCAGCTCACTCAGGCGGCATTGCGCCCGCTTGACAAGCTGCGCCAGCTCAAAGTGGATCGGTCGGGCAAGCAATGAGCGCCTCTGAACTGCGACCCGACGACCGCGCTCCAAACCTTTGGCTGAGCGGCGAGGTAATCATCGGCGACGTGCAGATCGGCGCCAATGTCGTGATCGAAGGGCCGGCGCGGATCGGTGACGGGGCGGTAATTGAGCACGGCGCGCTGATCGGGAAACGGCCGGCGCTCGCGCCCCACTCCAGCGCGGGCGACGGCGACAGCGACGACAACGGGACCGTGATCGGCGAGGGCGCAACGATCTGCGCCGGTGCGATCATCTTCGCTGGCGCGCGGATTGGCGCCGGCGCGATCATTGGTGACCAGAGCCACGTGCGCGAGCGAACCGTGATCGGCGAGCGAACCGTGCTCGGCCGCGGCAGCGCCGTTGGCGCCGACGCCCACGTCGGCGACCGCGTGCGGATTCAGACCGGTGCTTGGCTGACGAGCGGGATCATCATCGGCGATGACGTGTTTATCGGCCCCGGCGTGACGTCAATGAACGACAACACGATGGCGCGGCTTGAGCCCGGCGGTGAGCTCCCCGCTCCGACTGTAGGACGCGCGGCCCGAATCGGCGGCGGGGTGCTGCTGACACCGGGAGTCAAGGTCGGCGAGGAGGCGTTCGTCGGCGCCGGGGCGCTAGTTAGCCGCGACGTAGGTGCACGCGAGCGGGTCTTCGGCGTCCCAGCACGCGTCGTTGGCGAAGTGGGAGCCGAGGAGCTGCTTGACCGTTGGCGCCCGCCGCCGGCCTAAGCGCAGTGCTAAGCGGCCGGTAATCTCGGCCGCCATCTCGTCGAAGACGGAGACGAAGGCTTCTACTGCTTCAGACGAACTAGTGACCGAGCTGCAGCAGTACGCGAAAGAGCAGACCGCGCCCTACAAGTACCCGCGAATCATCGATTTCGTCGGCGAATTGCCAAAGACGAACAGCGGCAAAGTGCGGCGCGCAGACCTGCGATAAGCGAACTGTCGCCACCGGCGGCTAAATGTGATTTCATAGGTGGCATGAGACGGCATTTCACACCTTCGCTGGTCATCTCAGTGATGGCCCTCTTCGTCGCCCTCGGCGGCGCGAGCTATGCGGCAATCAAAATCCCGAAGAACTCGGTCGGCTCGGCGCAGATCAAGAATAACGCCGTCACCTCCACCAAGGTCAAAGACCGCTCACTGCTTGCCAAAGACTTCAAGGCCGGGCAGATCCCCGCCGGCGCGAAGGGCGACGCCGGCGCGAAGGGCGACGCCGGCGCGAAGGGTGAGACCGGCGCGACGGGTCCGGCGGGGCCAACGGCGTCTGCTAACGCCAGCAACAACATCAACCCGAATACGTCGCTGACTCCCGGCGGAGTCAACTTCACGGTCCTAGATACGACTACACCCGATGCCGGGAGCGGCACGATGACCATCGCTACCCGCAGCCGGGTCGTCGCCGATGCCAGCGTTTCGCTCTTCAAGGGAACCGGCGCGTCGGCAGCGGCAGCGGACGTTGACTGCCAGATTCAAGCTGCAAGCCTCAGCGGAACCGTTTCAATTGGCCAGATTGCTCGAACGACACTTACTGCCACTGTCGCTGGCGGCGCCGTGTACGCGGAGGCCAGCCTCTCGGGTGCAATCAGCCTGGATCCTGGCGAGTACGGCTTCCGGGTCCTGTGCCAGCAGAACAACGGCACCAACTCGGCAGCAACACCCACCTATGACAAGGGTGACCTCACCGTCATCGCCACCGGCATCTAAGGAGCTGCACCTACGCGCCGCCACCTCACCCCCTCCCTCGCCATTTCGATGATCGCCCTCTTCGTCGCCCTCGGCGGCGCGAGCTATGCCGCGGTCAAGATCCCGAAGAACTCTGTCGGCAACACGCAGCTGCGCAAGGACGCCGTCACCTCAGCGAAAGTGAAGGACCGCTCGCTGCTTGCGACCGACTTCAAGACCGGGCAGCTCCCTCGCGGAGCGACTGGCGCAACGGGCGCGGCTGGCGCGACGGGCGCGACGGGCGCGACGGGCGTTACCGGTCCGGCGGGACCAACGTTTGCGTTTACTTACACCGGTGGCAGCGGCGGGATCTCCGGAAGCTACGTCTCGGTGGTCGATCAGAGCTTCACTGTGCCTCGCGCCGGCCGGATCGCCTTCACTTTCAGCGGTCGTTTCCTCCAGACTGGGGGGGCTCCTAGAGTCAATTGCATAACAAAAGGCACCGACGACGTCTCAGCCGCACCAGTCACCTACAGCGGCGAATTGACTGCTACTGGTGAAAGTGCGCAGATCCCGATCGTCGGAAACTTCGCTGCTGCAGCCGGGGTCAACCGCATTGTCATTGAGTGCAATACCACCGTTGGTGACAGCGTCAACATTGGCGGCTGGCAGCTCAATGGCGTACTCACCGACCCCTAGCCGGCGGCGCAGCTAACCGGCAGTAATCTCCGCCGCCATCTCGTCGAAGACTGAGACGAAGGCGTCTACTGCGACGTCGGTGTGGGCTACGGAGAGCGTCCCTTCCTCTTCGCGGCCGGGGGTCATGAAGATGCCGCGGTTCATGTTGAAGAGCCAGGCCAGATCGCTCAGTTCAGGATCCTGATACTCCTTGAACGATTCGTAATCGACGACCTTGACCGGCGAGAAGGTGACGCAGCCCTTTGAGCCCACGCCGACGCTGTAGCCGGAGAGGTTGTAACGCTCAATCACTTCGGTGCAGCCGTCCATCAGGCGGTCGTTGAGGTGATTGAGGTGGACATAGGCATCCGGCGTTAGCACCTCTTCGAGGTTGGCGCGCGCTGCCGCCATTCCGAGCGGGTTGCCGTTGTAGGTGCCTACTTGGTAGACGCTGCCGTCGGCGACGCAGGCCATCACTTCGGCGCTGCCGCCGATTGCGCCTACCGGCAGGCCGCCGCCAAGCGCTTTGGCCAGTGTTACAAGATCTGGCGTCACGCCGTAGAGCTCGGTCGCGCCGCCGGGAGCGATGCAGAGGCCGGTCTTGACCTCATCGAAGATCAAGACGATGCCGTGTTTGGCCGTTAGATCGCGCACCGCTTCGAGGTAGCCGGCCTCCGGCAGAACGACGCCGAGGTTCATCATCGCCGCCTCCATGATCACGCAGGCGGGAAGGCGATCTTCCTTCTTCAGCGCCTCAATCCTGTGCTCCATCGCGCCGACGTCGTTGAAGGGAACAGCGACGGTCATGTCAACAATCGCCTGCGGAATGCCTGCCCCGTAAGGGAGCGAAGCGAGGTTGTTGCGATCGCCGATCTCGTCGTAAGGGACGCCGATCGAAACCATCACGCCATCGTGGTGGCCGTGGTAGGAGCCGAAGATCTTCATTACGGTGTCGCGGCCGGTGTGGGCGCGGGCGATGCGGATCGCGTCCATCGTCGCTTCCGAGCCGGAGTTGACGAAGCGCCACTGCGGCAGCCCCCAGCGGCGGGCGAGCTCCTCGCCGACGATGATTGCGTCCTCGGTCGGGGCTGCGAAGTGGGTGCCGTCGGCGTAGCGGTCACGGATTGCGCGGCCGATCTCCGGGTTGGCGTGGCCCTGAACCATCGAACCGAAGCCGTTGTGGAAGTCGTACATCTCGTTGCCGTCCACGTCCCAAACGTTGCAGCCGGCGCCGCGCTCAAGGTAGATCGGCCAAGGATCACGGAGCTGGTAAGAGGAGGCGACGCCGCCGGAGAGGCTTTTCATCGCGCGCTGGTACATCTGCTGCGACTGCTTCGTTGATTCGTTGAGCCGCTGCTCTTCGCGGGCTGTTAGCTCAGCGATGCGGCTGCGATCGAGCTCGACTGCGGTGGGAATTGCCATCTGTTGCCTCCACTAATTGCGCTGCTTGCACACTCATTCTAACCGACGGTGCTAGTCGGTGAGTGAGACGATCGCGTCTATCTCCACCTGCGCGCCACGGGGTAAAGCCGCAACTCCAACGGCTGCACGGGCAGGCGGCTCGCTTGGGAAAAACTCGGCGTAAACCTCGTTCACCTCAGCAAAGGCCGAAAGATCGGTCATGTAGACGGTGCAGCGAACTGCGTCGCCAAGCTCCGCCCCGGCTGCCCGGCAGACGATCTGAAGGTTCTCAAGGCATCGACGGGCCTGTTCGGCAGGGGTTGTGCCGACGATCTCGCCTGTCGCCGGATCCAGCGGTATTTGCCCGGAGCAGAAGAGCAGCCCGTTCGCTTCGACTGCGTGCGAGTAGGGACCAACTGCGGCAGGGGCGCCGTCGGCGTCAATTGTCTTTCGTTCCTCGCTCATGGCTGCTCACGCTAGCGTGCGGGAGATGGCAAATGCGCTGAAGGCTGAAACCTCGCCCTACCTGCTCCAGCACGCCGCGAACCCGGTCGATTGGCTGCCTTGGGGAGAAGAGGCGCTGGCGCGCTCGCGCGAGCTGAATCGGCCGCTGCTGGTTTCGATCGGCTACTCGGCCTGCCACTGGTGCCACGTGATGGAGCGCGAATGCTTCGAGAACGCTGAGATCGCGGCGCTGATGAACGAAAACTTCGTCTGCGTAAAGGTTGACCGCGAGGAGCGGCCCGACGTTGACGCGATCTACATGGAGGCCGTGCAGTCGATGACCGGCCAGGGCGGCTGGCCGCTGAACGTCTTTCTCACCCCCGACCAGCTTCCGTTCTACGGCGGCACCTACTTCCCGCCGCAGCCGCGGCAAGGAATGACTTCGTGGCCACAGGTCTTGACGGCGATCGCCGAGGCTTGGGCGGAGCGCGGCGAAGAGATCGCCGAGCAGGCCGAGGCCGGGCTGGAACGACTCTCGGGCGCCGCGAAGCTTGAGGCGAGCGAGGATCCGCTCGACGCTGCGCTGCTGAGCGAAGCGCTGGAGCGGCTGGCGCTGCCGTTCGACGCGATCAACGGCGGCTGGGGCTCGGCGCCGAAGTTCCCGAATGCGAGCGCGATCGAGTTCCTGTTGGCGCGTGACGAACCGTCGATGGCGCTGCAGAGCCTGCGCTCGATGGCTTCGGGCGGGATCTTCGACCAGGTTGGCGGCGGTTTCTCGCGCTACAGCGTTGACGCCGCCTGGACCGTTCCCCACTTCGAAAAGATGCTTTACGACAACGCGCTGCTGGCGCGCGCCTACCTGCACGGCTGGCAG
>SYIT01000062.1 GCA_005798685.1 Actinomycetota bacterium | reverse complement strand
CGCGAGAGCGCTGCCGCCGCCATCGCGACGGCAAGGAAGGTCTTGCCGGTGCCGGCCGGACCAATTCCAAAGGTGACCGTGTTGGCGCGCACCGAGTCTACGTAGCGCTTCTGGTTTGGAGTCTTCGGCGCAACCTTGCGCCCGCGGTGGCTCCAGACGACGTCGCCAAGCACGGCCGCCGGTTTGAGCTCCGCTTTAAGCGAGCCGGTCACGGAGTTGACGGTCTGCTCCTCAAGCTGGTGGCCGCCGTCGGCGAGGCCAGCCATTTCGGCGACGATCGTCGCCGCGGCGGCGACGGCCGCATCTTCACCATCGAGCGTGACGACGTTTCCGCGCACGACGATCTGGCAGTCGAGTTCGGCCTCGAGCCGCCTTAGTACTACGTCGCCCGTGCCGCAGAGTGCGCTCGCCGCTTCGTTCGAGAGCTCAATCTTATGGCGCATCAGCCGCTCAAAGCCTCCTGGACGATCGCCGAAACGCGCTTGCCATCGGCCTGGCCGGCAACCTTGGCCATCGCCGCCTTCATCACCTGTCCGGTGTCCTTGGGCTCCTCGGCGCCGGTCTCGGCGATCGCGGCGGCGACGATCTCGCGCAGCTGATCGTCGCTGAGCTCGGCCGGGAGGTACTGCTCGATGATCGCCGCCTCAGCCTCTTCAGTGTCGGCCAGTTCAGGGCGTCCAGCTTCGCGATAAGCCTCGGCGGCCTCAAAGCGGCGCTTGCGCTCGCGCCGAAGAACTGCGAGCTCGTCACCGTCACCCTCTTTGGCGTCCTTCTGAAGCTCGGAGAGAATTAAACGCAGAGCGGAAACCCGCTCCTTGTCGCCGGCCTTCATAGCCGTCGTAATTTCGCTCTTGAGTGTTTCGCTAATCGGCGATGCGCTCATCGATTGCCGCTTACGCTACTTCCCGGCGCTGTCAGCGACGTAGGCAGATACTTCATCGATCTGAGCTTCAGTCAAAACGTCGGCGAAGGCCGGCATTCCACCGCGGCCGTTGACAACTATTGCTTTGACCCTTGCCTCGTCCGGCGCGATGCTGTCGAGGTTCGGCCCGACTTTGCCGTTTGAGCCGGCCGCAGCGAGCGTGTGGCACGTCGCGCAGTTGGAAGCGAATACCTTTTCGCCCTCGGCCGAGGCGGCCGTTGTCGTCGAAGTGGTCGTGGCCGGTGCGGCAGTGGTTGTTGACGAGCTCTCAGAGGAGCTGGAGCCGCAAGCGGCGAGGCCGAGCGCAGCAGCAGCTAGCGAGATCGCAATTGGGGCGCGGAGAATCTGCATCAGCTCAGTCTACGCGAGATTGTCGCCGTAGTCGTGAAAAATCGCTACCTGACCGTCGCGAGTGGCTGCGGCAGCGCCGTCCAGGCGCTAGTCGAAGCGCCCGGCTTGACAAATACGCTTGACACGCCCATTAGCGTGTCGCCCATGTTGAAAACGTCGAAGCTTCTATCACTCGTAGCCACCGCCTCAGCAATTGTGCTCGTCGGGTGCGGTTCGGATACGGAGACCACCACTACTTCATCACCGCCGCTGCTCGGCAGTCAGTCGACGGCCGACTGCATATCAACAGCATCTGAGTATCAAAAGGCTTGGAATTCCCGCGAGGAACGGTGTGTCGCGCCGACGCTCTTCGCGACAGTCCACGGAACGACTAATGACGCGCTTTACCCGGACGGCTTTTTGTACGCTTGGGCCAGTTCAAACTTCGGCCTTGAGAGCTATTTGACGATCAACAAGCGTTATCACTCCGAACCAGCGAAGGTCGGCTTGGGAGTACTCTCGTTCATCGGATTTCCTGGCCTCGAGACTTGGAATAATCCCAGCGAACTTGCGGTCTACTCGCTCTCCGACGACGTCGCGGTCGGGGTTCCAAGCTTCGAATTCTGGTTCCGACTCTTCGAGGAGCAGTCGAACGGGAGCGTTGATTTCCCGTCGGCAAGCCAGACCGACCTTGCCTACGCCTATTCGACACTTTCCTCGTTCGATCCGGAGATCAACGAGGATGTGGTGGGAGCATTCGAGCACGTCACCGGCTGCTCACGAACCGCGTTGCTCGCTGGTAAGCAGCCGACAGCGAAGATTGGCTGCAACGCGGAGTTCACCGGGGCACTCGCGGCTGCAGGTGACTCGCCATACACCGCGGGCGCCAAAACAATTTCCTGCATACGCGATTTTGACGCCAAATACAAAGGCAGGCGCGGTGCAGCAGCTTTACGTGCGGTGCTAATGAATTGCCAAGATGCAGGTTTCCTGAACACCGGTGTCGGCATCGAATACAACACCTACCCAAATCCCTTGCGCTGTGGGTCGGCAAAGCAGCAAACAGTGCGGCAGAGGTACACGGGCCAGGAATTCGTCCTTCCCAACCAGCGCTTCTCCGATCTGCCCGAAGTGGTCAACATTCCACTCGAGTTCGGGTCGACAAAGGAGCGCGACTTCCTGCAGGACGGTTACTGCTGAGCTAGTTACTACGGCGCACCAAGTGTCATTATCCTTACCAGCGGCGTGGGCTCAGCAGCCGTCACAGCGTCGCTCCGAGCCTTGCGCGGGCAGCGAGAGTCTCGTCGGTTAGGGGTTCGAAACAATCGCTACAACTCGCTGGCGAGCAGCAGCGCCGCCCACTCACCGCTAATTCGGCGATCCTGCTCACACAGTCCGTGGGAGAGCGAAAACGCCTCGGCGACCTGGTCGGCCTGCTCGATCAGCAGCCCACTGGCGATCATCAGCTGCGGCGGGTGCGGGTCAAACCCTGACCGGGCCAGATCCAGCAGTAACGGCAGCAGCAGATTTGCCATCACCAGCGGGGCGGCCGGGACGGCGGCGGCGCGGCGCAGGTCGAAGCGCTCGGCGGTGACGGTGACACTGTTGGCGCTTGCGTTGTCGATCGTTGCCGCGACGCTCTCAAGTTCGTGATCGAGCGCCGATACCGGCTCCCAGCCAAGCTTCGCAGCGGCGATCGCCAGTACTCCCGTGCCGCAGCCCAGATCAACGCAGCCGCCACGGGGCTCGAGCGCCAGCAGCATTTTGAGGCAGAGCCGCGTTGTGGCGTGCGCGCCGGTGCCGAAGGCTTGGCCGGGATCGATAACGAGGTCGACCTGGCTTGGGGCGGCACTGGCTTCCGCCCACGGTGGCCGCACCCGCAAACGGCTCCCGCAATGCTCAATCGCAACCGGCTTGTGAAACGCCTTCCACTGCTGATCCCAGTCATCGGCGACCTCGCTTGTAACTATTTCAACCAACGCGCCGCCGGCGGCGGCCTCGAGATCGGGGAGCGCCGGAAGTTCGCCGGCGGCGCCATAGACGGCGTATTCGATCCGGCCATCGGGCATCTCGTTCTCCTCAACCCCGGAGGGCGCTAATTCGATCAGCTCGGCTAGGACGATCTCGGCGTCGGCCGCTGCGAGGCGAATCGCGAGGCGAATCACCGGCTGGAGCTCAGCAGCCGTCGCAGCTTCGCTCCTAGCCCTTCGGGCGCCACCAAGTTCTCGTCGGTCAGCGAATCGGCGAGCTGCTGGTTGAGACTGCGCTGCTCGTCCGTCAGCCGACGCGGGATCACGACGTTGATCACGACGCGAAGGGCGCCACGCTGCTCCGGCCGCCGCAGCTGCGGCATCCCGAGCCCATCAAGCTCGATGATCTCGCCCGGCTGTGTGGCCGCTGGAACGTTGACTGAGACCGGCCCGTCGAGCCCCTCGAGCTGAAGCGTTACGCCGAGCGCAGCGAGCGGCGCTGGCACGTCGAGCACGCTGATCAGGTCATCGCCGTCGCGCAGCAGGTGGTCGCTGCCCTCAACCTGAACTTGGACGTAAAGGTCACCGCTCGGGCCACCTCGCTCTCCTGCGTGGCCGCGGCCAGCGAGGCGGATCCGCTGCCCGTCGTCGATCCCGGCAGGGATTTCAATCTCAAGCTCGCGGCGTCGGACAACGCGGCCGCGTCCGTCACAGCTCTCGCAAGGAGAGTCGGCGATCTGCCCTTGCCCCTCACATGCGTCGCAGCCGCGGCGCTGGAGCACCTGACCGAACGGTGAATCTGCGACCGCCTCGACGACGCCCGAGCCGCTGCATCGCTCGCAGGTGGCCAGCTTGCTACCCAACTCAGCGCCGCTGCCGTCACACTGGTCACAGCGGTCGATCGCTTCAAATGAGATCGTCATCGTCTTCCCTGCCGCCGCTTCGGCCAGCGTGACGCTGACAGCGATAATCGCGTCGTCGCCTTGTGCCGGGCCGCTTTGACCGCCACCGAAGCCGCCGCCGAAGAAGGCGCCGAAGAGGTCGCTCAGCGAGCCGAAGCCCTCAAAATTGGGGCGCATCCCGCCGCTGCGCAGCCCTTCGTGGCCATACTGGTCGTAAATCTCACGGCGGCGCGGGTCGGAGAGAATTTCGTAAGCCTCGGCGGCCGCCTTGAACTTCGTTTCAGCCTCTGGGTCATGGTTATTTACGTCGGGATGAAGCTCGCGAGCCAAGGCTCGGAAGGACTTCTTGATCGTTTGATCATCGGCTCCACGCGGAACGCCGAGCAGCTCGTAGGGGTCTCCAGGAACGGTGCTCGCCATCGCCTAGGCCGCGTCGACGTCTTCGATATAGCGCGAGAGCTGCCAGGCCGCCTCGCGGACGGTCGCGATCACGGCGCCGTAATCCATCTGCAGCGGGCCGATCACCGACACCGTTCCAAGCTTCTGCGCGCGCGGCCCGTAGCCGGCGCCGACGAGCGCCAGTGACTGCAGCGCCGGCAGTTCGTTCTCGCTACCGATCCGCACGACGACATCACGCTCGCCAAGCGCTACGCGCAGCACGCCAAGCAGCGCCACACGCCGCTCCAGCGCGCTCAGCAGCTCGTTGATCTCAGCGAGGTTATCGAGCCGGTCACCGCCGAGAAGCCGCCCCGCCCCTTCGACGTAGAGCATCACTTCAGAGTCCGAACGCAGGTCGTCGAAGACCGGCAGCAGCGCCTCGAGGAAGCGCTGCTCGCTGGCACCGAGCGATGCGTCACTGAGGCGGGCCGCGACCGTCCGGGCACCGAGCTCGTGGCCGCTGAGGCGCTCGTTGAGATATTCGGCAGCCCATCCGATCAGGCCGCTGTCGACCGGCTGCTCGAAGCTGATCAGCCGCTTGGCGACGCTGCCGGTCGAGGTGATTACGACAACCATCGCTACATGCGGCTGCAGCGTCAGTACCTCAACGTGGCGAACCGTCGCGGCCTCCAGCGGCGGCGCCGAAACGATCGCCAGCAGGTCGGTTGCCTGGGCCAGCGTGGCACTGGTGACGCGCATCGCGTGGTCGACCTCGCTCTTGACGATCGGCAGCTCAAGTTCGGCCCGCTGGCCTTGCGGCAGCAGCCGATCGACATAGAAGCGGCGACCCGCGTCGGTGGGAATTCGGCCGGCCGACGTGTGCGGGTGCGCGAGCATCCCTTGCTCCTCAAGCACCGCGAGCTCATTGCGGATCGTTGACGGCCCACAATCGATCGCCAAATCGGCGGCGAGCGTCTTCGAGCCGACCGGCTGCGCGGTCGCCTGGTGGGTCTCGACGACCCGGCGCAAAATTAGCTCTTGACGCTCTGTAAGCACCGCCACGAATGGTACCGGCGCAGGCCGCCGGGCCGCCAACCAGCGCGCTTAGCTGGAGTCGCCAAGCTCAAGCACGGCGAGGAACGCTTCCTGGGGAATCTCGACGCTGCCAACCTGCTTCATCCGCTTCGTGCCTTCCTTCTGTGTCTCCCACAGTGTCCGTGTTCTCGAGATGTCGCCGCCGGAGCACTTGGCGGTGACGTTTTTCTTGATCGCGCCGACGGTCTCCCGCGCGATGACCTTGTTCCCGATGGCCGCCTG
>SYIT01000061.1 GCA_005798685.1 Actinomycetota bacterium | reverse complement strand
CCGCCGCCGCCGCCGCCGCCGCCGCCCTGAGCAGCCGAGGCCTTCTTCCTGCTTTTCTGCAGGCCGAGACGACCGCTGCCGGTTGGCGCGCCCTTGACGGCCGCCGCGTAGGAGGAGGTCAGCAGCGCCTTGGTCGCCAGCGGCTTGCTGAGCGCTGCGTAACCCTTTTTGACCGTCGCGGTTCCAAGCTTCAGTGAGCTTTTGGCGCCTGCGCCCTTGCCGAGCGTGAGGTAAGCCTTCCTGCCGCCCGAAGCGCTGGCCAGGACGACCGGCCCGAGGAAGGTGCCCGATTTGCTGACGAGCTGCAGTGTTGTGCCACTAATCGTTGCCTTTGGGACCTTTAGCGAAACGGTCTTGGAGCCGAGCTTGGTTCGGACCGCCTTGCCCTTGCTGGAGACCGCTAGCAGCGAGCCGCCGTTCGCACCAGCGCCGCTGATTTTGATTTCAAGCTTGACCGACGCGGCGGCAAAGGCGTTGCCAGCGCTTAACGCGAAGAGCGCTAGAAGCGAGAATGATGCGACGGGGATGGTGATCCTTAGGCTCACTGCCTTGTCCCTTCATAGTGTTTTAAAAACTCTACTACTTTTTTCAAAGTCGGTGCGCCGGTAAAACATCGCCATAACATCATCAGAAAGGGTCGGGGGTGCCTGCTCTGAGCTACTGCGAGAGAGCGGCGATCATCAGCTCGCTGATCTTGCCACTGATTGCGGGCAGTTCTGCCGATCTGCCCGTGACAAGGCATTGGCAAACGATTCCATCGGGGATGCTGGCCGCGACCAGCGCGCACCGGCAGCGCTCCTCGCTCAATTCGCTTGCGGTCTTGCCATCCCAGGGCGCTAGCTGTCATTGACGCCAAACTGCCACGTCTCAATCTACCGTGCCCCTGCCGCCGTCAGCGCAAGTAAGCCCTCCGCGCCGCTCGCTATACCTTCAGCGATGGACGAGAGCAGCATCTACACGACCTTGATGCTTGACGTGGCGAAGGGCTTTGAGCTGATTGCGGCGCTCGTTTTTATCGCCGGACTGATCTTTGCCTTTGGAATATCAATTCGCGCCTGGAGGCGCAGCGGCGGCGCTTTGGCATACCGCACGATGCGCCAGACCTTCGGCTCGGCAATCCTTTTGGGGCTGGAGATCCTCGTCGCCGGTGACCTGATTCGCACTGTAGCCGTCGCGCCGACGCTCGACAACGTCGTCGTGTTGGCGATCATCGTGCTGATCCGAACCTTCCTCAGCTTCAGCCTTGAGATCGAGATAGACGGCGTACCGCCATGGCGGCGGGGGGCCGTCAGCGGCGCGACGATGATGAAGAAAGCGGTTAAGAACAGCGAAGAGGCTGCTTCGTAGCTGAGTGGCGGTAGCGCTGTAATGGTTTCGCTGGCAGGCTTCGGCAATGCAGCTGTTCAGCTTTGGTGAGAGCTTATCTGATTTATCTGATACGCTCGTTCACGTGACCAAAATGACCGCCACCGAAGCTTCGCGTAACTTCTCGGTGCTGCTGAACCGCGTCGCCGCCGGCGAGCGAATCGAGATCACGCGGGCAGGCGCCGTTGTTGCCGTCGTTTCGTCTGGCCGACCGTCGACGGTCACGGTATCGCGCCTGAAGGAAATACTTGCCGTGGGACCACCGCTGGACGACGCCTTCGCTGGAGAGCTTCGCGAGATTCGCAAGCAGATGAATGAAGATGGCCCGAGCGGATGGTCGTCCTAATCGACACCGATCTACTGATCGCCGCAGAGCGCGGTGATCTAAGCGTGCTAACCGCAGTCGCCGAGGAAGAGAGGGCAGTTAGCGTGATCACGGTGAGCGAGCTGCTCCATGGCGTGTGGCGCAGCGCCGAGCCTGAGGGGATCTGGCGTGGAGCCTTTGTCGAGCGGCTACTGGCCTCGCTGGAACCGATACCGATCACCGACCAAGTGGCTCGGGTTCACGCTGCTGTATCAGCGAATTTGGTTACGCGCGGTGAGATGATCGGCGCTCACGACCTCTGGATTGCGTGCACAGCGCTGACCCACGGCTACGGCGTACTAACTGGTAACGCAGCCGACTTCAGCCGCGTGCCAGGGCTGCGCGTCGTCAGCCCTTCCTAATACGACGAGGCCCTAGAGCTGCGAGTCGTTGTCGTAGCGCTTGATGATCGTGACGGCCCCCTCCGGGGCGACGTCAAGGCAGAGGCGGCAGAGCACGCACTCATCGATGTTCTTGCCGACGAGCTCAAGCTCGCCTGAGCCGGCGACGGCGAAGATGTCAACCGGGCAGACCTCGGTCAGCTTGGCGGCGAGGGCTGCGTCGGCGCCGGCGCCGTCTTCAACCTCAACCGCGATGAAGATCCCCTCGGCGCGCATCAGCTCTTGCTCTCGTCGATCTTGGCCTGAATAAGCGCTGGAATCTCGCTGATCTCCTCGGCGACGGTGATTCCCGCTTCGGCAAGGCGCGCGATCTTCTCGGTCGCCGTGTCCTCTTTACCTTCAACGATCGTGCCGGCGTGGCCGAAGCTCATGCCCGGCATCTCATCCATGAAGCGGCCGGCCATAAAGGCGACGATCGGCAGGCGCGAATTGTTCTCGCCGACCCACTGCGCCAGCTGCGCTTCCATGCGGCCGCCGGGCTCGGTGTAGATGACGATTCCCTCCGTTGCCTCGTCGGCCTCAAAGAGCGGCATCAGCTCCGCGTAGCTGGAGCCGATAATTGCGTCACCGCCGATCGAAACGGCAGTCGATTGGCCCATTCCGGCCGCGGTCAAGGTTGAGGACATCTCGGTAGTCATTCCGCCCGAGCGGCTGATGACGCCGATTGAGCCGGGGCTGTAAGCCTTCGCGGCGTCCTTCGCCGGGCCGCCGATGCCGCCCATTTTGATCACGTCAGGGACGATGATGCCAAGGCAGTTTGGGCCGATGATGCGGGCGCCGTTGTTGCCTGCCAGCTCAACCATCTGAGCCACGTCGCGGCGCGGAATCCGTTCGGTGACGATCACTATCAGTTTGATGCCGCTCTCGATCGCCTCAAATACGGCGTCTCTGGTGAAGGCGGGGGGGACGGTCACGACCGAGCCGTCGATCGGCGCGTCGTGGTGGGAGACCGCTTGCTTGACGGTGTCGAAGACCGGAACGCCGTGAACCTCGCGGCCAAGGCGGCCCGGCGTTACGCCGCCAACGACCTTCGCTCCGGCGCCGTAATCGAGGCACTCGCGCGTGAGGTTGACCGCCTCGCGGCCGGTGATGCCCTGGACGATGAAGGTCGTCTCTGCGCCTACGAGGATGCTCACGAGCCGGCCCCGATCTTCTCAACCGCGCGCCTCGCAGCCTCATGCATTGAAACCGAGCGGTCGGCGTACTCAACGCCGTAAGCGTCAAGAATCAGGAAGCCCTGCTTTTCCCACGCGCCAGGGATGCGGAAGATTGCGATCTTCTCAGTAGGATCCATCCCCAGCTCAAGGCAGGCCTTGATTACGCCGCGGGCGACAATGTCAACGCGCGTATTGGAGACGATTGACATCATCACGGCGATCTTGTCTACGCCCGGTTTCTGCAGCACCAGCTTGGCAAGGCCGCAGGTCTTTGAAACTGAAGGGTTGCCGCCGATCTCGCAGTAGTTTGCGGGCTTGCCGCCGTGGGCGCGGACGGCGTCAAAGAGCGTCAGCGAACCACCGCCGGCTCCGATCACAAGGCCGAGGTTGCCGTCAAACTCGGTTACGTTGCCGGCAACGCCGCGGTGGTCTTCGCTGTCAACGGCTTCACCGGCCAGCTCGAACGGAGTCGGTTCGCGAGCCTCGCGCGTTTCGTCATCGCCAACGCCGAGCTCAGCAAGCAGCTTCTTGTGGCGGCCGCGGGCTTCGTTCTCCATCTCCATGTGAGCATCGAGCGCGATGAACGAACCGTCGGGAAGGCGGCCGATCGGGTTGATCTCAGCCAAAGTCATGTCGTTGGCGATGAAAAGCTGAGCGAGCTTGGTGACGATCGGAACGAGCTTGTTTAGCTCCGAACCGGTGACGCCGGTTGAGGCGATTACCTCCTTGGCCTCAAAGCCGGTAAGTGGCAGCAGGTTTGAGATCTGGCGGCGACCAACCTTGCCCGGCTGCTCCTCGGCGACCTGCTCGATGTCAATGCCGCCAACGGGGCTGAAGATGATCACCGGGCGCTTGGCGGTGCCGTCCCAAACGACGCCGGCGTAGTACTCCTGCTCAACCTCGGCCTTGGTGTCAACGAGCACGCCGCGCGGCATCTGGCCGCCGATCTCAATCTTTAGGACATCAGCGGTGTGGGCTGCGGCCTCGTCGGGCGTGTCGGCGAACTGCACGCCGCCGGCCTTCATACGGCCGCCACTCAAAACTTGGCTCTTGACGACGCTCGGCCCGTCAATCTTCTCGGCGGCCGCCTTCGCCTCCTCCGGAGTAGTCGCAAAACCAAACTCGGTGACTGGTATTCCGGCGCGGCGAACGATCTCGCGAGCCTCGTATTCGTAAAAGCGCATTGGCGGCGCCGGACTCTAGCGGCTACGCTGCGGCCGTGTCAGCCGGGAGAACAGAGGGCAGCGCGCTGGTTGGCGTAACGGTCGCACTGGGGCTGACCGCAGGTGCCTGCGACGGCCTTTCCTACCTCTCGCTCGACGGCCTCTTCGTCGCCAACCAGACCGGCAACACGGTGCTGCTTGGGTTGGCGATCGCCCGCGGCGACGGCTTCGCGACGCTTGAATACGTGATTGCGCTGGCGGCCTTCATCGTGGGCCTGGCAGCCGCGGCGCTGCTGATCGAGCGGCTCACGCGCAGCGGCGTCCAGCGGATGCTGCCGGCCGTGCTGGGAGTCGAGGCGCTACTGATCGCGCTCGGCGCGCTGATCATCGAGGTCGCCGACGGCAGGCTCTCTGGCGGCGGCTCGGAGCTGCTGGCGGGCGCCGCGCTGGCAATGGCGATGGGGATCCAAACCTGCGCGCTGCAGAAGGTCGGCTCGTGGGCGATTCGAACGACATTCGTCACCGGGCTGCTGACCGACGGCACGCTCGATTTAGTTGCGCGCGGCTTCGACGCCGCCGGCAGCGCGGCGCGCTCAGCGGCGATTCCGGGCGAGCGCCCGCGGCGGATCGTCGTCCTCAGCTTCAGCGTTGTTCTCGCCTACGCGCTTGGCGCCGTGATTGCCGGGCTTTTCTTTAAGTGGCAGGGAGGGGCGATGCTCTTTATCGTCGCCGCCTTCACGATGCTGCTGGCGCTTTTTACAGCCCGTATGAAGCTGCCAGCTCTGGATCGTCGGCCGACACCATCCGCGCCAAGTCAACCATGACCTTGCACTGCTTCCAGGTCGCGTCGTCCTGCATCTTGCCGTCAATCATGTGAACGCCGCGCCCGTCGGGGATCGCTTCGATCACCTTCAGCGCGAACTTCACCTCATCAGGGTCGGGCGAGAAGACCTTCTTCGCGATCTCAATCTGCACCGGGTGCAGTGACCAGGCGCCAACGCAGCCCATCAGGAAGGCCGAGCGGAACTGTGCCTCGCAGCCGACAACGTCCTTGATGTCACCGAACGGGCCGTAGAACGGGAGGATGCCGGCGCTGGCGCAGGCGTCAACCATGCGGGCAATCGAGTAGTGCCAAAGATCCTGCTGGGCGCTTGGGCGCTGCTCGTCTAGATCATCGGTTTGAGGATCTTCGATCACGCGGTAGCCGGGGTGGCCGCCGCCGACGCGGGTCGTCTTCATCCGCCGTGAGGCGGCGAGGTCGGCCGGGCCGAAGCTCATCCCTTGCATCCGCGGGCTGGCGTAGGCGATCTCCTCAACGTTGGCAACGCCGAGCGCCGTCTCAAGCAATGCGTGGACCAGAATTGGCCGCTTGATACCGGCCTTCGCCTCAAGCTGGGCGAGCAGGCGGTCGATGTAGTGAATGTCCCAGGCGCCCTCGACCTTCGGCACCATGATCACGTCGAGCTTGTCACCGATCTCAGTAACGAGCGTCGTGATGTCGTCGAGCACCCACGGCGACTCAAGCGAGTTGATGCGCGTCCAAAGCTGGGTTGAGCCAAGGTCAATGTTCTTGCCGATCTCAACGAGGCCGGCGCGCGCCGGCTCCTTCTTCTCAACCGAGACGGCGTCCTCAAGATTGCCGAGCAGAATGTCGGTCTGCTTGGCGATCTCCGGCAGCTTGGCTGCCATCTTCACGTTGCTCGGGTCGAAGAAGTGAATCATCCGCGAAGGTGTGAACGGGATCTCCATTACAGGGTCCGGAGCGCCGATTGCGAGCGGCTTGAAGAAGTCTCTTGGGTGTCTCATAGCCACCACGTTATTGGACGTCGCGCCGAATTGTTCGCTCGTATGGCAGGCTCCATAGAGACGGATTACTAACCGCGACGCAGGAGATGGACGGACTAGATGTCAGAACCCGGCTTCACGACCGATCAACGCGAGCGCGAGAGCTCCGGCGCCCACCCGTACGGGCGCTATCTAGAAGAGTTCGAGGTAGGTGACGTTTACAAGCATTGGCCGGCCAAGACGGTGACCGAGTCAGACGATCACCTCTTCTGCCTGATCACGATGAACCACCACCCGCTGCACCTCAACAACGTTTACGCCGCCGAATCGCAGCAGAAACGCAACGTTGTTGTGGGGCCGCTCGTCTATTCGCTGGCGCTTGGGATGAGCGTTAGCGACGTCTCCGGCAAGGCGATCGCAAACCTCGCCACCGAGGAGCTAAGCCACCCCAACCCGGTTTTTCACGGCGACACGCTGTTCTGCGAAACAGAGGTTTTGGAGAAGAAGGAATCGAGGAGCAAGCCCGACCGCGGCGTCGTCAAGGTTCACACCCGCGTCTTTAATCAGGACGGAGTACTGGTCGCCGAGTTCAAGCGGCTCGTGCTGGTGCCCCGCCGTGAGCCCGGCGAAGCCGCCACGTAGAATGCTTACTCAATGACCGGTAGAGCCGCTCCGACGGAGCACGCAGCGCTAGTCGCATGGGTTCTCAAGATTGCGGCGATGACGAAGCCGGCCGAGGTCGTCTGGTGTGACGGCTCGGCTGAGGAGTACGAGCGGCTCTGCCAGCTGCTCGTCGAGCACGGCACCTTCCGCAAGCTGAGCGACGCCAAGCGCCCCAACTCTTACCTCGCCTGGTCCGACCCGGACGACGTCGCCCGCGTTGAGGACCGCACCTACATCTGCTCTCAAAATGAACACGACGCCGGTCCAACCAACAACTGGGAAGCGCCGGCTGTGATGCGCGCGAAGCTGGTTCAGCTCTTCGAAGGTTCAATGACCGGCCGCACGATGTACGTGGTGCCGTTCAGCATGGGCCCGCTCGGCTCCGACAAGTCGTACATCGGCGTGCAGCTAACCGATTCGCCCTACGTCGTCGCCTCGATGCGCGTGATGACGCGGATGGGCGCGGCGGCGTTGGCACAGATCGGCACCGACGGCCACTTCGTGCCGTGCCTGCACTCGGTCGGCATGCCGCTCTACGAAGGGGTGGAGGACGTCTCGTGGCCATGCAACACGGAGAAGTACATCGTCCACTTCCCAGAAACGCGCGAGATTTGGTCGTACGGCTCCGGCTACGGCGGCAACGCGCTGCTCGGCAAGAAGTGCTTCGCGCTGCGGATCGCTTCGGTGATGGCGCGCGACGAAGGCTGGATGGCTGAGCACATGCTGATCCTCAAGCTCACCTCACCTGAAGGGGGAGTGAAGTACATCGGCGGCGCCTTCCCATCGGCCTGCGGCAAGACCAACCTCGCGATGCTGATCCCAACGCTCGAAGGCTGGAGCGTCGAGACCGTGGGCGATGACATCGCTTGGATGAAGTTCGGCGACGACGGGCGCCTTTACGCGATCAACCCGGAGGCCGGCTTCTTCGGCGTTGCCCCCGGCACGAGCGAGAAGACGAACCCAAACGCAATCGCCTCGATTGAGAAAAACACCGTCTTCACCAACTGCGCGCTAACCGACGACGGCGATATCTGGTGGGAAGGAATGAGCGACGAGGCCCCCGAGCACCTGATTGACTGGCACGGCAACGACTGGGCTCCGGGTTCGCAGACACCGTCCTCTCACCCCAACGCCCGCTTCGCCTGCCCGGCCGAGCAGGACCCAGCGATTGCGCCCGAGTGGCAGGACCCGGCCGGCGTGCCGATCGACGCCTTCCTCTTCGGCGGCCGCCGCGCGAGCGTTGTGCCGCTGGTTCGCGAGGCGTTCGACTGGAACCACGGCGTCTTCCTTGGCGCAACGATGAGCTCCGAGATGACCGCCGCCGCCGCCGGCACGGTTGGCCAGCTCCGCTTCGACCCAATGGCGATGCTGCCGTTCTGCGGCTACAACGTCGGCGATTACTTCGGCCACTGGCTGAAGCTCGGCGCGCAGGCAGACGCCGACAAGCTGCCGAAGATCTTCTACGTCAACTGGTTCCGCAAGGCCGACGACGGCCACTTCATCTGGCCAGGCTTTGGTGAGAACAGCCGCGTCCTGGAGTGGATTTTCCGCCGCTGCGACGGTGACGGGGACGCGGTAGAGACGCCGATCGGGCTGGTGCCGGCGCCGGGCTCACTCAACCTTGACGGCCTCGAGATCGATGACGCTGACCTTGAGGCGCTGCTGACCGTTGACAAGGCCGCAGTTGCCGCTGAGATGGATCAGGTTCGTGGCCATCTCGAGAGCATTGGCGACTCACTGCCAAGCACGCTGCGCGATGAGCTGGCGGCCCTTGAGCAGCGGCTCGCTGGCTGAGCGTTCAGCGCGGGAAGATTCAGTGGCGCGGCTGGTCGCCGGTAGCCGGCGGCCGTGATTCCTCGGCCAGCGAGGAGATCGTGAGCGAACCGCGGGTGGCCTCGTTGAGCACTTCGGTTGCCTCTTCCATCGAGCGCGCGTAAAGCTCCACGAGCAGGTGGATCGTGATCGAATCCTCATCGTGCTTGTGGTAGCGCACGTGGGTGAAGAATTCGCGCGTTCCGTTGTCGCCGAAGGCGGCGTAGGAGAGCGCATCGCCGGCGTCGGGGCCGGAGCAGCTCTCAACGTCACTGGCGCTGACGGTGACGGCGCAGGAGGCAACCCAGGGCGTGCCGGTGACCATCCGCTCCCAGCGGTCCTCGATCGGTTCAACGCGGCCGTCGCGGAAGGCTAGGTGGGGCTGGTCGTGCATGCACTCAAGGCACTGAACGACGGCCTCTTGAAGCTCGTCGATCACCTCGGCGCGTTCGCCTGTGAGTGGGTCGATCTTGTGGATGCCCTCGTAATGGACTTGAATCTCAAGCGAGGTCGACCAGCAGCGGTAGCAGCGCAGCCAAGCATTTGTTTCGACGGCAGGTTCCACGGGAGGCCATTCTATGCGGCTAGGCTCGCGCCGTGAGCGAGAAGCGGATAGAGGGCGTCGTGGCGGCGGTGCTAGCCGGCGGCAGCGGCAGCCGGATCGGCGGCGAAAAGGCGACCGCGCAGCTCGATGGCCGGTCGCTGATCAGTTACCCACTTGAGGCCGCGCTGGGTGCCGTGGAGCAGGTCGTCGTCGTCGCCAAGAGCGACGGCGCGCTGCCCGAGGATCTTGGCTCCGGTGTCGAGCTGTGGACCGAACCGGGTGAGCCGCGCCACCCAGTAATCGGCGTGATTGAGGCGCTGCGCCGGGCGCAGGGGAGGGCGGTCGTGGTGATTGCCTGCGACCTGCCGCTGCTGACGAGCAAAACCGTTGCGGTGGTCGCTAGCGCTGACGCCGAAGGAAGCGTCGCCGTTCTGGCCAGCGCCGCAGGGCGGCCGCAGCCACTGCTGGCGCGCTACGAGCCCGCAGCTCTGACGCCACTTGAGCAGTTCGACACCGACGGCCCAATGACCGAGCAGGTGATGGCATTGATGCCAACGCTCGTCGAGGTGCCGGTCGAGGCCAGCTTCAACGTCAACGACCTTGAGCAGCTAAAAGAGGTCAGCCGCCGATTGCGCTCATCGTCCGAGCAGGCTGAATAAAGCCCGGCTCGCCGACGTGGTGCTTGAGCTCTTTGCGCCAAACGGCATCACGGATAATCTGAATTAGCTCATCGTCGCTGGCGCCTGAACGCAGCGGCCCGCGCAGGTCGGTTTCGTGGAGCGAGAAGAGGCAGGTGCGCAGCTTGCCCTCGGCGGTCAAGCGAATGCGGTTGCAGTCAGAGCAGAACGGCTCGCTGACCGGACTAATCAGGCCGATCTTCCCTTTGCCGTCGGCGAAGTTGTAGACCTTCGCGGTGGCGCTCGGCTCGCGCGGCTGCTCTTCGAGCGGGTGGAGCTCGTTGATCGCGGCGAGGATCTCAGCGCCGCTGAGGACCTTCGCCGGCTCCCAGGCGTGGTCGGCGTCAAGCGGCATGAACTCGATGAAACGCACCTCGAACGGGAAGTCGCGAGCAAACTCGACGAAGGCCGGAATCTCATCTTCGGTGAAGCCGCGGATCGCGACGGCGTTGATTTTGATCGGGTGGGCCTCGGGGAAAGCGGCGAGCGCTTCGAGCGCTCCGAGCACCTGAGGAAGCGCGTCGCGGCGCGTCAGCTCATAGAACTTGTCCCGCTGTAGTGAGTCGATCGAGACGTTGAAGCGGTTGACGCCAGCGGCAACGAGCGCCTCCGCATCACGGCCGAGCAGGAAGCCGTTGGTCGTTACTGAGAGATCTTCGACGCCGGGTAGCGCGGCGAGCATTCCAGCGAGCTTCGGGAAATCCTTGCGCACCAGCGGCTCGCCGCCGGTCAGGCGCACGTCGCCAACCCCAATCGATGCCAGCAGGCCAACGACGCGCGTGATCTCTTCGAAGTCCAGCACCGCCGAGCGCTCAAGCCACTTCAGCCCGTCGGCCGGCATGCAGTACTGGCAACGGAAATTACAACGGTCTGTGACCGAGATCCTCACGTCGCCGATGCTGCGGCCGTGGCCGTCAACTAATTGCTCGCGCTCCACCCCGGGGAGGATAACCGGCTGGCCGCCGGTTGCCCGGTAACTCACTTCGCTGCGTCAGCGCGGGCCTGCAGTGCTTCGTAGAGCGCGGCGAAGTCAACGTCGCCGAAGCCCTCGGCCGAGGCTTCGGCCATCAGCTCTCGGGTTTGGGCTGCGTAGTCGAACGGGATTCCCTCTGCGGCCGCCAGCTCGAGCGCTTGGTCAACGTCTTTGATCATGTGATTGAGGCGGAAGAGCGTGTCGTACTGGCGCTCGATCATCGGTTCGAGTTTGAGCTGCGCCATCCGTGAATCGGCCGCGCCACCGTCGATCACTTCGGTCAGGGCGGCGAGGTCTACGCCGGCGCCGCGGGCGACTATCAGCGCCTGCGCCAGTACCGCTGAGTTGCTGGCGGCGATCGCATTCGTGATCACCTTGATCGTCTGCCCTTGCCCGAGCGCGCCGCAGTGAACCGTCTTGGCTCCGAGTACGGCGAAGATTGGATCGGCGCGCTGAAGGTCGGGTTCAGTGCCGCCTGCCATGATCGTCAGCGTTCCCGCCTGCGCTCTAGGGGATGAGCCGGTGACGGGGGCGTCGAGGAAGGCGATCCCGTGCTCTCCGAGCCGCTCGCCGAGGCTGCGCGTCATCTCAGGCGAGATCGTCGACATGTCGATGCAGAGCATTCCCGCTCGCGCCCCGGAGACGATGCCCTGCTCGCCGAAGAGGATTTCTTCGACCTGCTCTCCGTCAACGACGATCTTGATCACTACGTCACTCACCGCAGCCAGCTCGGCCGGGGTTGTTGCGACGCTCACGCCGTGCTCGGCGGCAAACGCTTCGGCCGTCGCGGCAGTGCGGTTCCAAACCGTCAGCTCGTAGCCGGCGGCAGCGAGGTTCGCCGCCATCCGCGAGCCCATAATCCCCAGCCCAATGAAGCCGACCCGCTCGCGCGCCATCAGGCGACCAGTTCACTCACGGCTTCAGCGAAGAGCTCGCTGTGGCGGTCAACGTCTGCCGCCGTTGTCTGCGGCGCAATTAGCGCCATGTTGTGGAACGGCGTGATCATCACGCCACGGTTGAGGGCGTGGAGGTGGAGAAAGTTCTCCAGCTCGGTGTCGTGGGAGGCGTGCGCTGCGGTTCCGTTACGTGCCGGCTGGGGCAGGAACTGATATTCGGCGCGGCAGCCGAGCTGGGTCACGTTCCACGGCAGGCCGGAAGCGTTGATCGTCTGCTGCACGCCGGCCGCAAGCCTCGCGGCGAGCGGGATCGTATGAGCGAAGCAATCCTCGTTCAGCGTTGAGGAGAGCGTCGCCGCCATCGCGGCGCTCGAGAGCGCATTGCCGGCGAGCGTTCCGCCGATGCCGCCGGTGTCCTCGTAGTCGGCGTCGTCCTGAGCGAACATCTGCTCGAGCACGCTGTCGCTGGCGCCGAGCGCGCCGCAGGGAACTCCGCCGCCGATCGACTTGCCGATCGTTACGAGGTCAGGGTCGAGATCCCACGCCGTGGTGCAGCCGCCGGGGCCGGCGGAGAAGGTGTGCGTCTCATCAATTAGCAAGAGCGTGGCGTGCTTGCGCGTCAGCTCGCGCAGCGCCTCCATGTAGCCATCGTCGGGGAGGATGATCCCCATGTTCGTCATCGCCGGCTCGGCGAGCACGAGCGCGATCTGCTCCGTCGCCAGCGCCTCCTCCAGCGCAGCGAGATCGTTGAACTCAACTGCGACCGTCGTGGCAGCAAGCTCAACGGGCGCGCCGACGTTGCCTTCACGCGCAGTGGTAACGCCGCCGCTGCTGACAGCGAAAGCCTCATCGACCGAGCCGTGATAGCAGTAGTTGTAGACCAGCACCTTCGGCCTGCCTGTGATCTGGCGGGCAACGCGAAGCGCCGCCCGGTTGGCGTCGGTTGCCGAGAGCGTGAACAGCCAATGGCCAAGCTTGAAGCGGCGCGAAAGTTCCTCACCAACCCAGACGGCACCCTCGGTCGGCAGCATCATCGTGATTCCGTTGGCTCCCTGAGCGGCGACTGCAGCGGCGGTGGCAGCGGGCGAATGGCCGGCCATCGCGCCGCTGTCGCCGAGCGCAAGGTCGATGTACTCGTTTCCGTCAACGTCAATGATCCGCGCGTCACGCCCCTCAGCGGCGAAGACCGGGTGGCCGCCCGCCCAGCGCATCATCCACGGCATTGGCACGCCGCCGACGAGCGAACCCTGCGCCCGCTCGTAGAGGTCGCGCGAGCGCTGGTGGTTGGCAGCAAACCCTTCGAGCTCGCGCGCTAGTAGCGCGCCGAGTCGGGCGCGGTCGATTGTCGTTGAGCTCTTTTCAGCCATCGCTCCAGAAAGTATCTGCGCCAGCAGCTGGGGGCAAGCGGCCAGCGCTGGCTAGCGGCGCGAGCGTCGAGCCGCCTGAAACTGAGTAAAGCGAAACTTTGGCGCTGCTGCCACGCAGGCTCTGCGGTGGCAGAACGATGCCGAAAGCCCCACCGCCAGGAGTGTTGTAGGCCTCTCCGACGGCGACGATCTTGCCGTCGACTGCGGCGGCTAGTGGCGTGCCCGGCGCCAGCCCCGAGGTATTGCCGACGAAGTAGATCTGCACGACGGCGCTTTTGTGCGGGATATTCGAATAGAGGTTGCCGAACTTGACCGTCGCGCGGGCGCTCGTGGTTGTCTTCCCAAGCGCAGAAACCCGCTGGCCGATCAAGTTCGGATTGGGTCCGAGCCGGTAGAGCGCATCTTGGCCGCTGGGGAAGGTTGCAGACCATTCGCGCGCCAACTGGTCGCGCCGCGCCATCAGATCTGCCGATGGGGCCGTCACTCGCGCAGCTCGGCGCCCGTTGCGGACCGCCACTTCGCTCGTTGGCTGTGGGTCATTGAAGGGCACGCCATCAAACTTGAGGTTCTGACCGGTCTTCGTGACGGCGGCGATCGTTGGTGCGACGTCGACGTTGCGCGTCGGGGCAGTGCTGACGATGCCTTTCGTCTGGCCTGGGTATTTGACGAACATCGGCTGGTTTGCGATTTCAGCGAGAGTCGCTTCTGTTACCGGCCGGCGCGAGCCACCAGGGCGGAAGCTGACGCCGTGATCGGCGGTGACGATGAACAGCGACCGGTCCCAGATGCCGGCCTTTTTCATCCGCTCGACGATGCTTGCGACGATCTTGTCGGTGTACTGAGTCTGCAGAATGAAGCGTTGAAGAGCCACGTTGGTGAGATATTCGTTGGTCGTCCAGTTGACGCCTTCTAGGCCTGGGGCATCGCTGCCGTTGGGGAAATACTGGTCGCCGGTCGGGCCAAAGCGCCAAGGCACATGCGGCATCAGCATGTGCATTACATAGAGCGGTGGTTTACCGGCGCCGGTGATCGAGTTTTGTAGTCCAGCAACCTGGCGCAGACCGTTGTTGTTGGTTCCAGCGCCGGGCACTTCGGCGATCGGCGGCGTGTTCTCAAAACGCGCGTTGGCGCTGGCGTTCTTCTTATCGTTGCTGTCAAGCTCAGCCGCCTGCGCAGGTGAGAAATCACCGTAGGTAGCGTCGATCGAGGGCAGCTGATCGGCGAGCGACTTTGGTAACACGGTGCGGCCGGTCACGACAGAAAGGTCGCTGTAGAGCGCCTGTAGCCGCGTAGCGGCAGTTTCGCTTTGCTTTGGGGCACAGAGAGCCGGCGGGCAGATGTGCGTGATCGCTTCAACGTTCCCAATTCTGTGGCTGGCCGCGAGCATCGTGTAAATGTTGTCGCGGTAGAGCTCATTGACCTCCGCGGAGGAGAGTTTGCGCAGATCGTCCGGCGGCGTTTTGCCGGTAAGGATCGCCGGAACGGCAGAGAAGGTTGAGTCGCTGACGGTGGTGTTGTTCTTGTACCAAGTTGAGGTCGCTGCGAGCTTCGCAAAGTTGGGAAAACGCTCAGCGTTGATCGAGGTGTCGGCGTTCATCAGCACGGCGTTTGGCAGCTCGTCAAAAATGACCAACACAACGGGGGTCGAATTACCCGACTCGCCGGGGTTGTCAGAGGAGCCGGAGCCTTCGGTGCTCGGCATCAAAATGTTTGAAATAGGAGCCGTGAAAAGGAAGAGCGCGAGGAAGATGAAGGGCGCCGGCGTCAGCACCGTGAGGAAGCTGCGCATACCCGCCGTTCGCAGGAAAGCCCAGCCAACGAGGGCGCCGATTAGCAGCGAGATTGCGATTACTGGCAGCGCGCTAGCGAAGATCGCTTTGATGAACTGCATTGCAAGCAGCGCCGCGAGCAGAGCTATGAAAAGCACGTGCAGATGCTTGGCGGCCTTGCTCGACGCCGCGCTGACAGCCAGCTCCACAAGCGTCAGCACTAGTGGTGGAATGAAGGTCAGCCCGATCGCGAAGATCAAAATGTCGCTTGGGGCATTGCCTCTTGCGACGAAGAATGCCTCGTCGCTTGCAAGTACGTCAAAGAGCGGGCGAACCAGCCCGAGCGACCAGAGTGCAGCCAGCTGTAGCCCGAGGACCCACCACGCAGGCCACTTCAACGCTGCTGCTGGCTCGGTAGCCGCCTCTTCGCTGCTCAATTCAGGACTGCGGAGTTTCGCGCTCGGCGGGCGCGTCGGCTGCCGCCGTCGTCACGCTTGAAGCTTTGTCGTCGCCGCGACCGAAGATGCCTTTGATGCGCTTCCAGTACATCTTCATTGCAACGCCCGCGGCGGCAAAGCCACCGATCAGCAGCTGAATAATCATCGAGCCGCTGCCGGCGTCGAGGTAAGCGAGGGTTGTGTTGATGCTGGTCATAAGGAGGGTCTCCTAAGTCGGGTGAAACGCGGGCAAAAGACCCTGCGCGGATAGGGACTGAGCCTACTAGGTTACCGGCTTGTTACCAAGAATCCTGCAGTCGGCCGAAAGACCGGCCAGTCTGCGCTCAACCGGTGACCCGCTTCAGCCCTTCAGCAGCACCCAGACAAGCGTCGCTGCGAAGGCGATTTGCCCGAAAGTAAGGGCGATTCCGAGGCTCGCGGCGCCAAGCAGAAGTGCGATCAAAGTGCCGAATGTGAATGCAGCGATCATTGCCGCCAGTTGAACGGGGTGTGAATGGATCATGCGGCGGCGCTGATCCCGTTGCGCTCGGCGACGAGCCTGACGATGTCGCCGATGATCGAAGTGATCTCAAAATCCTTCGGCGTGTAGACGCCAGCCACGCCGGCCGCCGTCAGCTCGGCGAGGTCGGCGTCGGGGATGATTCCGCCGACGACAACCGGAGCGTCAACGCCCAATTCAGCCATGTCGTTGATCACTGCTGGGATCAGATCGCGGTGCGAGCCGGAGAGGATCGAAAGGCCAACGACGTCGACGTCCTCCTGCATCGCGCTGGTCGCGATCTGCTCGGGGCTGAGGCGAATGCCTTCGTAGACGACCTCCATCCCCGCGTCACGGGCGCGGACCGCAATCTGTTCGGCGCCGTTCGAGTGGCCGTCGAGGCCCGGCTTGCCGACGAGGATCTTGATTCTGCGGCCGAGCGCCTCGCTGACGCGGTTTACCTCCTCGCGCAGCGCCGCCAGCGACTCGTCGTCGGCTCCGCCGCTAACGGCACCGCTGACCCCGGTCGGCGCGCGGTACTCGCCAAAGCTGCTGCGCAGCGCGGCGGCCCACTCGCCGGTAGTTACTCCCGCTTTTGCGGCAGCGATTGTTGCGGGCATGATGTTCTCGCTCTCGTCAGCGGCTACGCGCGTTAGCTCAGCGATTGCGGCCTCGGCGGCGCCGGCGTCACGCTGCGCGCGCCAAGCGCGGACGGCCTCAGCCTGCTCGGCCTCAAGCGCTGGGTCAACGGTCATGATCCCACCATCGCCGCCGGCCATCAGCGGCGACTCTTCGGTCTCCGTGAAGCTGTTGAGGCCGACGACGGTCTGCTCGCCGCTTTCAATCCGCCGCACCCGCTGGCGATGGCTGTCAACTAGCGCGCCCTTCATGTATTCGACCGCTTCAACAGCTCCGCCCTGACCTGCGACGAGCTCAATCTCAGCGCGGGCGCCGGTAAGCAGCTCATCAACGAGTCCGTCCATCACAACTGAGCCCTCAAAGATGTCGGGGTACTCGAGCAGGTCGGTCTCATAGGCCATCAGCTGCTGAATCCTCAGCGACCACT
>SYIT01000060.1 GCA_005798685.1 Actinomycetota bacterium | reverse complement strand
CGACACGACGGCAACCGAGGAGATTTCATTCGGCGACAATGACTTTCTCGCTGCACAGGTAGCGATCATGGTTGGCGCCGATCGTCTCGTTCTTCTGACCAATCAAGAGGGCCTCCATCAAGCCGATCCCCGGATCGATCCCTCCGCCCCGCTCGTTGATCAGGTCAGCCATCCTTCGCAGCTCACCGAATATCAGATCGGGCAGGCTCCCTCGGGTCTCGGCTCGGGTGGAATGCGCTCAAAGGTTGTTGCCGCCGAGATGGCTACCGCCGCAGGGATCCCCACAACTGTGGCCAGCGGTATTCGCGAGGGTGCGCTGGCGCGGGCGCTCAGCGGCGAGAGCGAAGGTACGCGGTTCGACGCGCAGGAGGATCGCTACTCAAGCTTTGAGCTGTGGCTTCGCTATGCAAAGCCAACGCGTGGCGCAGTGACCGTCGATGCCGGCGCCGAGCGCGCGCTGCGCGAGGCCGGCGCTTCGCTGCTGGCGGTTGGAATCACGGCCGTTGAAGGCGACTTTGAGCCCGGCGACGCGGTCGAGCTGCACGGCGCAAGCGGGCTGATTGGCAAGGGGATTTGCAACTACTCCGCCGATGAGCTCGGCAAGGTGGCCGGGCTTGGCTCAGAAGAGGTAGAACGGATCCTCGGGCGCTCGCCTGAAGCTGCCGTCCATCGCGATTATCTCGCCCTTGGTTAGCTCTGCGTTCACTGCTGCCGCTGACTACTCTCTGCTGATGGCAACCGAACAGATCAGCGTCTCCGAGCTATGCGCCGCAGCGAAGGTCGCTGCGCCGGTCTTGGCGCGGGCACCGCGCGAAGTCAAGGACGCCGCACTAAACGCCCTAGCCACGTCGCTGGAGGTGCGCTCCGACCAGCTGATTGAGGCGAACGCGCTCGATCTGGCGGCAGGCGAGGCTGCCGGGCTTTCGGCGGCTTTGCTGGACAGGTTGCTCTTGGATCCGGATCGAATTGCCGCGATTGCCGCCGGAGCGCGTGATCTGGCAGCGCTCGATGATCCGGTCGGCGAGCTAATCGAAGAGCGCAAGCTCGACAACGGGCTCGAGCTTCGCAAGCTGCGAGTGCCACTCGGCGTTGTCGCCGTCGTCTATGAAGCGCGCCCGAACGTGACGATCGATGCATCGGCGCTCTGCCTTAAATCGGGCAACGCCTGCCTGCTGCGCGGCTCCGGCAGCGCTGAACACTCAAACGCGATGATGGTTGAGATCGCCGCCGACGCCGCCGACTCGGTTGGCCTGCCACGCGCCGTGATCACGCTCGTCGGCGGTGGCCGCGATCAGCTCGCCGAGCTCGCCACGCAGCAGGGCGTCGTCGATCTAATCGTGCCGCGCGGTGGCGAGGGGCTGAAGGCGGCGCTTGAGCAGGTCGCAACAATTCCCGTTCTCTACGCCGCGTCAGGCAACTGCCACGTCTATGTTGACCGCGCCGCCGACCTTCAGCAGGCCGCGGCGATTGCGCTCAACGCAAAGATTCAACGGCCAGGCGTTTGCAACGCGGCCGAGACGCTTCTGATTCACCGCGACGTGGCGGACGAGTTCGTGCCGCTGATCGTCGACCGAATGATCGAGGCCGGTGTTGAAGTGCGCGCCGACAAAGCGGCGAGGGAGTTTGCTGGAGAGGCGCGCGCGACCGCGCTCGTTGATGCCAGCGAAGCGGACTGGCGAACCGAGTTTCTTGATCTGATCCTCGCGGTCAAGGTTGTCGACTCGGTCGATCAGGCGATCGAGCACATCACGCGCTACGGCAGCGGTCACTCGGAGGCGATTATCACCGACGACGATGACGCCGCCCGCTCGTTCGAACTTGCCGTTGACGCGGCCTGCGTCTACGTCAACGCCTCGACCCGCTTCACCGACGGGGCGGAGTTCGGAATGGGTGCAGAGATCGGCAACTCGACGCAGAAGCTCCATGCCCGCGGGCCGATTGGGCTGCGCGAGCTCTGCACCTTCAAATACGTGATTAGCGGCGACGGGCACGTGAGGGGATGAGCAAGGTTGGGCTCCTTGGAGGCAGCTTTAATCCGCCGCACTTTGGGCACCTGATCTGCGCGCAGGAGGCCGCCGAACAGCTCCAACTCGACGAAGTCATCCTTGTTCCGCTGCATACGCCGACCGATTATCAGATGCCAAGCGACCCTGGCCCGCTGGCGCGCCTAGCGCTCTGCGAAGCTGCCGTGGCTGGTAACGCTCGACTCGCGGTGAGCGCAATCGAAGTCGAGCGCGGCGGCACGAGCTACAGCATTGAGACGCTTCGCAGCTGGCGCGAGAGCAACCCCGATGCCCAGCTCACGCTGATTATTGGCAATGATGTGGCCGCGCAGTTCCCCAGCTGGCGTGAGCCTGCCGAGGTGCTTGATCTGGCACGGCTAGCAGTTGTTTCGCGTGAAGGCGAATCAGAGCTGCTGCTGGCTGAGGAGCTGAGCGCCGGTTTTCCCGGCAGCGACGTGACGGCGGTGACGATGACGCGCGTAGACATCTCTTCGACAATGGTTCGCGAGCGGATCGCAGCCGGCCGGTCAACCCAGTATCTGATGCCAGCAACGGTCGCGCAGCTAATCGAGAGCGAGGGCTGGTACCTATGAGCGCCACCGCCAGGCCGATGGCGACGGCAGAGATGGTCGAGCTGATCGGCGGATACGCGCAGGGTCCTAAAGCCGTTGACCTCGTGGTTCTCGACCTCAGCGGCGCGTCTGCGTTCACCGACGCTTTCATAATCGCGAGCGGCCGCAGCGACCGCCAGGTAAAAGCGATCCACGACGCGATCCATCAGGGGATGAAGAATGATCACTCGGTCCTTCCGAGCCACGTTGAAGGCCTAGCTGAATCGAACTGGGTGCTACTCGATTACGGCGACGTCGTCGTCCACGTATTCACGCCGGCGACGCGCGAGTACTACCGGCTGGAAGCGCTCTGGGGTGATCTTCCCAGGCGCGAGATCAGCGGTGGCGAAGAAGAGTCAGATCAGGGTTTGCAGTGACGACGCTTCGCCCTGAGGATTTTGCGACGACCCCCGACTGGCCGAAGCCGGGCGTTCTTTTCTATGACATCGGCCCGGTGATGCGCAACGCCGAGCTGCTTGCGCGAACAACGGCCGAGCTCGTTGCCGCCTCACACGATCTCGTCGGTGATGTCGACTACGTGGTCGCAGCCGAGGCCCGCGGTTTTCTCTTCGGCCCGGAGCTGGCGGTCGCTCTTGGCGCAGGCTTCATTCCCGCGCGCAAACCAAACAAGCTGCCGCCGGAGACCAGCTCGGCCGAGTACGCGCTCGAATACGGGGTTGAGCAGCTCCACATTCATGACCACGGGCTCGATGGCGCCCGCATACTCGTCCATGACGACCTGCTTGCCACAGGGGGAACGGCGGCCGCGCTCGTTGAGCTGATGACCCGCGCCGGCGCGACGCCGGTCGGCGCATCGTTTGTCTGTGAGATCTCCGCGCTCGATGGGCGCAAGGCGCTATCCGGGCTTCCCGTTTCGACCCTCGTGAGCTTTGATTAGGGCGCCTTTGTGCCAATACCTAGCAAACCCGATCAAGTATTGCTACTTTCTCTTTAATCAGGGGCCAGCTTGGTCCCGCAACCGAGAGGAAGAAGCTGAAAATGACTGTCACCGACGAGCTGCTGGCGAACGCCCAGCAGTACACAGAGACCTTCGAGAAAGGCCACCTGCCGATGCCCCCGGCACGGAAGATCGCGATCGTCGCCTGCATGGACGCGCGCCTTCACGTCTACGGGTTGCTCGGGCTGGAAGAGGGCGACGCGCACTTGATCAGCAACGCCGGTGGCGTGATCACCGACGACGAGGTTCGCTCACTGGCAATTTCGCAGCGGCTCCTCGGCACCGAGGAGATCATTCTGATCCACCACACCGATTGCGGAATGCTGACCTTCACCGACGACGACTTCAAAGCCGCGATTCAAGCTGACACTGGAATCAAGCCGGAGTGGGCAGCGGAGTCGTTCTCCGACGTCGACGAGGACGTCCGCCAGTCGCTGGCCCGCGTCCACGCCAGCCCGTTCATCCCTCTCAAGGACAACGTGCGCGGCTTCGTCTACGAAGTTGAAACAGGCGTTCTGCGCGAAGTGAAATAGGCGGCTTTCTCACTTGAATACTGGCCGGTTCCGGCAATCAACCCGAGCCGGCCAGGCTAGTCAACCTTTTCGAGAAGCAGAGTAGTTCGGGCAAGATCAGCACTGAAGGCAGGTGGTTCGTCGTCTCTAGCGGAGTACGTAACTCTCGATCAGGTGACATCGTGCTTCCACCGAAACCGGCGGAACGCTTACAACCTTGTAGCCCAGCTTGGAATAGCAATCTCTGTACTGTTTCTGCCGCTGTTGCTGTCGGGAGTACCAGCTAGGAATCTCCCTCGGCCACTTCCCCCCGGGAAATGCGCTCATCGGAAGCTGCTCAAGCAAGAAGATCGGCTCTGCATATCGATAGCGAGCGACCGTCTCTGGGTAGGCCGCCGGAGGGAAAAGTCCTTTGCCATACATCCACGGATCTAGATCCGGCACCCCGCGGTTCAAGATCACGGGCGAAGAGGCGTTCAAGGCCTGTCCGTACTGACCAACCATGACCTTAAGGCATTCGTCGGCAAAGGTCCGCATCAATGAGGCAACTGGTAAGGACTTTAGTAGCGAACGACCAGTGACCCTGAGCCCCCACTCGTTCGCTTGGGCCATGAGATGAAGGCGCTGCGACGTAAACCAACCCAAGTTCGCCAGGACCAACATTTCATACCGCTCGTGTTGAGCGGCAAGCCAGTTAATTGGTTCGGTCATTGCCTCGATATTGCCCCGAGCCACTAGCGCTTCGAGTACGGTGTCTTTTCCTACCGCATTTGTTCCGGTGACCACGTAAGGCCGCGGCAATTCAGCCACCCCTCGTCAGGCGGAGCGAACGCAAAAGGGCGGCTCCCATTGCGAGCATAGTTGCACAGGTGGCGACGGCTGAGAGTGCGTCACCTGCGATAGAAGCGATCCCCGCGAAAAGAATAATCCCGAGACCCTCGCCGCTGTGCGTTGCAAAAACGATGCCGCCGGAGGCTGCGCCAACTTGAGCGCTAGGCACATTCGTAAGGATCAGGTGGTGCAAACGCGGTGTGGCTATTCCGATGAAAAAACCTGCGATCAGGTCGCATGCGATCACTGCGCTCTCGGCCTGCTGAGCGACCGCTAGGGCAAGCAGTAGGAACGCGATTGCTGTACCAAAAAATCCGAGGATGGACGTTCGGAGATCGTTCGCGCGCGCGGCGAGTTTTGTCCCTACGACTGTCCCGATCACGAATGCGGCGACAGTCGGGATCAGTACTGACCCGCCGACGGTTGGACTGACGCCTAGGGTCTCTTGCAAAAACGACTGTTGAGCATAAAAACCGCCGATGAAAGTCCCTTGGACCAGTGCGACGGCGAATAGCCACCGAATCGTGCCAGGCACAAATAGGCGCTGCGCCGGCAGGATGGATTTGAACTCCTCGGCGGGCTTTATCCGCCCCACGACGATCAGCGGCACAATCACAAAAACAAGAAGCACCAAAAAAACAAGGCGCCAGCTTGAGTACTGAACGAACCAGGCGGCTAAGAGTGGTCCAACGGCAACGCCGATAGCGATCACAGAGGCCTGGATCGCTAGAACTAGCGACAAGGCGTTCTCGCTCGAGACGACTTTTAGCAAGTGGTAGACGCTCGGGGCAATGCCTGCGGCGCCAATCCCTTGCAGGACTCTACCTACGGCCAGCTGGGGGACTGAGCCAGAGCCTGCCACGACGACCGATCCCAAGACGAAGAAGGCTGACCCATACAACAGTGTCCGTAGGGCTCCAATTCGGTCTCCTAACCTCCCCGCATAAAGTGACAGCGCGGCGTAAACCAGCGCATAGATGGCTGCTGTGGCATCGAGAGCACCGGTTGCGGCTGAGAACTCGGTCTCCAGCTGCGGGATCGCAACCGCTAGAACGGTCACGCCTGCCGCTGGGGCAATGCGCATGCTGATCAGCGCTGCTAAAAGTGCCCGGTTGCCCCGCACTCAGGTGAGACTAAACCAACCAGAGTGTGCGGGTGGACCGGTCAATGGAGCTGAGGGGGCTCGAACCCCTGACCTCCGCCATGCCATGGCGGCGCTCTCCCAGCTGAGCTACAGCCCCAAGTGAGGCGACAGTGTAGCGGCGCCGGGCGATCGCCGGTCGCCTGCGGCGGCAAGTATCTTGCTCAGTAACGATGAGCGAGCAGAAGTACGACCCACAGCAGATAGAGCCGCGCTGGCAGCAGCTGTGGGAGGAGGAGGGCACCTGGCAGGTAGCCAACCCGGCGCCGGGTGAGGCGATCGACGCAGAGAACGAGTACGTGCTCGAAATGCTGCCCTATCCGAGCGGCGAGCCGCACATCGGGCACCTCAAGGTCTACTCCGTCGGTGACGCGGTCGCTCACTTCAAGCGCCGCAACGGTAAGCGCGTGCTCCACCCGATGGGCTACGACGCCTTCGGACTGCCCGCCGAAAACCACGCGATAAAGACGGGACAGGCGCCGCGCGTATCAACCGCGGCTGCGATCGCCGAGTTCCAGCGCCAGTTCCGCCGCTGGGGAATCTCGATCGACTGGTCGCGCGAGCTGGCAACCTGCGAGCCGGATTACTACCGCTGGACGCAGTGGATCTTCAACGAACTCTTCAAGGCCGGCCTCGCCTACCGCCAGCAGGCGCACGTCAACTGGTGCCCGACCGACCAGACGGTGCT